>DATJRF010000122.1:0-5018 GCA_035505015.1 Verrucomicrobiia bacterium | reverse complement strand
AGCTCCACCAATACGTTGATCAAACGCTATCGTTCTGCGAAGGAGACTAGGTAAGCGATGCAACTCGGGATGATCGGACTCGGCCGCATGGGCGCGAACATGGTGCGGCGCCTGATGCGCGCGGGGCACACCTGCGTCGTCTACGACCGCAATCAAGATGCGGTCAAAGCGCTCGCCGGCGAGGGTGCGACCGGCGCCGCGACGCTGCAAGAGTTCGTGTCGAAACTCGAAAAGCCGCGCTCGGTGTGGCTGATGGTGCCGGCCGGCGTCGTCGACGCGAGCGAGGCCGAGATCGCGCCGCTGCTCGCGCGCGGCGATACGCTCATCGACGGCGGGAACTCGTACTACATCGACGATATCCGCCGCGCGAAGGCGCTGGCCGCGAAGGGCATCGATTACGTCGACGTGGGAACGAGCGGAGGCGTTTGGGGGCTGGAGCGCGGCTACTGCATGATGATCGGAGGCCCCCAGACGGCGGTACAGCGGCTCGACCCGATCTTCAAGACGCTCGCGCCGGGTATCGGCGACGTCGCGCGCACGCCGGGTCGCGAGAAGCTCGGCGGAACCTCGGAGCTGGGCTACCTGCACTGCGGCCCCAACGGCGCCGGGCATTTCGTGAAGATGGTTCATAACGGAATCGAGTACGGCTTGATGGCGGCCTACGCCGAAGGGCTGGGCATCCTGCGCTCCGCCAACGTCGGCAAGCAGCGGCAAGTCGCCGATGCGGAGACGACGCCGCTTCGCGACCCCGAGAACTACCAGTACGATCTCAATCTCGCCGACATCGCCGAGGTCTGGCGGCGCGGCAGCGTGATCGCGTCGTGGCTGCTCGACCTCACCGCCGACGCGCTCACGCGCGATCCGCAACTCGCGCAGTTCGAAGGCCGCGTCTCGGATTCGGGCGAGGGACGCTGGACGATCAAGGCGGCGATCGACGAGGCCGTGCCGGCACCGGTGCTCACCACGGCGCTTTACGAGCGCTTCAGCTCGCGCGGCGAGGCGGAGTTCCAAAATAAGCTGCTCTCGGCGATGCGCTACGAGTTCGGCGGCCACTTGGAGAAGAAGGAGTGAGCGCCGCCCATTCGGATGCGCTGGTCTTCTTCGGCGCGACCGGGGATCTGGCGTACAAGAAGATCTTCCCCGCGCTGCAGGCGATGATCAAGCGCGGCCACCTCGACGCGCCGGTGATCGGCGCCGCGAAGGCGGGTTGGAACCTCGATCAGCTCAAAGCGCGCGCGAAGGATAGCCTCGAGAAGCACGGGGGCCTCGACGAGAAGGCATTCGCCAAGCTGTGCACGCTGCTGCGCTACGTCGACGGCGATTACGCCGATGCCTCGACCTTCGCGGCGATTCGCAAGGAGCTCGGCGCCGCCGCGCACCCGGCGCACTACCTCGCGATTCCGCCGATCCTTTTCGGGCCGGTCGTCGAGCAGCTCGGCAAGTCGGGCTGCACGGCCGGCGCGCGGGTCATCGTCGAGAAGCCCTTCGGCGAGGATCTCGCCTCTGCTCGTGCGCTCAACGCGATCCTCCTGCGGGAGTTCGACGAGTCGCAGATCTTTCGCATCGACCACTACCTGGGCAAACGGCCGGTCCAGAATATGCTCTACTTTCGCTTTGCCAATCCGCTCATGGAGTCGTTCTGGAACCGCACCTACGTCGAGAGCGTGCAGATCACCATGGCCGAAGACTTCGGCGTCCAGGGGCGCGGCGCGTTCTACGACGAAACGGGGACGATCCGCGACGTCGTACAAAACCATCTCTTTCAGATCATGGCGAATCTCGCGATGGAGGCGCCGCCCCGCATCGACAGCGAGTCGATCCGCGACGAGAAGGTCAAGGTGCTCAAAGCCGTCGCGACGCTCGACCCGCAGCACCTGGTGCGCGGCCAGTTCCGCGGCTACCTCGAGGAGCAAGGGGTGGCGCCGGACTCGACTACCGAGACCTTCGCGGCGTTGCGGCTCTCGATCGACTCTTGGCGCTGGAGCGGCGTGCCGTTCTTCATTCGCGCCGGGAAGTATCTGCCGGTAACGTGCACGGAAGTCGTCGCGCGTTTGCGCAAGGCGCCGCCGATCTTTGCGGAGTCGCCCCCGCACAACTACGTGCGCTTCCGCATCAGCCCGGAGGTCGCGATCGCGATCGGCACGACGACGCTGAGCGAGACCGCCGACAAGGGCCAACCGGTGGAGCTGTTGGCCGGGCGCCATCCCAGCGCCAAGGAGATGGACGCCTACGAACGCGTGCTCACCGACGCGATGGCCGGCGACTCGACGCTCTTCGCGCGCGAGGATTACGTCGAAGAGGCTTGGCGCATCGTCGACCCCGCGATC
The DNA here is from genome assembly GCA_035505015.1 of Verrucomicrobiia bacterium. GTDB lineage: Bacteria > Vulcanimicrobiota > Vulcanimicrobiia > Vulcanimicrobiales > Vulcanimicrobiaceae > DATJRF01. The sequence goes on along the minus strand of DATJRF010000122.1, from coordinate 2,691 downwards.
GAAGCTCGCACGCAAGTCTACGAGTATGCACCGAACACGTGGGGCCCAGACCAAGCCGCCGGCCATCTCGCCCCCTCGGGCGGCTGGCGCAACCCCGCCGAGCCGTCGTCATCCTGACGGAGGCGCGGTCATTCGCTGCTGATGGCTGGGGCTCGGTCGATGAAGTATTGCCAGCCGGACGGCTGGATCGCGGAGGGGCCGCGGAACGGTGAATCGAGCGCGTGAATCACCACGAACATCACGGCGATGAGCGCCGCGAGGACGCCGGTCATCAGGAGCTGCGCGATGTGGTTCTTGACGCCAAAGAGGTAGGTGAATCCGAGCGTGGCGATCGCACCCGCGTCGAGGGCGAACCACAGCAGCGGCGGCATGGATGGCTCGGTCGCGCGGATGCGCTGGCGCCGGGCGTCGAAGATATCCTTGAGCTCCAAGAGCGCGAGCTGGTGGGCGTCGGTCTCCATCGGCCCGGCCGGGTGGAAGGTTTGCACCTCGTAAGCCACCCGCTCCAGCTCGGGTGAGCCGGCGACGGCGAGTTCGCCCCGCGCCATCTCGGGCCACTCGCGCGTGACGACGACGCTGGCGTAGCCGGTCAGCTGCCGTTCGACGAGCCGGCGGAAGTTCGGCGGAAACGACTGCGCATCGTGATCGAGATCGATGACGGCCGCGACCTCCGCATCGACGTCGCTGCGGACCTGGTCGTACCGCTGCCAGACCACGACCACCACGAATCCGAGCGCGACGGCGAAGATCACGCCGATCGCGGAATAGAGAAAGCCGGCGACGTCGTTGTGGCGCGCTAAGATATCGTACCCGAAGCGGCGCTGGACGAGATGGTGCAGGCCGGCGGCGAGCAGCGCGGCGGTGCAGGCGATCGCTATCGTCGCGACGACGCTCACGCGGTCACGCCTCGTCTACTCTGCCGGCGAGCGCCACGCTACCAGAACTTCTCGCCGAGCCAGCCGGCCTCGAGCTCCGCGGTACGCTCTCGCTCGAGGTCCGTCAGGCAGCTGCCGCCTTCGATCGCGCAGGTTTTGTCGCGGTAGGCGAGCCAGGCGTCTTCGGAGCGCAGCAGCTGCGAGCGCTGAGCGCTCGTGAGCTGGCGCGCGAGCAGACCGTAGACGCGGTTGAGCTCGGCATCCGCGTCGCTCGCCACCGGCAGCGCTTTAGGCGGGGCGCTCTGCGCCCGCAGGTAGTCGAGATAGGATTTCAGATGCGTCGTGCGGTTCTGCGCGGTGCGCGTTTCGCACATCGACTCGGCCATCGGCGCAATGCTGCCGCCGGCGTAGATAGCCGCCTCGAACGCGCAGGTCGACTCGCGCGCCGCGAGCCAAGCCGTTTGCGCGCTCGCAACCGGGCCCGCGTCGAGGCGGCGGACTTGCAGCTCGGCCGTGACCTTGCGATAGGCCTCGTCGAGCCGTTGCTGCGCGGCCTTCGCTTGCGCGGCCCAGCAGACGTTGAGATCCATCTGCGTCGTCGCGCCGTCGCACGGGCCCGTGCTGGCCGCCAGAACGAGAGCGTGAAAAAACATACCGAGGTTCATTCGCAGCCGCGTGGCGTTCTCATGCACGAAACGCCGCCGATACGTTAGATGTGAGGCCTTGGTGGATTGCGGCCGCGCTGGCGACGATCGCTGCGGGCTGCGCGGCTGAACGCCCCGTCGCCCAGGCGTTGCCGCTCGACGACCCGATCTTCGCGCATGCCGGCGGAGCGCCGGTGATGCTCCTCGACGAAGAGTTCGGCGGTACGCGGCTCGACCGCAAACGCTGGTATACCTGCTATAACTCGGCGCCCGTCGGTCAAGGCTGCACGAACAATCCGAGCTTGGAGCTGGAGTGGTATCGGGCGCCCAACGTGATCGTCGCGGACGGCTTGCTGCATTTGGTCGCGCGGGTACAGCGCGCGCACGGCCACCCGTTCACCTCGGGGATGATCCAAAGCGGCGGAACGCCGACGACGCCGGCCGGCTTCTCGTTTCTCTACGGATACGCCGAGATGCGAGCGAAGTTCCCGCGCGGCGCCGGGATGTGGCCGGCCTTCTGGCTGCTGCAGACGAACGGCCGGTGGCCGCCGGAGATCGATATCATGGAGTGGCAGGGCGTCGACCCGAAAGGCGACGTCACGACCATCCACTGGCGGGGCGGCGATGGGCAAGACGAGCAGGACGGCTCGACGTACTATGCGGCCGTACCGCTCTGCGCCGCGTATCATACGTACGCCGTGGATTGGGAAGCGAACGCGGTGACGTGGTACTTCGACGGTCGCGCGGTCAAGCGCTTCGCCGAGCCCGCGCGCATCCCGCATCTCCCGATGTACGTCCTGCTCAACCTGGCGATCGGCGGGTGGGAGAAGGGTCAGCTCGATCCCAACCCAAGCGACTTTCCCGCGGACTTCGCCGTCGATTACGTCCGCGTCTGGAGTAAGCGCCCGTCTTCGCCGCTGCCGGAAAGCGCAGGTAGGCGAAGACGGGCGCGAGGTATGGCGGCGTTCTAACCGCGCAGCATCACGCGGGCGGCGTTCCAGCCGGCGGCGCCCATCACGCCGCCGCCGGGGTGCGCTGCCGCGCCGCAGAGGTACAGGTTTTTCACCGGCGTGTTGTAGCTCGCGAAGCCGGGGACGGGGCGAAACATGAAGAGCTGGTGCAGCGGCATCGCGCCTTGGAAGATGCTTCCGCCGGTCAAGCCGAAGGTGCTC
>DATJRF010000121.1:0-16656 GCA_035505015.1 Verrucomicrobiia bacterium | reverse complement strand
GGGGTCGAATCAGCTGCTGGGCCAAACCTTGCAGAACCTCTCCGGTTACGCGGGAGCGCTGCGCGACTGGGCGACGGCGCGCACCGCTGCCACCGCCTCCATCCGCCTGAGCAGGCGCAGCGGCGACCGCATGCAGCTCTCGTTTGCCGTACAGTCGCTGGCCGTCGTCGCCGCCGGCATCGAGCGGTACGACGATGCCGCGCGCCTCATCGGCTTCTGCGACGCTCGCTCCGGCACGCTCCACCCGCACCGGCAAGCCGATCAACTCGAAGATCTGCAGTACCGGCGCCTGATGGCGCTGCTGAGCGAACGCCTCGAGCCGGAAGAGCTGGCGGCGCTGCAGCGCGAAGGCGCCGCGTTTACCGAAGACGAGGCGGTCGCGCTGGCGCTCGCGATCTAGCGCTAACCGGTCGGTGTTGAGGTCGGCGACGCGGTTGGCGACGGGCTCGGCGACGGGCTCGGCGTCGTGTTCGGCAACGGGGACGGGACCGGCGCCGCGGTCGGCGTCGCTTCGACCGTCACGTCGATCGTCGCGGCGGAGCAGCCGCACGAGGTATTCGTGTTCGTAACCTGCGTCGAGCCGATACCGGCCGCGGTCAGCGTGTAGAACGGCGAGGGCGGCGGGTACGGCGTCGGCGGCGGCGTCGCATCGATCGGCACGGAGCTCGGCGAGACGGTCACGACCGAGGCATCGCCGACGGCCATCTGCATCGTCTGGCCCGTAGCGCCGTTCGGACTCGTCCAGTATCCCCACGCCGTTTGACCAGTTTGGTAGAACGTGACGTTCAAAACCGGCGGAGCGGGCGAAGGCTTGAGAAAGAACGTGCCGCTGGGCGGCGCCGGAGCGGGGCAAGAACGACCGTACGCCGGGAGCGGGGTGGTCAGCAGCGCTCCGTTCGTGCCGGCGTCGCGAAAGAAGACCAGGCTCGGCGTGGTCGCGCGCTGCGCGAGCGTAAACGGCCCTGCGGCGCGCGGATTGCCGGTTGCGAACACGACGTTCCCGCACAGCACGACGTAATACGACCCCGGCGCCGGCCCGTATTCGAGCACGCCGAAGGCATACTTGTGGACGGGAAGCACTTGCGCGACCGAGAGCACCGCCGGCGTGGTGACGTAGCCCGGCGGAACGGGCGTCGGCAGCGCAACGCCGTCGAGCGTCAGCGTGGTCAGCTCCACGTCGATCGCGGGGCTCTCCCCCATGAGCGCGATCGTTCCGGCCGCGCCCTCGGCGTCGCCGCACGGGTTGAGCTGCGCGGCGGCAGGTCCGTCCAAGCCGCGCGCGTCGGCCGCCCGAACGTGCAGTAAGGCCCCGGCCGTCGCCGCGATCGCTTCACCCGCCTTCACCTTACGGCTCCTGGGGTTGCCGACGAAGGCCACCGGCGCGTACAACGTCTGCGCGTGGCCGGCGGCGGTGACGATCGCCGTCTTTCCGTACGATTTGTACGACGCGTAGTACGTCACGGTGCCCGCCGTTGCGGCGTAGACGAGCCGGCCCTTTTTCGTTGCGAAATCGACGCCGCTGAAGGCGCTGCGCGTGCCGCCGCTCGCCATCAACTGCCCGAACGCCGTCGCGACGGTGAGCGCACCGGAGAGCGGAGCGTGCAGCCCGCTGCGCATCGGGCACGCCGCGTGCGCCGAAGGAGCCGCCGTGGCCGCGGCACGCGCGCTTACCGCCGCGATCGACGACTGCGGCAGCGACGGCACGCCGTGCGCCGAACAGGCGGCACCGGCGGCGACGAATGCCAAAGCAAGGAAACGGTAGCCTGCAATCGGCCGTCGGGCGCTCACCTAGGATCTATCGGCCGGATAGCTCTGCGCGAGCAGGCACGCCTGGCTTTCGGTGAGCAGCCGGCCCGCATCGGAGCGTTCCGCGAGCGTGGCTGCATCGAGGTGCAGGCGCAGCAGCTCGCGCAAGCGCTCTTGAACGATCGCCTCGGTCGGTTCCGGTTCCATCGTGAAGCGCGCGTAAAAGGCTTCGGCGAAGCCGAGCAGCTCGGCCGCGGCCTCCGCCGCTCCGCGCTGCACGAGGGCGATGGCCACGGCTTGCAGCGGGATCGCGATGTAGTTCGGGGTGTCGCTGCGCGTCCCGATCTCGATCGCCTCGCGCGCGGCGGCGATGCTTTCATCGTACTCGCCGGCCATCGCCAAATACGACGAGAGGTTGGTCAGCGCGTGGCCGAGCTGATGCGGCGCACGCCGTCCACGCAATACTTCGATGATGTGGCGCGCACGCTCCGCCGCGCGCCCGACGTTGCCGCTGCGGAACTCGCGCTCGGCAACGTTGATCTCCACGTGCAGGGTCAAGCTCGGCCACTCGAGCGAACCCGCGAGCTCGAGCGCTTCGAGCAGCAGTCCTCCACCGCGAACCGGATCGGCCAGTGCGAGCGCAGAGGCGTAGTCGCGCATGGCGCGCGCGCGATGGAACGCCTTCCCGTGCTCGCGCAGGTACTGCAGCGCCTGGGCGAGCTCGTGCTGGCTGCGCTGCGGCTCGATCCCCAAGAGATAGCGCGCGCGCCCGGCCAACCTCAGAGCCTCCGCCGCCGACGCCTCGTCGCCGAGCCGCAGCGCGATGCCGTGCGCCCGCTCGGCCATCTGCAAGGTACGGCGGTAGACGTGCGCGGGAAGACCGATGCGAGCGATCGCAATCAGCAACGGCAGCGCGGCCGGATCATCGGGGCGCTCGAGCGCGGCGAGGATCGCCTCCGAGCGCCGCAAACCCTCGCCCGCGCGGCTGCCGTACTCCCAAAAGTCCGCCAGATTCCCCGCGATGCGTGCGGCCAGCAGCGGATCGGCGCCGCGCGCCCACTCCAGCGCCGCGCGCACGTTGTCGACGTCCGGCGTAAAGGCTGCGAGCCACGCCTCTTCGGAGCCCTCACCGAAGGTCGCCGCCGCTTGCGCGCTTCGCTCCAGCACGTACTGCGCGAGCGCCGCGCGCATCGTCTCCGTCTCCTCCGCATCGGCGAGCCGCTGCAGCGCGTAGTGCCGCATCGATTCCAAGAGCGCGTAGCGCGGCGCCGGCTCGCCCGAGACGGCGACCATCGATTTCTCCACCAGCGAAGAGAGCAACGCGGCGGTCTCGTCCTCCGACGAGCCGGCGGGGAGGACGCGGCGAGCCGCCTCGAGCGTAAAGCCGCCGCTGAAGACGCCGAGACGGCGGAAGGCGACCCGTTCGCGCTCGGAGAGCAGATCGTAGCTCCAATCGATCAGCGCTTGCATCGTCTTGTGCCGCGAGGAGGCCGCGCGCGATTCGCCGACCAGCAGCCGGAAGCGCCCGTCCAAGCGGGAGCGCAGCTGTCCGAGCGTCATCGTGCGAACGCACGCGGCAACGAGCTGAATGGCCAGCGGAATCCCGTCGAGCCGAACGCATATCTCGCGCACCGTCGCCGCGCTCTCGGGCGTCGGCTCGAACTGCGGATCGGCCGCTCGCGCATGGGTGACGAAGAGCTCGCATGCCGCCTCCGCGTCGAGCGTGCCCAAGCGATATCCCAGCTCCTGCTCGATGCCCAGCGGCTCCCGGCTGGTCGCCAAGATGCGCACGTTGGGACACGCCGCGACCAGCGCTTGCGCCAACCGTGCCGCGTGCGTCACGACGTGTTCGCAGTTGTCGAGCACGATGGTCATCTGCGAGGAGGCGAGCGCGGTCGTCAGCGACGCGATCGGATCCGCATTGGGGGCCATCTCCAGGCCGATTGCGCTCGCTACGGCGGCCGAAACGAGCTCCGGATCCGCGATCGGGGCGAGATCGACGAACCAGACGCCATCGCGCTGGGTCGGCGCGATCCCGGCGGCGACCTCGACGGCGACCCGCGTCTTGCCGATACCGCCCGCGCCGGCGATCGTCACGGCGCGCGATTCGCGCATTCGCGCGGCGATCTCGTCGATCTCGCGCCGCCGTCCAACGATCGGCAGCGCGAAGTGCGGCAACTCGCTCACGCGCGCGAGGTTCGCGTAAAAGAGCCAAAGGTCCCGGGCTCCAATCGAGCAAACAACGCCGGAGCCGAATCTTCGTTGCCGTAGGAGGAAAGCGCGGTGCAGCTACCGGCGTCCGTCAAGCAGTTCGGGATACCCCTCCCGGCCCTCGTCGTTTGGCTGCGGCACGTCGGTTGAACGTTCTTCGGTGAGCCACTCGCGCAGTTGCGCGAGCTCGACCCGGAGTTCCAACGCGCCGGCATCGCGGTGCGATTCGTCACGATTGCCGCCCAGGCCGAGGCCGCAGCGTTTTGCGGGCGCTTCGGCGATCCCGCGCGTTGCCTCGCGGACCCGCACAAGCGCACCTACCGCGACATGGGTTTCGAAAACTTCGGCTGGCTCGGCTTCCTGCGCGATCCCGAGCTCAAGCGCCGCCGCAAGGAGAATCAAGCCGCCGGCTTCCGGCAAGATTGGAAGGCGACCAAGCTGGGCAACGCCGCGCAGCTGCCCGGCGCCGCGTTGATCGATAGCTCGGGCGAGATTCGCTGGCTGCATCGCGGCAAGCACCCCGGCGACCTGCCGCCGATGCGCGAGATGCTGGCGATCGCCGTCGCGCAGCTCGCGCAGGCGCATGGCTAGCCCAGAGACGCCCCGTCCTCAAAGCGTCCGGCTAGGAGGCTACTTCGCGTCGAGCGCGGCCAGCAGAGCGACCAGCTGGGGGAAGTACGTCGGGAGCTTGCAATAGCACTCCGGCTCCGCGCCGTCGGTGGCATAGAGGTACGCGACGTACGGGACGCTCGCCGCGATCGTCGCGCTGCGTAGGGGCACGGCACCCGCCATGTAGCTCCAGCGCCGCTTCCCGTAGGCCAGATGCGAAGGCTGCTTCAAGAACGCGAGGCTCGGGTAGCCGCGTTGCTCGTAGTCGTTGATGACGTCGGGGCCCGCGTTGCCCGGCGCGTTCTCGCCCGGGTTGCCCATGACCAGCGGCAGCGAATGCGCGTGGGCGTACGCCGTAACGTTTCGATAGAGTTGCGGATCCGAGGGATTCATCTCGTCGAGAAACGCACCGTCGACCTTATAGAACGTCGACCAGCGCGTCATCTGGGCTTCGATCGTCGCCGGCGAACGGGTTCCGTAGCTCGTGTACACGTAGCCCAGCACCACGATGCCGGCCGCCTGCGCTTTCTCGATGGCGGCGGCGTAGCTCGAATAGACGGGGCTGCCCGGGCCGTTGTCGACGTTGGCGATGATGACGATGGGAACGATCGGATGCGCCTTCTTTTGCGCGACGACCTCGTTCCATTGTGGACCGGGACCGGCGTAGAGCGGAACGACGATACCGGTGGGCGCCGCGCCGGACGACGACCGCTCGGGAATCGCGCCGCCCGCGGAACCGGCGGCGGATTGGCTCGCCCCGCAACCCGCAGCGAGCGCGGCGCCGAGGCAGAGCACGAGAAGCCTTCGCATGCCGGGCACTACGCCGGTGCGAGCGCACCTGCGCTGAGCTCGCGCAGCTTTCGCTCGCTCTCCGAGCCGGGTGCCGCCGTCAGCACGATCATCTGCGCGTCGCCGTCGCCGGGTAGGGCGAACGCGGTCATGTCCAGGATCAGTTCGCCCGCCTGCGGGTGGATGAATCGCTTGAGCCCGTCGGTCGAGCCGAGCACGTCGTGCTGCGCCCACAGCTCTGCGAACTCCGTTGATTTCATGCGCAGTTCCTCGATCAGCTCGAGGAACGCGGGATCGTGCGGATACTTCGCCGCGACGGCGCGAAACTGCGCGACGACGCGGCGCATCGTGCATCCGGGATCGCCCATGCTGCAGCGCGACGTGGGATCCAGGAAAATGCGCCACACCATATTGCGCGCCGGCCCGACGGCGTGCGAGAAGTCGTAGAGCAAATCCATGCTGCGATTCCATGCCAGAATGTCCCAGCGGCGCCCACGAACGTAGGCGGGCGAAGGATTCAACGCGTCGAGCACCCGCACCACGAGCTCGCTCACGCGCTCCTCTTGCGGCTCGTGCGCCGGCACGGTGAGGGTGAGACCGGCGAGCAGATAGAGATGGCGCCGTTCGTCGGAGGTCAGGCGCAGCGCGCGCGCGATCCCGTCGAGCACGTCGGAGGACACGTTGATCGGCAGCCCCTGCTCGAGGCGCGTGTACCAGGTCGCCCCGATGTTCGCCAGCAGCGCCACCTCCTCGCGCCGCAAGCCGGGCGTCCGGCGGCGGGCGCCGTCCGCGAGGCCGACATCGGACGGCACGATCTTGGCGCGACGAGTCCGCAGGAAGTCGCTGAGCTCGAAACGCCGATCCGCTGGGTTCATCTGGGCTCCTCTCGAGCGTAGCTCGCTCAGTGCTAGGATAACTCGGGTTCTAGTCATAGTATGAACCCGGGCGTATCCTCATGGCAAGCCCCTTTCCCGTCAAAACCTCAAGGTAGACATGTTGGTTCCCCAGAGGAGCGCTGGGTTCACCGGCGTTATTCCCGCACGCCCTCGCCTGGCGGTCGCGCCGCGGCCGCCGGCAGCCGCGCCGTCGCTGGTCGAGCACGGCCTGCGCCGCTATCTGGTGGTCGGCGGGGTCATGCTGGCGGCGCTGCTCCAGACCGTCGACCTCACGATCGTCAACGTGGCGCTGCCGACCATTCAAGGCAATCTCGGCGCGACGGTCGACGAGAGCACGTGGGTGCTCACCGGCTACGTCATCGCCAACGTCATCGTGATCCCGCTCACCCCGTGGCTGCAGCTGCGCTTCGGGCGCAAGACGTACTTTCTCGCGTCCATCGCCGGCTTCACGCTCGCGTCGCTGTTGTGCGGAATGGCCAGCTCGCTGACGGCGCTCATCCTCTTTCGCATCGTGCAAGGCGCTTTCGGCGGAGGGCTGCTGGCAACGGCTCAGGTGGTGCTGCGCGACACGTTTCCGGCGTCGCAGATGGGCATGAGCCAGTCGATCTTCGCGCTCGGGACGATCCTCGGCCCGTCGGTCGGGCCGACGCTGGGCGGCATCCTCGTGGATCAGGCTTCGTGGCCGTGGGTCTTCGACGTCAATCTCGTTCCCGGCGTGCTCGCGTTCGTGCTCCTCGCCCGCTACCTGCGCGAGAACGGGAAGCCGCAGCGTTCGCCCGTCGACGTGACCGGCATCTCGCTCTTGATCGTCGCCGTGAGCTGCATGCAATACGTGCTCGATCAAGGCCAGCGCGACGATTGGTTCTCCGATGCGTCGATCCAGGCGTGCACGGCGATCGCGCTGGGGGCGGCGACGGCGTTCGTGTGGTGGGAGCTGCGCGTCGCGCAACCGATCGTCGACCTGCGCGTGCTGCGCCAACCAGCCGTCGCCGCAGGGCTCGCCATCGCCGGCGCCTACGCGGCGATCATCTTTCCCGCGCTGCTGCTGCTGCCGCAGTTTACGGTGGAGAGCTTGGGGTTCACGAGTACCGACGCCGGCGTGCTCATCGGCCTGCGCGCGCTTCCCGTGCTGCTGCTCACGATACCGATCGCGCACCTGATCGCGATCCCGCGCTTCGATCCGCGCTGGTCGGTCGGCGGTGGAATGGCGGTCGCGGGGCTGGGCTCGCTCTGGCTCGCGAACAGCGTCACCACCGAGAGCGCGCTGCAGACGTTCGCCGCGCCCTTGCTGCTCATGGGCACGGGTGCCGCCTTCGTCTATTCGCCGCTGCTGGTCGCAACGATGCGCGCGGTCGCTGCCGAGGCCGCCGCCAAAGCCTCGTCGTTTATCGTGCTCTTCTTCCAACTCGGCGGCTCGATCGCGTCGGCGTCGATCGTCGCATTTCTCGACCAGCGCGTGCAGTTTCATCAGACGGAACTAGCCGCTCAGACGACGCTCTCGCGCCTTCCGGTCGCGCAGTTCCTGCAGCACGGCGGCCCCGCTCAGCTGGCGGCGATCGTCGCGGCGCAGGCGAGCTCGCTCTCGTATGCCGACGCCTTCCTCACGACCGGCGTCATCGCTCTCGTCATCTCGCCCGGTGCGCTCTTGCTCACGCGGCGCCGCACCTAGGAGTCAGCCCATGCTGCACCATCACGACCCTTGCGCGGCCATCTGCGACGACATCGCGTCGCTGCTCTTCGAAGTCCGCGGCGCTTCGCGCTGGACGCAACTCGCGGCCGCCGAGGCGACGCGCGATCTCTCCGCGGCGATGCACCACGCCCTCGGGAAACCCGACGATCCGCTCTGGCGCGAAGCCGTCGCCAGCCTGGCTCGGTTCGTCGATCTGTGCAATCCGCTGCGGGCACCGGGCGGATCCACCGCCCGCAAACGCCTGCGCCGCTTCGTCGACGAGAACGCCGACCTGCTGCCGCGGCAGCGGGCCGGCACGGCGACCAAGCGATTACCGGCGCGCCCCTCGCAAACCGGACTCACGGCCGGGGCGCTCGACGCGGCGGCGTTCGCGTTGCATCGCTACACGTAATCGGCGAGGGTGAGCGTGACGGCGCGGGTCGCGCCGCCCTTCCCCTCGATCATCAGGTGGACGACGGTTCCGGGCGTTCCCGAGAGCCGCTCGCGTATCGCCTGGAGCGACATCGATGCCGTGGGCGTTCCGTCGAGCGAGACGATGGCGTCGCCCTTTGCGAGGCCGGCTGCGGCCGCCGGGGTACCGGGGCGTGCGTCGATGATCGTCACCGTGCCGGCCTTGTCGATCAGGAAAAGCCCGCTGCGATCGTACGAATCCCGCAACTCGTATCCGGCGTTCGGAGTGAGCGTCATCGTGAGCTTGCCGTAGTCGAGCGTCATCGTAAAGCGCTTCCAGACGCCGCCGCCGACGTTTGCTCCGATGAACGGCGCGGCGAAGGCTCCCTGCGACATGGTGCTGTAGTCGCCGACGAGGTCGGGCAGGGTAAACGTTCCGAACGAGAGCGTCCGCACTCTCGCGAGCTTGCCGAGCTCGGCACCGCCGAATCCGAATCCGTTCACGCCGTCCGCGGTGAGGGCCGTGGGGACGACTTGCGGGTGCGCCTTGATGAAGGGCGTGAAGAGCGAGAGGGAGGCGCGCGATCCGGTGTCGATCGTGCATTCGGTGAGAACGCCGTCGATCGCACACCCGAACTGCGGCTGCGTGCCGTCGAGCACGATCGGGATCACGCCGGCGTGTGCGGGTGCCTGGTAGGTGCCGGGCATCTGTAGGACGACGCGGCCGCCGGCGTAATCGAAGGTGGTGACGAAACGCGACAGCACCTCGAAGCCGATCAGGCCGTCGACCGGCTGCCCGGCCGTGATGCCGAACCCTTGGCGAACCGGAGCGACGGCGAAGAGCTGATCCTTGAGGGTGGCGTCGCCGATCTGCAGCGTATCGACCTTGGCGAAGCTCAGCGACTGGGTCGCCGCTCCGACGCCGCCGCCCTGCGCCTCTCCCTTGCCGAACGCACCGATCGCCTTCGCCACGGCTGGATCGACGACGTTCTGCCCGCCGGTATCGAAGATGAAGCGATAGGGACCTTTGCCGTCGAGCATCACCGAGAGATAGACGTGATTCTCCGAGAGTTCGATCGGCACGACCGTTTGCGAAGCGCCGCCCGCGATCGAGAAGTCGCGAACGTCCGCGGCCGGTTTGCGCAGACGCTCCTGGCCGTCGGCCGGATTCACCGCGACTTGCGTGACGGTCAACGCGTTGCTGTTGCCGTCGCTGGTCGTATCCGTTTGCGCGTACGGGAGCATCAAGCCGTCGACCGGGCGATAATCCGAGAGCGCGAGCGTATAGGTCGTCGGGCCGACGACTTCCACGATGCGCTCCGGCAAGGCGGTCGCGCGGTCGATCCAGAGATCGGCCGGGATCTGCGAGCCCGGAACGCTGACCGCGAGCACGTCGTACGTCCGCCCCTGGTCGTTCCTTTCGCCGGCGTAGGCGACCGTCGCACCGCCAAAATGCGGCTTCCAGAGGTCGTAGTTGAGCAGAAAGGCTGAGGTGAGCGCTTGCGACCGGCCGGCGTCGCTGCCGTCGACCCACACTTGGCCCGAGCTGTCCTCGTTCCAAGCCTCGCTGCCGTCCCAGCCGTTCCCGCCGGAGATCGGCGGCAGCGAATACGTCTCCGAGCTGCGGGCGCCGCCGATCTGGATCCAGTTCTGCACGACTCCGCTCAGTCCGGCGCCCGTGGCCTTGCCTTCGAAGTACAGCACCTGGATGCCGCGCATCGCATCGACGTGCAGCGCGGCGCCGGACCGCTCGATCAGCTGCGTCACGCCGGGATCTCCCCCGGCGGCCGGCGGCGCGGGCGGGGCGACGGCAAGGAGCATAGGGACCGCCAGCGCGGCAAGGAGGCGCAAGATATTCATGCCCCCCTTACCGCGCAGCCTTCCCGGTTGTTTCAGGGGCCTTTGACCGATGCGATCTGCGTGTAGCTGAGCGCTCGGATGTACTCGGGCAGGGCGATGAAGCCCACCGGGTCGAGCGCCTTCGCGCTGTTCCCGGAGCACGGCTCGATCGCCCAGAACAAGAACGTACGGATCGCATCGGCGATGGCGCCGCTCGGCTGATTCTTCGAGACGATCGCGTACTCGTAGTTGATGAGCGGATACGAGTACTGGCCCGGCGCGAACACCAAACTGAGGCGCTCGTCGGGCGGCGTCCGCGGCCCGAGCGTAGCGGCAGCCGATGAGATCGTCTGCGCCGAGGGCAGAACGAAGTAGCCGTCCTCGTTCTTGAGCATCGCCGTGCCGATATGCGCCCGAGCGAGCTGCTGACGGTAGCTTATGCCGACGTACGCGATGGAATAGGGCGTCTTTTTCATGACGTCGACCATGCCTTCGTTTCCGACGGCGGAGAGCTCGCCGGGGACGCTCGGCCACGCAATCGTCTCTCCGAAGCCGGGGCCGTTCTCCCACTGCGGATCCGAGAACGTCAGGAACTGCGTGAAGATGAACGTACTGCCCGACCCGTCGCGGCGCCGAATCGGAACGATGTCGTCGTGCGGGAGTTTTACGCCCGGATTGAGCGCAGCAATTGCCGGTGCGTCCCAGCTGCGAACCTTCCCGGAGTAGATGCCGGCGATCGTCGGTCCGTCGAGCTTCAGATCGGCGCCGTGGAGCCCTGGAAGATTATAGCTCACGGACTCGGCCGAGATCGCAAGCGGAATGTTGAGAATGTCGCCGTGCCCGCGCAGCTGCTCGTCGGACATGAACGCGTCCGAGGCGCCGATCTGCACGTGCCCCGCCAGCGCCTGCGCGATTCCGGCACCCGAGCCGGTGCTGCTGGTCGCCACGCGAATGCCCGGATTGTCCTTATCGAACTGCGGCAGCCACGTGCCGAACAGCGGATACAGCAAGCTCGAGCCGGTTTCGACGAGCGTAACGGCGCTGCGGGCGGGGGCCGCGCACACCGCGGACAGGCTCCACGCGACCAAACCGGCGGCCAAGAGAACTCCGCTGCTGCGTTTCATGCCGTCACCACGCGCTCGGCGAGCTTCTGCATCTCTTCGTCCGGATCCGAACCGATCTGATCCAGACTCTTTCCGGTCGTCTCGATGCGGTACTGCCAGGTTACCCACGCGCCCACCAGCGACGTGACGACCAGACCGTAGAGGAGATTGCGCGTCCCGATGCCGCTGAGCAAGATGGGGAACAGGAACGCGGTGGCGACGGCGCCGATCTTGGCGAACGCCGCGGCGAAGCCGGCGCCCATCCCTCGGATCTCCGTCGGGAAAACCTCACCGGCCAGCAGATAGGTCTGCGCGTTGGGCCCGATGTTCGTCATGAAATCGAAGAGCATGAAGCCGGCGAAGATCAGGAATATCTGAGACTGGCCCGAGCTGAAGGTCGAGAGCGACGCCAAGAACAAGCCGGCCGCGCATCCGACGAATCCGAATATCTGCAGCTTGATCCGGCCGACTCGGTCGGAGAGCAGCACGGCGAAGACGATGCCCACGATCAGGAGCGACGTGATCAGCGCGGCGCCCTTGGCGGCGAGAATGTCGTTGGCAATCAGATCGCTCGTGCTGCGGATGTGGTCGGCGCTACGGCCCAGAGCGGCGCCCAGGATCGTGGGCGTGAAGATGCCGATGCCGTAGGTTCCGAGGTCCTGAATGAACCACGGAACCGAAGCCAAAATGGTCGCGCGGCGATTACGCTTGTTGAAGAGCGCGGCAAACGATCGCCCGCCCTCCGCCTCGCGCGGACGATGCCGGAGCTTCATCTCCTTCGGATACTGCGGCTTGCGGATGAGCAGCTTCTTAGCTTCTTCTTCCGCGCGCGCGTGATCGCCGCGAGCGGCGAGCCAATTGGGGCTCTCGGTGATGAAGAAGCGCCCGATCGTTACGACGATCGCCGGAAGGAGCGCGGTCGCGTACATCCAGCGCCACGCATCGAGATTCGGGGCGGCCTCGAGCACGAGATACCCGACGCCCGTGCCGGCCAACGCCCCAACCGCTTGGAAGGTAAACGCACCCAGGACGAGCCGGCCTCGGCCGGAGCTCGGCGTGCTTTCGGAGATGATCATATGCGCGGTCGGATAGTCGCATCCAAGCGCAAGGCCCAAACCGAACAAGCACGCCACGAGCAACGCAAAGGTGTTGCACGGTATCAGCGCTGCCAGGAAGCCGCAGAAGATGATCATCTCGACGACGAACATGCGCTTGCGCCCGAAGAAATCGGAGAGACCACCCAGCGCAACCGCGCCGATGAGGATGCCGAAGAGGCTGGCCGCGCCGACGATGCCTTTTTGCGCGGCCCCGATCCCGAACTCCGTCGAGATGAGCGGCAGCGCGACGCCGGTCATAAAGACCACGAATCCCTCGAAGAACTTTCCCGCGGCCGCAAGCGACCAGATGAGCCATTGCATCGACGTCATCGGCGCCGAGGGTAGATGGGTCCCGTCCGACCACGCCGGCCGTTCGTCGATGTAGTCCTGGACGGATCTGGGGCGCGATGGATGGCCGCCTTCGGGCAGCGAGCTGGTCGACATACGCCGTTTCCCCCCACAGAAGCGCTGAACCGAGCCCTGGTTTCAGGGCCGTCTCTCCAATCTACAAATTCCGATTTAAGGGAACCTTATCCCGAAGCACGAGGAGACCGTACCGGGGAGCGCCGCTCGGGCCGCCGCAAGCCTACCTGGCCCACGCTCAAGGGGATCCCGCGCGCCAGCCGGCTTGGCCCGGATCGACGACTTATGCCAGAAACTCACGATGGGCACGCTGGCAACACATCTTGGGCACACCGCCGAGGAACCGTTCGCAAGGACTCCGAGCTATCAAGAGTTATTCGAGCGCATGCTCCAAGCCGAACGCCGAGATCGACAAGAACGAAGCCGCGTCCAGCTCACCAAGACCGCCGGCTTCCCGACAATCAAGGCCATCGAACAGTAGGACTTCACCTTCGCCACCGGCGCGCCAAGGTCGCCGATCAACGAACTGAACTCGCTGGCATTCATCGAGCGAGCTGAAAACGTTGTGCTGCTTGGATCTAGCGGCGTTGGCAAAACGCACCTCGCGATCGCGCTGGGCTTTTCAAGTGATCGCGCAGCGATACGAACAGGGCTCGGTGATGATCACGAGCAATCTGCCGTCTGCGCGGTGGGATACGGCGTTCGCGCGAGCGCAAGAAGGCGGGAATCACACTGCCGACGGCAAAGACCGCGGCCAAAGCGGCTCAAACTAGACCGATCTGACCTTCTACACCGTTACAGGCTGGTTCTATGGCTTTCTCTCCGTTCCGAATTTTCAGCCCAAGCGTGCTCATCTCGCTAGTCACGATCATGGTCTTCGTTCTCGACCAGTGGTCCAAATATTGGATCATAAGCAATATCTATTTCGATGAGCATTGCAGTTTATCGTGCGGCCATAAAATACTCATTCCTAACTGGCTCGAGTTCGCGCCGATTCCTAACATGCATGGCGCATTCGGCATGTTCGGGAGCAACAAGCTGCTGCTCGTTGCGCTGGCGTGCATCGTGCTCGTCATTTTCTGGTGGAGTTTTCGCGAGGCCGCCGCTCGGTCGCGGCTGGTTTGTGTCGCTTTGGGCATGATCGCGGGCGGCGCCATCGGCAACATCGCCGATCGGCTGCACTACGGCTACGTGATTGATTTCGTTGCTGTCTATCGCCTCCCCCAGATCTGGCACAATACATTCAACGTCGGGGACTTTTGCATCACTTTTGGCGTCGCGCTTCTCCTGATCTCCGGTCTCTTCCGAGCACGAGATCGTAAGAAGGCGGGGCACGCAACGCCGACCGCAAAAGTCGCGACCAAGCTGGGTCACAATTAGACCGGCGATTTAACGGGTAAGCGGGTCAATGTTCAGCCGGCGCCTACACCATTCTCTGCCGGCCCCCACGCCGTCGCCGTCGGCGGCCGCGAGTAGTGCTCGCTATCTCCGAATGCCGGCAGCCTTCAGCCGTGCGAGCCGAGCCCACCAGCGCGGCGCATGCGGGAGAATTCAACCACAGTCAGTATCTGGCCGTATGAGCACCCCCGCTTGGCGATGGCTTCTCTTGGCGCTGTGCGCGCTCGCGATCGTGCAGGCCGGACTCGACGTGTGGTTCGTGTCGCAGGCCACGGTTGAGGGCACCGGGCACGTTGCTCTCAGCCCCCTCCGGCTGGAGGGAACCTCGGGCGGCGAACCGTTCCTCCACCGCATAAGCGTAAACCCGAACGGGGCCTCGTACCATGCCGGGTTGCGCACGGGCGATATCGTGGACCTGCGTTCGCTCTCCCCGGGCAATCGTTTCCGCTGGGTAGCCGGAATTACGTGGAACGTGGAACCGCTGACGCTCCCGGTCGTACGCGACGGCCGTCGCCAACTCATTACCGTTACCGGCGAGCGCATCCCACCGAGGTTCGTTTTCCTGCTTAGCATCGTCGGCGTGTTTTGGATGCTGCTGTTTGCAGCCCTAATCGCATGGCGCCGCGCGGACAGCCCCGAGGCTCGCACGCTCGCGATGCTCTTGATTCTCTCGAACCTCGGAGTGGACTTTTATTACAGCAGCGCCTGGGTAACGCCGTGGCCTCTTGTGGATGCCGTTGCTACTGCACTCGGAACGATCGTCGTTGCGGCGGGTTCGGCGCTGCTCGCAACCTACGCGTTGCTCTTTAACTGCGGGGCGAAGCGGCTCCGTCTCGCCCTCGCCTGGCTTTCGTATCTGAGCGCGGCCGCTTACGCGATCTACGGTATCGCCTTCGTCGCCGGCGTCTGGACGTCGGTCGCCGATCCGGCCCAAGCCTGGTATGCGGGCGCGCTGCCCCAAACGGTGACGGGCATCCTGCCGCTGCTCTTCCCGCTGCTCTGCCTCATCGTCACGATCGCGCAAACCCGCGGAGAGGACCGCACGCGGATAGTCTGGACGAGCGCGACGCTCGGTCCGTTCTACCTGGTCTTGCTCGCCATCGGATCGCTGCAGGTCTTCGATCCGGGTAACGCCCAGCTCAACGAGGCCATCTACTATTACGCTGACAACTTGATCTACTTCATCGCACCGATCGGGTTGACGTACGCGCTGCTGAATCGCCGCTTGCTCGACATCGGCTTCGCGATCAACCGAGCGGTGGTGTTTTCCGCCGTATCGATCATCGTCGTCGGCATCTTCGTCCTGGCCGAATGGCTGCTCACCGAGTGGTTCAGCAGCCCCAGCCGCACGGCGAACGTCCTCATCAGCGCCGCACTGGCTCTGGCCTTGGGGCTCTCCGTGCGTGCGATCCACCATCGCGTGGATCGGATTCTCGATACGATCTTCTTCCGCAAGCGGCATGAAGACGAACAGGCGATCCTCACCTTCGCGAACGAGGCCTCGTTCGTCACCGATGCGGCCACGCTCGCGGACCGCACGGTCTCGACGCTCTCGAAGTACGCGGACGCAACGTTCGTCACGCTGGCGCTCGACGACGGCGCCGGCCGCTTTGGAGACGTGGACGAAAACGACCCGGCGATCGTCGCGCTGCGCGCCGGCCGCACAATGCTCGATCTGCATGCCTTTGAGAGCGCGCTGCGCGGCGAGTTTGCGTTTCCCATGCGGGCTCGCGGGCGATTGATCGGCGTCCTGGTTCTCGGTCCGAAGCGTTCGGGCGATCCCTACGCTCCGGACGAATCCGCGGCCATCGCACAGCTTGCGCACGCAGCCGGCGATGCAATCGACGTATTGTCTGCAAAAGGGGATGGCTCGCGCGAATCCATTCTGGAAGCGATGCGATCCATGACGGACCAGCTCTCCGAAGAAATCCGTTCGCTCGCCGCGCGCCTGCCCGGCCGGACCGCCGTTTGAGCAGCCCCCTGCGCGGCGTGCTTCCTCGTCGCGAAGCACCTCTCCCCGAGCACGGGGGGGGGGGCGCTAGAACATAGCGTCAATCTCCTTTCGCCTGGCATCGCTGAGCCCGGCTTGCCGGAGAATGCGGTCGAGTGCGGCGAAGTCGGGGGGCGCCGACTCCTCTCGGAAGAGCTTGAGCTGCATTTGAAGAGATGTCATCGCAGCGTCGTCGCGATCTTTGAGACTCCAGTAGTTGTTCCATCGTTCGATTTTCAGGTCGTTCGCACGGATGGCCTCGGTGTATGCAGCACGAGCCTTTGGGTCGCGGACGTCGTTGGGGTCGGCGCAGGACGGTTCTTGGGTGCCGTCAGGCTCTCTTGGCGGAA
This sequence comes from Verrucomicrobiia bacterium, assembly GCA_035505015.1. Lineage (GTDB taxonomy): Bacteria > Vulcanimicrobiota > Vulcanimicrobiia > Vulcanimicrobiales > Vulcanimicrobiaceae > DATJRF01. Next base: position 185 of record DATJRF010000121.1, on the reverse strand, counting down.
TAAGGCATTCCTCGGGCATGTTGCGGGGATCGTTCGGGTTAAACGTCGGATCGTAGGAACGCTCTATGGCCCGGAGGACCTGAGCCCATGCCCGGACGATCGTGCGTCGCCCCGAGACGATATTTTTGGGCTTAATCGTCGCCGTATCGGGTGCTGACGTAAGCGTACGTATCGTGTCGTCGAGG
>DATJRF010000120.1:0-4170 GCA_035505015.1 Verrucomicrobiia bacterium | reverse complement strand
CTGGAACAACCACCACCACATGCTGCGCGCGAGCAAAGGCATCGACGGCCTTGCGATGTGGGCGAATCTCCACCTGCTGTTTTGGCTTTCGCTCGTGCCGTTCGCAACGGAGTGGCTCGGGCACAACCTGACGGCGATCGGACCGACGGTGTTCTATGGCGTCATCCTACTCCTGGCCGCGATCGCCTACGCGCTGCTGCAGTTGGCGCTGATCGGCGTAAACGGCCAACATACGCCGTTCGCCGACGCGGTCCGGGTCGACGTCAAAGGGCGCGCGTCCGTCGTGCTGTACGTCCTCGCGATCGCGGGGGCATTTCTATCGACCGTCATCTCCGACGTCATCCTCGTCGCGGTAGCCGTACTCTGGCTCGTTCCGGATCGCCGATTCGAGCCGCTCATCGACCGCAGCAGGGAGTGACCCGCTAGGCGAGATACGGTTCGTGCGGCGCGACCGGCGCGAGGATCGCGTTCATCTCTTCGAAAATCGCCGGATCGATCTCGAGATCGGCGGCCGCGACGTTGTCGTCGACGTGCTCCGGCCTGGTCGCACCGACGATCGCGCTCGCGATCTCGGGCAAGCGCAGGCACCACGCGAGCGAGAGCTGCGCGAGCGAGCAGCCGGCGCGCTCGGCCAGCGGGCGCAAGCGCTGCACGGCATCGAGCACCGGCTGCGTGAGATACTCCTCCATCATGTCGGCGAACGGTCCGGATCCGCGCGAGCCCGACGGAGGATGCTTCGCGTCGGCGTACTTGCCGCTCAAGACGCCCATCGCAAGCGGCGACCATACGACGTTGCTCAGGCCGTAGCGCCGGCAGGCCGGAACGACGCGCTCCTCGATGCGGCGCCAGAGCGCGCTGTATTGAGGCTGATTGCTCACCGGTGCGGCCCAGCCCCGCGCCGCGCAGAGCGTCGCGGCCGCCTCGATTTGATCGGCGTTCCACTCGGAGACGCCCCAGTAGAGGATCTTCCCGGCGCGCACGAGATCGTTCATCGCGGCCGCCGTCTCCTCGAGCGGCGTCTCGCGATCGAAGCGATGGCATTGATAGAGGTCGACGTACTCGACCTGCAGCCGCCGCAGCGAGGCATCGATCTGCGCGCGAATGTGCTTGCGCGAGAGCCCGCGTTCGTTGGGCCGCTCGCCCATCGGAAAATAAACCTTGGTGGCGAGCACGAGCACGTCGCGCTCGAGCTCGCGCAGGATCGGGCCGAGGGTCTCCTCGGCCTTGCCGCGCGCGTAGACGTTGGCCGTGTCGATGAAGGTGACGCCGCGTTCCCAAGCGCGCAGGATGCAGGCGCGCGCCGCGTCGCGGTCGACGCTGTTGCCGTAGGTCAGCCACGAGCCTAGGCCGATGACGGAGACCTCGAGACCGGATTTGCCGAGCTTACGATATCGCACGCCAGCCTACTCCGGCACGAAGACGCGCAACGCCTTCGGCAGCACTTCGAATCGTGCGGGAGTTTTGCCGGCCGGTTCGCCGTCGGCGGCGATGCCGTGCGGGTGGCGCGTGTACACCTCGAAAGCCCTCGAGCGAAAGCGCCGCAGGCCGGGCATATCGAGCGTGCCGCCGCCCAGTAGCGCTCGCGCGAGCGGGAACGCGCCGAAGAGCCCCCTGATCTCCACCGCGTAGAGATCGAGCCAGCCGTCGTCGATCGAGGCGCCGGCGACTTCCACGAAACCGCCGAAGCGGTTGGAGTTTGCAACGGTGAGCTGGATCGTCTTGAAGCGCTCGCAGCGCCCGTCGAACTCGACCTGCACGCGGATCGGGCGCGCGTGCGCGAAGGCTTGCAGCCAGCTCGCCGCGATTGCGAAGAAGCCGAAGCGCCGTTTGTCGGCCGGCTGCTGCAGCCGGGCGATGCGGCTCGAGATGCCGATACTGGCTTCGTTGACGTAGTACGAGCCGTTGACGCGCGCAACGTCGATGGGGCGCGTGCACCCCGCCGCGACGATCGCGCAGGCGCGATGGACGTCGAGCGGAATCGCGAGCGTGCGCGCCAGATCGTTGAAGGTCCCCAGCGGAATCAGGCCCATCGGGATGCCCCTTCGCAGCGCACGCCCGATCTGCCCGACGAAGGTTCCGTCGCCGCCCGCGACGACGATCGCGTCGATCTCCGCTCCGGCGCCGTTTGCCACGGCGACGCCGTGCGCTTCGAGCTCGGCGGCGACCAGGTGACCGAGCTCCGTCCCCCGGCGCGAGTTCGGGTTGACGACGACCTGCGCGCGCACGCCGCTACGAGGAGCGTCGGTCGCGCAGCCAGATGCGCAGGGCGCGCGTGCCGGCGACGAGCGCCAGCACCGCGAAGATGGCGGTCCCGCCCACCATGGCGATATATCCGAACGCGATGCCCATCTTCGTTCCGGCGTCGATCTCGCCCACCGCCGCCGCGGTCACGCTCAAGTTCCAATAGAGCGCGTGAAAGACGAGCCAGCAGATCACGGCGGCCGGCGCGGTCCAGGAGAAGACGATGGCGTTGCGGTTGAAATCGGAGCGATCCGGCGGCTTACTGCTCATGGGGCAGCGTTTCGACGCCGGCTAGCCGAGGACCGCGCGCGCCAACCGTTGCGCGCTCGAAGGCTCGAAGGCGAAGTAGAGCGATGGCTCCACCACCTCGAGCTCGAGCAGCAACGGCCCGGCGGACGACGGGATCAGGTCGATCCGCGCGTAAGCCGGCGGTGCCGGAAGCGCCGCCAGCGCCCTGTGCGCGAAGGCCGTCTCGGCCGCCGTCGGCTCGTGCAGCCGCTCCGACGTCGTCTCGGTCGCCGAGTTGAACGTCGCCTTGGAGACCGCGTGGGTCAGGGCGCCGCCGATCGCGATCAGGGCGCGTTCGCCCTGCGTCTCTACCTGGGCTTGGTACGGCTGGATCAGCGCGGCTCCGCGCTGCAGAAGCGAGCGCAGATGGCGCCTGCCGTCGCTCGCGATGGCGGCCCCCCGAAAGCGGGCTGCGAGAAACGAGCTTCCGCCGACGCTCGGCTTCATCACGACGTCGTCCCAGTTGCGAGCGGCGCAGAGCTCGGCCGCATCGCGGGCCTCGGAAGGCTCGACGAAAGCCGTCGGAACGATCGCAATGCCGGCGCGCTCGAGATCGGCGAGATAGCGCTTGTCGACGTTCCAGCGCACGAGCGCGGGATCGTTGATCACGCGAGTCTGCGATTCGACCGCGCCGAGCCAGCTTAAGAACTCGTCGTAGCGTTGCGGGTAATCCCACGTTTCGCGCAGCACCGTCACCGGCGAGCGCGACCAATCGACGCCGCGATCGCTCCACACGGCAACCCGAACGCTCGCACCGCAGCGTTCCAGCGCTTCGCGAAAGACGACGTCGTCGGGCGCCAACGCCGGATACTTCTCGTAGGCGACGAGCGTGACGTCCATCGCGCTCTCGCTACGACGGCGCTCGCGTCGCCTCCCTCGCGCAACGGACGCCGAGCGCGCACAGCACCAGGGCTACCCGCTTACCCGGACAAGCGTGCGAACCTTCACCGAACGGCGTCGCCGCCAGCTCCACGGGCACCGGCTCGTCTGCGAAGAAACGGCGCGTGCGCGGAATCGGCGGCTCGGCGGCCGCGAGCCGCTCCACCTGTTCGGGTGAGTCCGCCGAGGCGGCGATCGCCCGTGCGAGCAGGACGCTCATCGCCTCGTAGCTCTGGAACATGAAACCCACGTCGTTGGCGCGTTCCGAGAAGCCCCGCCCCGGCAACGCCTCCTCGAAGGCGTCGAGCAGCGCTCTCGCCGCCGGCGCAGCGGCAGCGGCTTCGAGCTCGCTTGCGTTCGCAGATATCCCGCGAGCGAACGCTCGCGCGCCGGGAAACAGCGCCGGTATCCGTTCGCGCGGCACGCCGAGCGCGGCGAGCAGCGCGTAGAGCGGGAAGCGTTCGGCGAAGCCATCGCGCGCCGCCGCGATCGGCTGCGCGTCAAGCTCTCGCGCGAGGAGGCCGGCGGCGGTTTGCGCCGCATCCGCGAGCCGAGCCTCGTCCAACCCGGCGATGCGCGCCTCGACCCCCGCGCGCAGGCGTGTATGGCGCTCGCCGTCGTTCATGCGCGCCATCTCTGCGAAGACGGCACCGGCCGGCGTGCCCACGAGTGCCGCGGGCACGGGCTCGGAGATCGGGCGCACGCGCGCCCGCGGATCGGTCAGGGAGGACATGCCCGCAGTATAGCGCCCGAACGTTTCAC
>DATJRF010000119.1:0-7989 GCA_035505015.1 Verrucomicrobiia bacterium | reverse complement strand
GGTGCCGCCGGGGAAGACGAAGGCGTCGGGGGCGAAGCTGCTGCGCGCGTCGCGCCGGAGCATGAGCGTTTCGAAGCCGCGCTCGGCCGGGCGCATGACGATCGTGCAGGCGGCCAGACGGCAGGAGCTTGCGGTCGAGGGAGCGTCGTATTTCACGGTATGACCCCGCGAGTTCGCGTTGCGCTCGGAAGCGACATGCCGGGCGAGCTCCCCGAAGCGATCGATCGCTGGCTGCGCGAGCGCGGCTACGACGTGGTGCGCTTCGGCGCCCTCGCGCCGCCCGCCCAAGATGCCTGGCCGGCGGTGGCGCGGCAGGTCGGCGAGACGGTGGCCGCCGGCGGCGCGGCTTGCGGCGTCCTCTGCTGCTGGACCGGCACCGGCGTGAGCATCGCCGCCAACAAAGTCTTCGGCATCCGGGCTGCGCTCTGCGCCGACGCCGCGACCGCCGCGGGCGCCCGCGAGTGGAACGACGCCAACGTCCTGTGCCTGAGCCTGCGCGCGACGACCCCGGCGCTCGCCGGCGAGATGCTCGACGCCTGGTTCGCCGGCAAGCCGACGGCGGAGCCCGCCTACCGCGCGATGATCGACGACGTGCGGCTGCTCTGAATTGCAGGAAGGGAGCGCAATCGCGCTCCCCTCTCTTGATCTGCCGTCGCCGGAGGAGCAGAACTACCGCTACTCGACCGGTCGTACTCCAGCGGTGATGCCGACAGAACGGCTTCCTATGCCGGAGGATTTGGATTCTACCAAGAATTCGAGGCTCCAAACAATATGATATTTTTTATCAAGCAAAAACATAACGCAGCCAGGCTCCAGTTGATCGCATGCGCCGTCCAGCAATACGGGCAGGGGCGGCGCGTCACGAAGAGCAGCGAGTAGGCGAGTACCAGCGAGGTCAGCGCGGCGAAGCCCACGATGATTAGCAAGCTCACCAAAGCCCACGGCGCGCGCAGCAGCCAGATGCCCAGCGCTACCGCCGGGTAGTAGACGGCACCCAGGAGCGCGTTGGAGACGCCGTAGAGCCGCGCCCGGGGCGTTTGGACCACGCTTGCCTCGAGGAGGCGCCCCTGCTCGGCCCGCCGGGTCTTCGCAAGCATGAAAAGCGAGGCGTAGAGACCAACACCGCACAGCACCGTGATCACTCCGCGCAGAATCATCGCCCCTCCGGCTTGAACAGGCTGGGCCGCCGCATCGGCGCTTTCGCACTGCTGGCGACGTCGTTTCTGCTGGCCTTCCTCGTCATACGCTATCAGCCCCGGGTGGAGCACGAGATCCGAACGATCGGCTTCTTCGCTTTCCCGCTGGCGGTGGGGGTCTTCGCGGTGGTCGCCTCGGCGCCGTTCTCCGTTACCGACGCGCTCGCGATCATGAACGGTGCGCTCTTCGGCCCGGTCGAGGGATCGCTCGTCGACGTCATCGGCCTGGTGCTGGCGGCGATGCTCGGCTACTGGATCAACCAGCGCGCCTCGCACATGCTCGATCTGCAGGAATACTTCAAGCGCCTACCCGGCTGGGTCAAGCGCTTTCCGGTCGGCTCGCCGGCCTTTCTGATCGCGGTGCGCATCATCCCCGGCTTCGGCGGCACGGTTGCGACGGCGAGCGCCGCGACCTTCAAGGTGCCGCTGTGGGTGCACGTGTGGACGATGTGCGCGATCGCGGTGCCGATTTGCGCCGTGCTCACGGTCTTCGGCGACCGCGTGACGGTCTTCATCCACGGGGCCGAGTACCGCGCCATGCATTACTGCCAGACGCACCGCTGCCTGCATTTTCACCGCACCCGCTCGGGAGAGGTACAACCGCATTGAACGCCGCGATGGTGACCTCGCCCGGCGAGCTCGAAGAACTTTGCGCGCGCGTGCGCGCCTGCGAGCGCGTGGCGCTCGACACGGAGTTTCACGCGGAGCGTACCTACGCGCCGCGCTTGATGGTCGTGCAGCTCGCCTTCGACGACGGCGCGGCGATCGTCGATCCCCTCGCGCTGACCGACTTGCGCCCGCTCGCCGCCGCGCTCGTCGAGACGACCGTGGTCGGGCATGCGCTCTCGTCGGACCTCAAGATTCTCGCCGATCGCTTCGACGTCGTGCCGCCGACCGTCTTCGATACGCAAGTCGCGGCCGCGTTCCTGGGCTACGGCATGCAGATCTCGCTCGCCGACTTGGTGCGCGATCTACAAGGCGTCAAGCTGGCGAAATCGCAGACCGTCAGCGACTGGTCGGCGCGGCCGTTCTCGGAACGCCAAGTCGAGTATCTCGTCGGCGACGTCGTCCATCTGCTGCCGATGTACGACGTGCTGCGCGAGCGCCTGGAAGCCAAGGGGCGCTACGAATGGGCGCTGGCCGAGTGCTCCGAGCTGGGCGATCTCGAGCGCTATCGCGTCGACGAGCGGCGTGCGTACCTGCGCATTCCCGGCGCGACGCGGATGAGCCGTCGCGAGCTCGGCGTCCTCAACGAGATCGTCAAGCTGCGCGACCGTATCGCGCGCGAGCGCGACCTTCCGGCCAAGTACGTGCTGCCCGAGGACGTCGTCGCCGGCCTCGCGACGCTGCGGCCGAAGCGGCTCGAGGAGCTCGCGCAGCTGCGGCGGCTGGACGCGGGCGCGCGCAAACAGCTCGGCAACGCGATCGTCGAAGCGGTCGCGCGCGGCGAGGCGATCCCCGACGCCGCGCTCCCGGAGCGACCGCAGCGTCCGCTCGGGCAAGCTCGCGACACGCTCGCGGCGGTGATGGGCGTGCTGGTCGGCGAGATCGCGCGCGCGAGCGATCTGCCCCCGAGCCTGCTCGTACCGCGTGCCACGCTCGAGCGCGTCGCGCGCGAGGCGCCCGGGCGCGAACGTTTCGAAGCCGTCCTCGCGCTCGCGCCTTGGCGGTACGCGCTGGTGGGCGAGCCGCTTTGGCGACTTTTGTCGGGCGAATCCGGCCTGACGGTCGAAGGCTACGCGAGCGGGGACCCCAAAGTACGCCTGTCCTATGACCGCACAGACGAATAGCTTCAACGCGCTCGATACCCTTCGCGTCGGCGACCGCTCGTTCTCGTACTACCGGCTCTCGGCCCTCGAAGACGCCGGCTTGGGAGCGATGGCGCGGCTTCCGTTCTCGCTGCGCATCCTGCTCGAAAATCTGCTGCGGTGCGAGGACGGGCGCTCGGTGCGCAAAGAGGACGTCGAGGCGCTGGCGCGCTGGAATCCGGCGAAGGGTCACGAGAAGGAGATAGCGTTTCGGCCGGCTCGCGTGCTGCTCCAAGATTTCACCGGCGTCCCGTGCGTCGTCGATCTCGCCGCGATGCGCGACGCGATGGCCGAGATGGGCGGCGATCCGAAGAAGATCAATCCGCTCCAGCCGGTCGAGCTGGTGATCGATCACTCGGTGCAGGTCGACTATTTCGGCTCGCCCGATGCGCTCGCGCGCAACGCGGATCTCGAGTTCGAGCGCAACCGCGAGCGGTACGCCTTCCTGAAGTGGGGGCAATCGGCGCTGCGCGGGTTCCGCGCCGTCCCGCCCGATACCGGCATCGTCCATCAGGTCAACATCGAGTATCTCGCGCGCGTGATCTTCGGCGCCGGCGGCGCCGGCGTCGGCTACGATGCGGCGAGCACGCTCGCCTATCCCGATACGGCGGTCGGAACCGATTCGCACACGACGATGGTCAACGGCCTGGGCGTGCTGGCCTGGGGCGTGGGCGGCATCGAAGCCGAAGCCGCGATGCTCGGGCAGCCGGTCACGATGCTGATCCCCGAGGTGATCGGCTTCAAGCTCGAAGGTGCGCTGCGCGAAGGCGTGACCGCCACCGATCTCGTGCTCACCGTCACCCAGCTCTTGCGCAAGAAGGGCGTGGTCGGAAAGTTCGTCGAGTTCTTCGGGCGCGGCTTGAGCTCGCTGCCGGTCGCGGACCGTACGACCATCGGCAACATGTCGCCGGAGTTCGGCTCGACCTGCGCGATCTTCCCGATCGACGAGCGGACTCTGGAGTATCTGCGCCTGACCGGACGCTCGGCCGATCACATCGCGCTGGTCGAAGCGTACGCCAAAGCGCAGGGGCTCTTCCGCAGCGACGAGACCGCCGATCCCCACTATACCGACGTGCTCACGCTCGATCTCTCGAGCGTCGAACCCAATCTCGCCGGGCCGTCGCGCCCGCAGGACCGCGTGCCGCTGCGCGACGTCAAGACGTCGTTCAACGAAGCGCTGGCAAAGTGGCAGGCGGCGCGCGACGGCGAGAACGGCGGCGTCTCGCGCTTCTTGAGCGAAGGCGGCGGCGGGACCGCGACGATCGCGCAGACCGCCAAAGACGTCGCCGACGGCGCGGTCGTCATTGCGGCGATTACCTCGTGCACCAACACCTCCAACCCGTCGGTGCTCGTGGCGGCGGGGCTGCTTGCGAAGAAAGCCGTCGAGCGCGGCCTGCGCACGCAGCCGTGGGTGAAAACCTCGCTCGCGCCGGGCTCTAAAGTCGTGACCGATTACTTGGCCAAAGCCGATCTGCAGGCGCCGCTCGACGCGCTCGGCTTCAACCTCGTCGGCTACGGCTGCACCACCTGCATCGGCAACTCGGGGCCGCTGCCCGCCGACGTCGCCGAAACCGTCGCCGATCAGGATCTGATCGTTGCCGCGGTCCTCTCCGGCAACCGCAACTTCGAAGGGCGCATCCATCCGCAAGTGCGCGCCAACTACCTCGCCTCGCCGCCGCTGGTGGTCGCCTACGCGCTCGCCGGGCGGATGGATCTCGACCTCACGAGCGAGGCGCTCGGTACCGGCACCGACGGCAAACCGGTCTATCTCAAGGATATCTGGCCGAGCAACGACGAGATCGCGCGCACGATCGCCGCCTGCGTGAGCGACACGCTCTTCAAGGCGCGCTACTCCGACGTCTTCCACGGCGACGACAATTGGGCCAAGCTCACGGTCGAAGAGCGCGAGCGCTACGAGTGGGATCCGGCCTCCGAGTACGTCAAGAAGCCGCCGTACTTCGAGGGTATGCCGGCGCAGCCGGCGCCGCTGCGCGACATCGCGGGCGCCCGGGCGCTGGCCGTGCTCGGCGACTCGGTGACCACCGATCACATCTCTCCGGCCGGCAACATCGCCAAGACGAGCCCGGCCGCGAAGTACCTGATGGCGCACGGCATCGAGCCGAAGGATTTCAACTCCTACGGTGCGCGCCGCGGCAACCACGAGGTGATGGTGCGCGGAACCTTCGCGAACGTGCGCCTGCGCAACGAGCTGGTGCCCGGCGTCGAGGGCGGCGTCACGCGCTTCTTGCCGACCGGCGAGCAGATGGCGATCTTCGAGGCGTCGGAGCGATACCGCGCCGCGGGAACGCCGCTCGTCGTGCTCGCCGGCAAGGAGTACGGCTCCGGCTCCTCGCGCGACTGGGCGGCGAAAGGCCCGTACCTGCTCGGCATCAAAGCCGTGATCGCGGAATCGTTCGAGCGCATTCACCGCAGCAACTTGATCGGCATGGGCATTCTGCCGCTCGAGTACGTCGACGGCACCGATCGCTCGACGTACGGCCTGACCGGCGAAGAGCGCTTCGACGTCACCGGTATCGCGGGCGGCGTCACGCCGCGCATGCACGCGAACGTCAAGGCAACCGACGCCGAGTCCGGCAAGTCGATCGAGTTCAAGGTCCGCGTCCGCATCGACACCCCCGACGAAGCCGAATACTACCGCCACGGCGGCATCCTCCAATACGTCCTGCGCCAGCTGGCACAGTAGGCGGAGATGCTCACGCAGGAGGATCGGGCACGGTTGGACGCGCTGTACGAGCGCATCCGCCACGCCTCCGGCGATTCGCTCGGCTATCCCTCGGCGAAAGATTTCGACTATGCGGATCTGGCAAGGTTCCTCGCCTATCCCGTCAATAACATCGGCGATCCGTTCGCCGAAGCGACCTACAAGGTGGAGACGCGCGAGTTCGAGCGCGAGGTGGTGGCGTTCTTCGCCGAGCTGATGCGCGCCCCGCAGGACGACTGGTGGGGCTACGTCACCAACGGCGGATCCGAAGGCAACCTCTACGGTCTCTACCTCGCCCGCGAGCTGCACCCCGACGGCATCGTCTATTACTCCGAGCACACCCACTACAGCGTCAGCAAGAACCTCCACTTCCTTGGCATGCGGCACATCATGATCCGCGCGCAGGAGAACGGCGAGATCGACTACGAGGATCTGCGCGAGACGCTGAAGATCCATCGCGACGTCCCGCCGATCGTCTTCGCCAACATCGGCACGACGATGACCGAGGCGCGGGACGACGTCGGCAAGATCGTCGAGATCGCGAACTCGCTCGCGCTGCGCGAGCGCTACGTCCACGCCGACGCCGCGCTGTGCGGCGGCTACGCCGCCTTCCTCGAGCCGCGCCCGTCGTGGGATTTCGAAGACGGCGCCGACAGCATCGCGATCAGCGGGCACAAGTTTCTGGGCGCTCCCATTCCGTGCGGCGTCGTGGTCGCGCGCCGGCACAACGTCCAGCGCATCGCGCACGCCATCGACTACATCGGCAGCCTCGATACGACGATCTCCGGATCCCGCAACGGGATCACGCCGGTCATGCTGTGGAAGCGCATCCGCGAGCTCGGTCCGGACGGCATTCGCGAGCGCATCGAACGCTCGCTCGCGAACGCGGCGTATCTGGAGCGGCGCCTGAACGAGCTCGGGGTGAAGGCGTGGCGCAATCGCAACGCCATCACCGTCGTCTTTCCGCCGCTCGCCGACGAGATCCGCAAGAAGTGGCAGCTCGCCACCGCCGGAAAGATCCAGCACGTGCTGGTGCTGCCCAACGTCACGCGCGAACAGCTCGACGCCTTCCTGGAAGACGTCGCCGCGTCGCTCGCGCAGGAGGAGCGTTCGTGCCCAGCTTGAGAGTGATCGTGCCCAACCGGCCCGGCCTGCTCGCCGAGATCTCCGAATGCCTGGCGTCCAAAGGCATCGACATCGAAGGCGTCGTCGTCGAGTCGCACGGCGAGGGGGCGCTGGTGCGCTTCGAGGTTTCGCGCGACCACGACGCGCTCGAAGCGCTCTCCGCCGCGGGCTATCACGCGGTCACCGACGACGTCGTGCTCGCCAAGATCGAGGACCGGGCGGGCGCCCTCGCGCACCTCTCGCGCCGCCTCGCCGAAGCGAACATCAATATTCGCGCCATGCACCACGTACGGCGCGATTCGGGTCATGCGGTCGTCGCGATCTCGACCGACGACAATGCCCGCGCGCGCGAGCTGCTCGGCGAGGCGCTTCTCTGAGGCACGACGGCGACGAACGGACGATTCATCGCCTCGAGGCCTTCTCCGATATCGTGATGGGCTTTTGCCTCGCGGAGATCGGGCTGCGGCTCGTCGTCCCGGCGACGCCGGCCGCCTTCGCCGCCTCGCTGCCGAACCTCGGAGCGTTTGCGATCACGTTTCTCTTCATCGCGGTGTTGTGGTGGCTGCACCACAAGCTCTTCGTGACGTATTTCGTTCTGCGGCCGCTCACGGTCGGGCTCAACTTCGTGCTGCTCGGGACGCTGGCGCTGGCCGTCTACTTCCAGAGCGTTTTCGCGACGTTCGTCCTCTCGAACCAGAGCCTGGTGCTGCCGACCCGTCTCTGGATGGCCGCACTGGCGCTCGTCTACGCGACGCTGACGGCGCTCTACGGTATCTCGATTGCGCTGCGGTTCGACGAGCTCAACCCCGAGGATCTGCGCTGGGGCGTGATGCGGGCCTTTCGCGGCGGCGTCCTCGCGGTCTCGTTCGGAGTCGTCGGCGCCTTTGCGTATTCGGGCGAGCACGCACTCGCCTACGCCGGGTTCGCAACCGTCGTCCTGCTGGGTATCGTCCGCCGCATCGTCGTTCCGCGTCTGACCGAACGCCTGCTCGCGCGTCGCGAGCGCCCGAGCTAGCCGAGCTTGCGGGAGTGGATCGCGAAGGTATTGCCTTCGCTGTCCTCGCACCAGGCGATCCGGCAGCTCGGCGTGTCCAGCACGCCCTCGGTATAGAAACGCACGCCCGCATCGCGCAGCCGC
>DATJRF010000118.1:0-2641 GCA_035505015.1 Verrucomicrobiia bacterium | reverse complement strand
GATGATGTTCAAGTTCCTCAACCGCACGAACGGACGGTTCCCGGACAGCCGGGTCTTTTGGAGCGTGACGATCGACGGCGTCACGACCACGCGTTCGATCGCGCAGCAGCCGCTCTTCGACATGCCGGCCAATCCTGCCGGCCGCATCTATTTCTACCTCGGCAAGGTCGGTACGAACGCCAACGACTACTACGATTTTATCGAGTACACGATCGGTCCGTCGCAGTTCAACGGCGACACGACGCGGGTCGACGCCTTCGGCATCAAGCTCGCGATCCGGCTGCACTGCGCCGACGGCTATCAGGTGACGGTCGGAGAGGACGCGCCGACGTTCGCCGAGGACCGCAGCGCGACGTTTGCGCGCTTCATCGCGGCCGTCCCGGTACCGTTCAAGCGGCTCGCGCGCGAACAAGCTCCGTACCGTATTCTCAGCCCGGGAGCCGGCGGTTTCGGCACGGGCGGCCCCGAGGCCGGCTATTACGCCGCATATGCCGCCCAAGTATGGAAGAGCAACGGCCTCACGATTCCCACGCCCGGCCCGGATGCCGACGGCTTGGCGGATTATCCCGATCTCTCCGCCGCCATCTACCGCCACACCGCGGCGCCGGGGACGTTCTCCCCGAGTGGAGCGTTGCTCGACCAAACCATGTGGGCGAGCAGCGCGAAGTTCTACCGCTCGGCGCCCGCCGACTACTACGCCCAGTTTTGGCATGAAAACGCGATCGACGGGAAGGCCTACGGCTTCCCGTACGACGACGTCGGCGGCTATTCCAGCTACATCTCGCACTCGAATCCGCAATACATGCTCGTGGCGATCGGGTGGTAGCGGCCGCCGGCCCAGACGAAGAGACGCCGGAACGACGGCGAACGTGAGGGCGTGCAGAGTTGGGGCACTTGGGATGCAAGCTGGACGTGGGGGCTCGGGCTGATCGCCTTGACGATCGCGATGCACTCCACCGGCATCGTCGCCATAGCCCGCGCGCTGTTGCGGATTCGCGGCGAGCACTGGAGCGGGCGCATCTTCCTCACCGCGCCGGGCGCGATCGCCGCCATCTCGATCGTCGGCGTGGCGCTGGCGGCGCTGCACGGCTTGGAATGTGCGGTTTGGGCGCTCGTCTACCTCCGCCTCGGCGCGCTCGGCTCGCCGGCCGACGCGTTGCTCTATTCGGTCGACTCGATGACGACGCGAGGCGCGTCGGGGCTGACCCTGGCCCCGCACTGGCTGATGATGGGAGCGCTCGAGGCGGCCGACGGTATGCTGCTCTTCGGCGCCAGCGCGGCGCTGCTCATCGTCGTCATCCAGCGCATCTTCGCCGCCGTCTTCGCACCGCCGGCGCCGCCGCAGGCATAGAAGGGCCGACGGGGCGGCTCGGGCGAAAGTGGCGCGAACGGAGGGCTCGACGCATGGATGCATCCGGGGCGCTCACGCTGGTCGCGAGCTCCACGATCGCCGGTCAACAGTTCACGTTACCCGGGCCGGGAAAACTCAAGCTGATCGTCACCTCGACGGACGCGCGAACCGCCGCAGGCGATCCGCTCGGTCCGGTCGACAATCTCGTCGGCTTGCAGTTTCGCGTTTCGTACGCGCTGACGCCCAGCTGCGATCTCTTCGCGTAGCTTTCCCTCGGGAGCGCTTTTAGGCGATCGCGGATTCGGCGACGTCGAAGGGGATGCGCGCTCGCAGCGTCGCGATGCGGCCGCCGCTCTCGGGGCGATGCAGCAAGAAGCCTCCACCCGCGAAGGAGAAGCCGAAGACGCGCGGCCGAACGACGAGCGAGGGTGCGGTGCTGGGAGCGCTGATCGCGATCGTCCCGCTCCAGCGCCGCGCGAGCACTTGGTGGACGTGACCGCACGCGATGCGGCGAATCTGGCGATGCCGCCGCACGATCGCGCTCAAGCGTGCGCGCCCCTCGAACGGCTGATCGTCGAAGTAGCGCAAGCCGGTGCGAAACGGGGGGTGATGCAGCGCGAGCATCGTCGGGGTCGCCGGACGGCGAGAGAGCGCGGCCTCGAGCCAATCGAGCCGCGTCTCGTCGAGGTAGCCGCCCTGCCGCGGCGATTGGCTCGAGTCGAGGGCGATCACGCGCATCGCCTCACCCTCGATCGTAAAAAGCACGGCGTCGCCGCCGTGCAGATAGCCGTGATCCGGAAAGACCGCTCGCAGGGCTTCCCGGCGATCGTGATTCCCGGGTAAGAGGAAGACCGGGATGCGGATCGCCGCGATGAGATCGCGCAGGCGGCAGTATTCGTCGCGGTGGCCGCTCTCGGTGAGATCGCCGGTCGCAAGGATTGCATCGGGAGGCCGCGGCAGCGAGGCGATGGCGGCGAGAACCCGGCGAAGGGGCCCGATCACGTGCGGCATGTGCGGCAACACGTGACCTCGTCGCTTCACGTGCAAATCGCTGATCTGCGCGACGATCACGAATCGACCGTATCACGCAAACATTATTAGGGCCTTAACCGCGCTGTGCCGGCGGCCTGCGGGCGGATCGCGAGCAGGGCGCCCCTGTTCTCGGCGCTTCCCTGGCAGGGAGGGCAGCATGGCGAGCGATATCTCGTTCATTGCGTCAATTGCGGTTGCACCGCGAAGGAACGCCCGCTCGGATTGCATATTGTCGACAACATGCAGATGAACCGCCGG
>DATJRF010000117.1:0-9444 GCA_035505015.1 Verrucomicrobiia bacterium | reverse complement strand
GGCGGCGATCGAGTTGCCGACGGTGAGCACCAGCATCGCGCACGCGAATCGCGGCAGGCGCGGATCGCCCCAGCGAAAGACGTGCCAAAACTCGTTGTAGAGCAGGGCGATCATAAAGATCGCGCCGCTGAGCAGATTGGGGCGCAGCAGGATCGTGCCGGGCTTCTCGCCGCTGCGGACGCCGAAAGCAAAGCCGCGCGCGGTGCCGAGGATGAGTCCGACGACGAATCCGATCGCCATCCATTGCCAGAGCTGTGCGTCGATCGGCCAGTTGGCGGCGATGCTGCGGGCGGCTAGGAGGGCAAAGATCAGCGGCCACAGCCAGATGCGGTTGAGCGCCTGCGGGCGCTCGTGCCGCTGGTAGAGATAAGCGAGCACCATCGTCACCAGTGCGATAGCGAGGAAGAGCAGGCTCTTGGCTAGCACGTCGCTCATGCGGGGCTGTTCGCGGCCCAGGAAGCTCGCGCCCCCGTGCCGACTATCGCCACCGTGAGAGAGGATCCTGCGGCGGTGCTGATGTGCCCGCCGGATTACTACACCGTCCGCGACGTCAAGAACCCGTTCATGGACGTCGCGCGGGGAATCGACGCGCGGCTCGCGCGCCGGCAGTGGGAGGCGCTGCGCGAAGCGTTTCGCACCGCCGGGGTGGAGGTATACGAGATCGCGCCGGTTGCCGATCTCGAGGACATGGTCTTCGCGGCCAATCAGGCGTTCGTCGCGCCCTCCGGCCGCTTCGTCGTGCCCAGCCGCATGCGCTTCGCTTCGCGCCGGCGCGAGGTTCCCTACTACGTCGACTGGTTTCGCGCGCACGATTTTGCGATCTGCGAGCTCGACCTCGGCGCGGAGTTTCTCGAAGGACACGGCGACCTGCTTACGCATCCGTCGCGGGCGGAGGTGTGGGCCGGCTACGGCTTTCGCTCCTCGCGCGGCGGCGTCGAGCGCTTCGCCGCGGCGATGGAACCGCACGGCATCCGGACGCATCCCTTGGAGCTGGTCGACCCGACCTTCTACCATCTGGACACGTGCTTTGCGCCGCTCAACGAGGAGGCGGCGCTCCTCTATCCGCAGGCGCTCGCCGAGCCCTCCGTGCGGGCGCTGCGCGAGCGCTGGGAGCGGCTCTACACCGTGAGCCGCGAAGAGGCGCTCGCCTTCGTCTGCAACGGCGTCAGCGCCAACGGGCGTTTCATCGCTTCCCACGTGCCCGGCCGCGTCGGCGCTTGGCTCGATCGCGAAGGCCTCGAGCCGTTGCCCGTGGACCTGCGCGAGTTCGAAGCCGGCGGCGGCAGCGCGTTCTGCCTCAAGTGCTTCCTACCGCCGTCGGCGTAAGGCGCGCCGCCGGGACGCTAGAAGCGCAGCGAGAGGCAGCTGAGGCCGCCGTCCATCTTGCGGTATTCGCCGACGTCGAGGGGGAGCGTCGCGAAGCCGGCGCGCTCGAGCTCGCGGCGCAGTTCGGGAAAGCCCTCCGGAACCAGGACCGCGTCGTTGACGCGCACGCAGTTGGCGGCGTACGCTTCGCGCGCGGACGGTTGGATGATGCGCTTGCCGCGCAGCATCAAGCGAGCGGCGAGCTCGGCGACCACCACGAACGTATCCTCGCCCAGATAGGCGAGACCGCTCTTGAGATGGAGGATCGAGCGCAGGTCGCGGATATCTACGAAGGCCGTTTCGAAGCCGGCCTCTTCGAGCATGCCGGCAAGCTGCTCGGCTCCGCTTTCGTTGGTCCGTTCCGAGAGACCGATGTAGATGCGGTCGCCGGCTTCGCAGACGTCGCCGCCGTCGACGGTGCCCGGTTCGGCGATCTCGGCGATGCGCGTGAAGAAGGCGCCGAGCGCCTCGCGAATTGCAAGCACCTCGCCGCGGCGGCTGCTCGCACCGGGGCGCGTGAGCACGGCGGTGCCGCCCGCGATCACGGCGGTGTCTTCGACGAAGGTCGAGTCCGGATAGCGAGGATCCGGATCGAGCGTGACGACGCGCACTCCGCAGCGCTCCAGCGCGTCGACGTAGCTCGCGTGTTGGGCGAGCGCGAGCTCGAGCGACGGCGCACCCAGGGCGGCCGAGGTCAAGCCGTCCGCGAAGGTCGGTGCGGGCCGGCGGGCGATCGCGTAGTGAAAGGGCTGGCTCGTCGGGGCCACTAGGCCGAGCTTTTGGCGGGCTCGCGATTCGGGAGCGTACGGGCGATCTCGGCGACGTCGTAACCGAAGTGCCCGGCGACGGCGGAGGTCGCTTCGACGATCTCGCCCAGCTCGGTCGCATCGAAGTTCGGCCGGTAATAGTCGGGAAGCGAGAGCTTGGAGACGTAGGCTTCGCGAACCGGGGCGAACGAAGCGGCGTCGAGCTCGACGTGAGCGACGATCCGGTCGATCGTCTCCGCGGAGTTACCGCAAAGATCCTCGTAGCGCACCACGCAGACGGCGCGGGCGAGCTCCGGGTCGGCCGCGAGCTGCGCCACGACGAAGCCGTACAGGTACGACCAGTAAAGCGCGCGCGCCCGCGCGACGCGGCCGGCGTTGCGAAGCGCGTGGATCTCGTGCAATGTCTGCGCATTGCCGAGGTTGGCCATGATCTGATTCGGGCCGAACTCGTGATGCCCGGTCAACTCGATGATCTCGATCTGCCGCGGATCCTCGCGCTCGATCTCGGCCCAGATGCGGTCTTGCTTGAGCAGCGACGCAACGTGATCGACGGGATTGCGAACGTAGAGCAGAAAGCGAGCGTCCGGGAAGACGCGGCGCAGGTACTGCATGCGCAGCACGCACATGATCGCCTTGGAGACGTAGCGCGTGCGTCCGCGAATTAACAACAGCTTGGCGATGTGCTCGCGGTAAAAGCGCTCGAATCGCGGGTTGGAGCTCGTGCGGTCGAGGACGCTGCTGGTGGCCTCGCTGTGCAAGTCGGGGAAGAAGTGCTCCCAGAGAATCTCCTCGCCCATCTCGGCGCTGTCGCGCGTCACGTCGATTCGGTCGCGATGAATGCGCGGCATCGGCTTGCGCATCGCGTCGACGGGAACCTTCGGGAATATCCAGTTCCAGGCGTACGGCGTGTACGGCATGAGGAAATCGGCGTACTTGTGCGTGCCGACGTCGCGGTGCTCGCTGAGCATCTGCAGCGATATCGTCGTGCCGGCTCGCGGCATCCCGCAGATGTAGACGGGCCGGTCGACCGGCGCGCTCGCGATGCGGCGCGCCAAGACCGCCGATTCGAGGTCGCCGAGCGTAACGAAAAGCGGGGCCGCCGTATGGACCCCGCGCACCGCCCAATAGAACCCGCTGGGAACCGAGAACTTCTTCTCCGTCATACCTTCTCGAAAAGCGCGCCGATAACGGTGAGCCCGGGGCCGAACGCCATGCTTACGACTTTCGTTCCGACCGGGATCTCGCCGGACTCGACGATCAGCTGCCAGATGTGAGGGGCCGTCGCCGACGCCATGTTGCCGTGCTCGCGCAGCACCGCGCGCGAAAGCGCGAGCTGCGACTCTTCGATGCCGATCCGGCTGCGAATCTGGTTGAGAATCGCGGGCCCGCCGGGATGGATCGCAAAGGTCATCTTCGATTTTTCGGCCTCGAAATCGAGGCCCGCCTGCGCGCACAGCGAGGCGACGAAGTCGGCGATCGAATCGCGGATGAGGAACGGGACCTTCTTCGAGAGCGACATGTCGAATTGCAGCGGCCCGGGTCGCAGCGTCATCTCGGGGAGCGAATCGGGAAGGATGCGCTCCTCCATCGAGAGGACTTGCAGTCCGCGGCGGCCGGTGCGCTCGAACGCCGCGCGCGGGTAGGCGGAATATTTGATGAAGCCGTCGGCGAAGAGCGTCGAGGTGACGAACGCGTCGGCGGTCTCGCCGAGCAGATCGAAATGCAGCGAGAGAAACTCGGTGTGGACGAGATCGACACGCGAGCGCGGCGACGGCAGCGAGGCGTACGACGATCCGATCAGCCCGACCGCCGTCCGTACCGCTGGAAACGCGCCGTAACATCCCATGTGGTACGAGTGCGTGACCTCGGTGCGCAGCCAGCCCTTGCGCGAGAGGAAGACCTGCGCCGGGCTCGGGGAGACGTAGCCCGAGCAACTGACGTGCACGATGCCGTCGGGCGCGTCGCGCTCCTCTTCGTATATCTCGTTGAAGACGGCCCCGGCGGTTTCTTCGAAGAGCGTCATGCGTTCGTCGAGCAGCTCGCCGGTCGGCGTGCGCAGCGTGCCGTAGGCGAGCGTCTCGGCGCTGCCCGAAGATGGATGGCTGACGAAGCGCGAGTTGAGCGCGTTGACCTGGCGCCACGCGATGTGCTCGGAAGAAGCGCCGTAGCGGTCCATCCGCTCGCGGATCTTAGCGGCCAGCGCCTCGCGTTCGCTCGCGCTCTCGATCCCGGCCTTGGCCGATTGCGCGATCGTCATGAAGTGCGCTTGGATCGCTTTGAGTTCGTCTTGCGGGCACGGAGCCGAAAGCTGCAGCTCGCGAAAATCGGCCAGCACGACCGGTACGGCGGGGCGTGGGTCCTTCGCGAGCGTGGACGAGAGCGTCGAGTGGCGTGGCGTAATGGTGTCAGGCATGTTCATCCAAAGGGGCGACCGGCGTCTTCTCCACCTTACCCACTCACCCTTTGCTTAACCTGAACGACAAAGGTCATTTCGACGTCAAGGCGGCGGGCGTGCCCTCGCGGCGGGCGCTCTGGGAGCGTTTCTCGCCCCGACGTCAAAGCGGTCGTCTATGGCCGAGTTGCGGTACCATCTTTTCGACGTCTTTACCGAAACGGCGTTCGAAGGCAATCCGCTCGCCGTCTTTGCCGCCGCCGATCTCGGCGACGATGCGATGCAGCGCGTTGCCGGCGAACTCAACCTCTCCGAGACCGTCTTCTTGCGGCGCGGCGAGGGCGAAATCGCCGCTTCGCTGCGCATATTTACCCCTCGCCGAGAAGTCGAGTTCGCCGGGCATCCGACGGTCGGCAGCGCGCTCGCGATCGCAGGCGTTCTCGGCTGGATGCCGCCGCAAAAGCGCAGCTTCGTCCTGCGCGAGCGGGCCGGCGACATCCCGGTCTCGATCGACGAGGTTCCCGGCGGCTCGCCGATCGCGTGGCTGCGCACGCCGCCCGTCGGCTTCGGCGCGACCGTTTCGCGCGAGCAAGCGGCGGCTGTGCTTCGCCTGCAGCCGCAAGCGCTGCTCGACGACCTTCCGCCGCAGTTCCTCTCGGCCGGGAACCCTTTTCTCTACGTTCCCTTGCGCGACGCGGAGGCGGTCGATCGCGCTGCGTACGATGCCGGCGCCGCCGCCGCGGTTGCGGCGATCGACGAGGCCGTCGGCGTCTATCTCTTCGCGCTCACCGAACGCGGCGCATACGCACGGATGTTCGCGCCCCGGGCCGGCGTCGCCGAAGATCCCGCCACCGGCAGCGCGACCGGGCCGCTCTACGCGTACCTCGCGCGCTACGGTGCGTTGCGTGAGGGGGAACGGTTTCTCAACGAGCAGGGGGTCGCGATGGGCCGGCGTTCGCACCTGCACGTTCGGCTCACGCGGGGTGAGAAACGGGTAAGCGCGATCGAGATCGGCGGCCAGGCGGTACTGGTCGGCGAAGGGGTTTTGCGAGCGGAGTTTTCTTAACTCGCGCTTAAACGGGCGAGAGGATAATCGCCTGCATGCAGCACCTTTTCGGCGGCCTATCGGGCGCCACGCTCATGTTTTTGATCGTCGCGGTCGGCGTCGCGCTAAGCTTCGAGTTCGTCAACGGGTTTCACGATACGGCCAACGCCGTCGCGACGGTGATCTACACGAACACGCTCAAGCCGACGCCGGCGGTCGTTTGGTCGGGCTTGTGGAACCTCATCGGGGTCCTGACCTCGAGCGGCGCCGTCGCGTTCGGAATCGTCGCGCTGCTGCCGGTCGAGCTGGTGCTCAACGTAGGGACCGGCGCCGGCTTCGCGATGATCTTCTCGCTGCTGATCTCGGCGATGATCTGGAACGTCGGCACGTGGTACTTCGGGCTGCCCGCGTCGAGCTCGCACACGCTGATCGGCTCGATCGTCGGCGTCGGCCTCGCCAACTCGCTGATCGCCGGATCGCACACCTTCGGCGACGGCGTCAACTGGGGAAAGGTGCAGGGCACGCTGGCCGCGCTCGTGATCTCGCCGATCATCGGCTTCGTCTGCGCCGGGCTGCTCTTCTTAGCGATGAAGGTGTTGGTTCGGGTTCCCGAGCTCTACCGCGAGCCGGAGAAGGGCAAGCCGCCGTCGTTTTGGGTTCGCGCCCTGCTCGTGCTCACGTGCACGGGCGTGAGCTTCGCGCACGGCTCGAACGACGGGCAAAAGGGCATGGGACTGCTGATGCTGATCTTGGTCGGCATCGTTCCGGGGATATACTCGCTCAATCCCGGGTTGAGCCCGGCGGCAACGGCGCAGATCACCGCCTCGAGCATCGGCGCGGGCCAGGTCATCGGCCGCCTGGCCGGGGGAAAGACGCTCTCCGCGACGCAGGCTTCCAATACGCTCAACGCCTTTCTGAAGAGCGGCGGCAGCTCGAGCGCCGAGCTGTGGCCGGCGATCGCGACGATCAACGACGAGATCACCGGCGACCTGCGCGGAAAGACCACGCTCGCAGACGTGCCGGGCGATCAGCGCGGCGCGGTGCGCAGCCACATCTATCAGGTCTCGGCCGCGCTTGCAAAACTGGATCGCATGAAAGCGATCCCCGATGCGAGCGACGCCGCGCTGTTCGCGGCGTACCGCGCGCAGCTCGACGAGGCGACGAACTATATCCCGGTCTGGGTGAAGGTTGCGGTTGCGTTGTTCCTCGGTTTGGGAACGATGATCGGCTGGAAGCGGATCGTCGTGACCGTCGGCGAGCGCATCGGGAAGACGCACATGACCTACGCGCAGGGCGCGTCGGCGGAGATCGTCGCGTATGCGACGATCCAGGCCGCAGACCATCTGGGGCTCCCCGTCTCGACGACGCACATCCTCTCTTCCGGCGTCGCCGGAACGATGTTCGCAAACCGATCGGGGTTGCAGAAAGCGACGATTCGCAACATCTTGCTGGCGTGGGTGCTGACCTTGCCGGTCTGCATCTTCCTGGGCTCGCTGCTGTTTGCATTTGGGCTGCGGATCGTCTCGGTGCTGGGCCTGTAAAGACCAAAGTCTCACGAGAGCAAGGCGGTTTGAGTAAAGTTTGCGTGTAGCGGGACCTTCCTGCCCCTTCTGTCATACGCCGCGGCGCCGCGCGATGGCATGCTCTCGTCCATGAAGAGATTCGCGCTCGCAGCCCTGATGTTCGCGGCCTCGGCCGCCCCGCTCGCCGCGCTCGCCGCGGTCGTCGACCCCTCCATGATTCCCGACGGCACCTACATCGTGAAGGTCGAGAAGGTGCAGGATCCGCTGCATCTCGTCGTCATGATGCAAAACGGCGTCGAGACGACGCTCGTCGCCAAGAACACGCCGTTCAGCGCGGTCAAGGCGAACGACACGCTGAAGATCTCGCTGGTCAAGGGCCTCGTCCCGGTCTTCGCGATCCAGTAGCTCTCCGGGTCCCTCACCAAGCGCAGGGTTCGGCCGTTCGCCGGACCCTTTTCGTTTGCGGTGTTACACTAGGGGCGATGCCATTGGTTCCCGCCACTCCGGAAGCCCTCGAGCGCGCGGGCGCGCTGCTGCGAAAGGGCGGGGTCGTCGCCTTCCCGACCGAGACGGTCTACGGCCTGGGCGCCAACGCCTTCGATGCGCGGGCGGTCGCCCGTATCTTCGATATCAAGCGGCGGCCCGAGTTCGACCCGCTCATCGTCCACGTCCTCGATGCCGCGATGCTCGAGCGGGTGGCGCGCGACGTACCGGCGGCGGCTCGGGTGCTGATGGAGCGCTTCTGGCCGGGCCCGCTGACCTTGATCCTGCGCAAGGACGACGCCCTGCCGGAGCTGGTGACGGCGGGGCTCGAGACGGTCGCCGTCCGCATGCCCTCGCATCCGGTCGCTCGCGGGCTGCTCGAAGCCGCCGGCCTGCCGCTGGCAGCCCCCAGCGCCAATCCGTTCGGCTACCTCAGCCCCACCCGGGCGGAGCACGTCGTCCGGATGCTCGGCGAGGCCGTCGACGCGATCGTCAACGCGGGGCCGGCCGAGCACGGGGTGGAGTCGACGATCGTCTGCCTCGAGCCCGAGCCGGTGCTGCTGCGCCCCGGCGCGATCCCCGTGGAAGAGATCGTGGAAGCGATCGGTCCGCTCGCTCCGGCGCCTCGGGACACCGCCTCGCCGCTTTCGCCGGGGAGGCTGCCGCAGCACTACGCGCCGGCTACTCCGGTGCGGCTGACGCGCTTCGAACGCGTCCCGGTTCGCGAGCGCGCGGCGGCGGCAGCGGTCGCCCTGGAATCCCTCCCCGAAGGGTACGCGCATGCACGCGCGCTCACGCGGCACGGCAGCCTGCGCGAAGCGGCGGCGCATCTCTTCGCGGTCTTGCACGAGCTCGATACGCTCGGGGTCGAGCGCATCGACGTCGAGCCCGTGCCGGAGGAGGGCCTAGGCGTCGCGATCATGGACCGGCTGCGCCGCGCCGCGGCGCGATAGCAGCAGCGAGTTTCCGACGACGAAGAGGCTGGACGCGCCCATCGCCGCCGCCGCGAGCATCGGTTGGACGATGCCGAGCGCCGCGAGCGGCACCAGCGCCACGTTGTAGGCGAACGCCCAAAATAAGTTGACGCGAATCGTCGCGACGGTGGCGCGCGCGACCGCGACCGCCTCGCAGACCGCCAGCGGGTCGTTCGAGAGAATCGCGGCGCCCGCGGTTTCGAGCGCGACCGCGCTCGCGTCGCCCATCGCGAAGCCGGCATCCGCGGCGGCGAGTGCGGGCGCGTCGTTGATCCCGTCTCCGACGAAGAGCACCGGCCCTCGCTGCGCGCGCCGCCACGCTTCGACGAGTTCGGCTTTGCCCTCCGGCGAAACGCCGGCGTCGAACCGCTCGACGCCGAGCAACTCGGCGAGCCGGCGCGTCGGCGCGGCGGCGTCGCCGCTGACGATCGCGCTTGCAACGCCCAGCGCTCGCAAGCGCGCGATCGCCGCCGCCGCCGTCGGGCGCGGCTCGTCGGCGAGAACGATCGCACCGACCGCGCGCCCGTCGCGCGCGACGTAGACGCGCGTCTCCTGCGCGCCGCCGTCTTGGAGCGCGATGCCGTTCGAGGCGAGGAAGCTCGCGCTGCCGACGTCGATGCGTGCGCCGTCGAGCACGCCGGTTGCGCCGCCGCCGCGAACGGTGCGCACGTCGAGGGCGGCGGATTCTTCTGCCGGGCTCGCAGCCGCCGCGACGATGGCGCGCGCCAGCGGATGCGTGGAGCGCCGCTCGACAGCGGCAGCGAGATGCAGCACGTCGGCCGCCGTTGCGCCGCCGTAGGCGTCGACCCCGATCACCGCCGGTTTTCCCAGCGTGAGCGTGCCGGTCTTATCGAAGAGCGCGAGGCGGGCGGCGGCTACCACCTCGAGCGTGCTC
>DATJRF010000116.1:0-3001 GCA_035505015.1 Verrucomicrobiia bacterium | reverse complement strand
GTCTGCTGTGTCTGCCTGTTCCACCACCATCCCCTGAAGGCGCCGGCGCTCAAGCCTGACCCTCCTCGGGGTTACTGCTGATACCGCTCTACGGTGCCGGCGTCGCGCAGGTGCGCCACGTCGGGGTCCTGGCCCGCATCGCGCCGGGCGCGGCGTTGCCGCAAAAGATCCCAGTACTGGTCGAGCGCGACCCCGACTTGCTCTAAGCGCCGGCGGTCTTCGGGGGTGAGGCCGCGAGCGTCGCCGTGCTCGAGCAGGCGGTGTTCTTCGGCGACGAGCCCCTCGATGTGCGTGCGGATCTGCGAGTCGTCCATCTTCGTACCTACTATTTCCGAAAGCTTAGTGCGTGGGGACTTCGCTGTGCGGGTGCTGGCGCGCTGCCGGCGTGCCGTCGCGCTGCTGCAGGAGAAAGCCGAGCAGCAGGTCGGCGGCCGTCGCGACCGCGCCGTCGCGCTTGACGAGGTCGAGCACGGTGTCGAGGACGATGATGCCGCCGGGCAGGATATCGGCACGCTGCGCCTTCATGCCTGCGACCTCCTTGCGCTCCCGCAGCGTCATCCCGCACAGCCGGACGAGCACTTTTTGCAGTTCGGCACGCGTCATCGAGTACGAGGCAATCTTTCCGCGGCGGCCGCGGACGATCGCCGCGGTCGTCGTCGCGCTGCCGCCCACGAACGCCAGGCGCTCGACGGAGGCGAAATCGCGAATCGGCAAGAGCGCCTGCCGGGCGATCGCTCGCGCGCGCTCGATCGTCGCGAGATCGACCACGCCGTCGCGCCCGGCCAACTCCGGGACCGCCTCGGTGAGCCGCACCGCCCCGATCTCGCACGAGACGAGCCGTTCCGGTGCGTGGCCGAAGCCGATGGCGTATTCGGTGCTGCCTCCGCCCGTGTCGACCACGCCGACCCGCTCGCCGTGCAAAGCGCCGAACGCCGTGATCGCGCCGCGATACGAGGCCGCCGCTTCTTCTTCGCCGTCGAGCGTGCGCAGCGCGACGCCGAGAACGTCCTTCACGCCCGCTTCGAACACCGCCCGGTTGGTCGCGCGCCGCACCGCGCTCGTCGCGACGGCGAAGAGGCGCACGTAGTGCCCGCGCACCGCGCGCAAAAGCTGGCGCATCGCATCGTAGGTGCGGCGCATCGGCTCCTCGCCGAGCTCGCCGCTCTGCCCGAGGCCTTCGCCGATGCGCGTGCCGATCGAGCGCGCGAGATCGACGTGCGGAATCTCCGGCTCGACGTCGGCCAGCAAAACGCGCGTCGAGTTGGTCCCGACGGAGATGACGGCGTAGTGTTTGCTCAAACGTCGAACTGCGCGGCGCGGCGTTTTTTGCGCAGAAAGTGGCGCTCGGCGGCCGGCGGCGCGTCGGGCGTTTCCCACTCCTGCGTGCTCTTGAGGTACTCGGCGATGCGCTCCTCGAACTCTTCGTCGACGGCGTGCGGCGCGAGCGCGACGGTCGGGCGGCGGTCGGTACGAACCAGCTCGAACGCCATCGTTTTGCGGCGAATCAGCGACCGCTGGTACTCGGGCCGGTGCGCCTCCACGTCGGCGGCCGACGCGGTCGCGAGCTCGCCGCCCTCGAGCCGCACGGTCGCTCCGTACGCGTTGAGGTTGATGACGATGCCGTCGACGCGTTCGCTCAAGCGCTACTGTACCGACGCCGGCGCCGGGCTGACGAAGATGATCGCCTCGTTCGATCGCACGAGCTTGAGGCGGTCGTGGATCTCGGGGATCGCGCCCTCGGGGTCCTGCAGGCGCCGCAGCTCGCGCAGTTCCAACTCGTGGCGGCGCCGCAGGGCGGCGATATCGGAGGTGACGCCGCGCAGCTCGCTTGCCATCGCGATGTTTTCGTCGATCACGCGCAAGAACTGAACGCCGACGAGGGTGAAGATCAACAGCGCCACGGCCGCAGCACCGAGGCGACCGGCGAAGCGGAGGCCGCGGCCTATCTGCCGCTTCCCTGCCACGAGCCTAGGCGCCGATATTTCCGATACCGCTCCTCCAACAAACGCTCCGGCGGCTCCGCCGCCAGCCGCGTCACCGCCGCGTCGATCGCTCCCAACACCGCCGTCACGACGGCGCCGGGGTCGCGATGCGCGCCACCCAGCGGCTCCGGCACGATTTGATCGATCACGCCGAACCGCTCGAGGTCTTCGGCGGTAAGCTTCAAGCGCGTCGCAGCCTCTTCCGCTTTGGTGGCATCACCCCAGAGTATAGCAGCACAGGCGTCGGGTGAGGCAACCGAATACGTACTATGTTCGAGCATGATGGCGTAATCGGCGATCGCGAGCGCGAGCGCGCCGCCCGAGCCGCCTTCTCCGATGATGGCCGTAACGATCGGAACGCGAGCGAGGGTAAACTCTTGCAGGCACGAGGCGATCGCTTCGGATTGCGCGTGTTCTTCGGACGCGATCCCCGGGTCGGCGCCTTTGGTATCGACGAAGGTCACGATCGGCAGGCCCAGACGCGAGGCCAAGTGTGCTAGACGCCGGACCTTGCGATAGCCCTCGGGCGAGGGCATCCCGAAGTTGCGCCGCAAGTTCTCCTTCGTATCGCGGCCGCGCTGTTCGCCGATCGCCATGACGGCTCGGCCGTGCAGCAGCGCGAAGCCGCCGACGATCGCGGCGTCGTCGCGAAAATGGCGGTCGCCGTGCAGCTCGTCGAAGCGCTCGAACTGCGAAATGTAGTCGAGCGAGGTCGGGCGGCTGGGGTGGCGGGCCATGTGCACCTTGAGCCAGGGGCTCATCGAGCCGAAGACCTCGCGCTGGATCTCGTCGTACTTCGCCTCGAGCGCCGCGATCTCGGCGGACATGTCGACCGGCTGGCTAGCGTTCATCGCGCGGACCTCGGCGATCCGTTTCTCGAGCTCGAGCAGTCCGCGCTCGCGTTCCACGATCGGGTTCACGATGCGGCCCGGCGCCCGCGCGCCGCGTAGTCGAGCAAACGAATGAGCGTCGCCTTGAGCTCGTGCCGCTCGACGACCATGTCGATCGCGCCCTTCTCG
>DATJRF010000115.1:0-2371 GCA_035505015.1 Verrucomicrobiia bacterium | reverse complement strand
GCGGCATCGTCGGCGATGACGCGAATCCCGGCACCGAGCCCGGCGTGACGGGATCCCTCGTGAACGCGGCCGTCTTGCAGGCGGTACGTCGTGGTGTGCCGGCGTTCGCAAAAGACGTCTGCGAACTGCCCTCCGCGCCGCAGCGCCCGAGCGATCAGCGCGGCATAGGTTTGCTGGTCGAGCATCGCGGTCCGAGGTTCCTCGCCTCGCCGGCGAGCGCCTCGCAGGAGCTACATTGCGGCCAGACGGTCGACGGCGCGAACGTAGGCGCTATCCGGCGAACCCGGCGAGCCATCGACGATGAACGCGAAGACGATCCGCCCGTGGTGCAGCGTATTGACGTAGCCGGCCAGCGCGGCGACGTCGTCGAGGTGGCCGGTCTTGGCCCGCACGCGGCCGAGGGCGGTGGTGAAATCGTAATCGCTCAAGGTGCCCTGGCGGCCACCCAGCGGCAGGAGCTCGTAGAGTGAGGCGCCGCCGCCGCGATTCTGCGCGTCGGCCAGCACGCCCGCCAAGGTGGAAGCGGCGATCCGATTGGCCGGGGCCAGCCCGCTTCCGTCGACGAGATGCAGCTCCGGCGTCGGGATGCCGCGCTCGCTCAGGAACGCTCGCTCGACGGCGATGCCGCCCGGCGTGTTCGCGGATGCACCGTCCTCGAGGCCGACCGTGCGCAGGAGCTGCTCGGCGTAGTGATTGTCGGAGGCGAAGAGCATGTGGCGCTCGAGAACGCGCAGCGGCGCCGAGCGATGATCCCAGAGGGCGATCGAATCGAACGGGACCTTGGCCACCGACGGCGGCGCACCGGTCGTGATGCCTGCAGCGGCGAGGATGCGCGCCAGCACGGCGCCGGCGTACCGCGGCATATCGTGCACGGGGACCCAGAACTTCTCGGTGACGCCCTGCGGGATCTCGCCGCCGAGCGCGAACGCGTTGGGCGTCTGCGTCGCCGCGATCACGACCGAGTCGCCGGAGCCGCTTGCGATGCTCCCGCTCGCCCAGACGTCGTCGCTCGGCGGCACGATCCGCACCTGCGCCGCTTGGCCCGGCCCGCTCCCGGTGACGTCGAACTCGACGGTGTCGCCGTCGAGCGAGATGCCGCTCACCGGCGCTTGAAAATCCTCGTTAGCGTCGTCCGGATCCCAGTGGGGATTGATCTCGCGCCCGCCGATTGCGCTCGCGTCGACGGCGATGCCGCCCTCGACGTGCCGCAGTCCCGCCGACCAGAGCGATGCGACGCCGGCACGCAAGTCCTTGCTGCGCAGCGACGGATCGCCCGAACCCACCAGCCACAGATCGCCCGGCAGCGTTCCGCCCGAATCGACGGCTCCGCGCGCGGCCAGCAGCGTCGAATAGCGGAAGTAGGGGCCCAGCTCGTCGAGCGCGGTCGCCGCAACCACCAGCTTGAGCACCGAGGCCGGCGAGGCCGCCCGGTCGGCGCGATCTCCGTAGAGCGGCGTGCCGTCGGCCGCGAGCACGGCGATGCTCCAGCGATCGGCACCGTCGAGCGCGGGCGCGAACGCCGCGCGCATCGCCCGAGCCAGCGCGGCGCGCTCTGCCGGCGACCAGGGTGCAGCCGCGGGAACGGGCGCGTGCGACGCGACCGGCAGCGCGGCACGCTCCTGCGGAGCGGCCGGCCTCTCGCTGCAGCGGACGAGGAGCCAGCCCACCAGTGCCGCGGCGCACAGGAGCAGCGAGCTCGCGATGATGCGGCGTCTAATGCCGCGCGATCGCTTCGACCTTCTCCGCAAGCTTGCGCTGTTCTTCACGCAACTCGTCGAGATCGCCGCGCAAGCCGGTCACCTGCGCGGGAACCTTGCCGCTCTCTCGAATCCGGATCGCCGCCTCGGTGGCGTCGCGGCGCAGGCGCGCGTCGCGGCCGCTCTGCGCCACGCGGTCGAGCGCCGGCAGCAAGCGCGCATCGCCCAGCGACTCGGCGGTCGCGACCGCCGAGAGCGCGACGAGGAAGACGGCGTCGTCGAGGATTTCCTCGAGCGCTTGCACGGCACGCGTGCGCTCGCTCTCGACGAGTTCCCCGATGCGCCCGATGGCGTGGGTGCCGGCGCGGCGCAGGCCCTCGCCCTTTTTGGAGCGCACGGCCTTGAGCGCGAGCGGCATCGCGCGGGCGTCGGCCAGCTCGGCGAGCCCGCGCACCGCGCCGGACTCGACCGTCTCGTTCCAGCTCTTCTCCTTGACGGCCGCGGCCAAGACGTCGAAAGCACGCTCGTCACGCGTGCGCCCGAGCGCGTGCAAGGCGGCGGCGCGAACGAGATACGACGGGTCGTTCTGCGCGACCGGAATCAACGCGGCAGCGGCGTCGGCGGCGCGGACGTTGCCGAGCGCTTCGGCGACGGCGCGGCGCACCTTCGGATGC
>DATJRF010000114.1:0-19843 GCA_035505015.1 Verrucomicrobiia bacterium | reverse complement strand
ACAGGCGCTGGGCGCCACGCTCGCGCGCGTTCGCGAGACGCGCGAGGCCGGCGACGAAACGTACGTCGTCTATCACACGCCGGTCCATCGCGAGGTGCTCGATGCGATGGGAGCGCAGACGCTTGCGGAGCTGCCGTGCGGGATCGTCGCGCGCCTCTGACTTCGCCCTTCGCCCTTCGCCCTTCGCCCTTCGCCCTTCGCCCTTCGCCCTTCGCCCTTCGACCTTCGACTCCGGCGCTGCGCGCCTACGCTCAGGATGACAAGTGCTGCGCGCCTACGCTCAGGATGACAAGTGCTGCGCGCCTACGCTCAGGATGACAAGTGCTGCGCGCCTACGCTCGGGATGACAAGTGCTGCGCGCCTACGTTTAGGATGACAACGGTTAGGCGTTGCCGAGGACGTCGCGGTCTTTTTGGGAGTAGATGTTGAGCAGGACGCCGACGGCGGCGAAGCCGGTGAGGATCGCGGAGCCGCCGAAGGAGACGAAGGGCAGCGGGATGCCGGTGATCGGCATGATGCCGATCGTCATGCCGACGTTGACGAGGATGTGGAAGAAGAACATCGCAACGATGCCGGCGGCCAGCAGGAAGCCGAAACGGTCGCGCGCCGCCAGCATCGTGCGGATGCCGCCGAAGAGCAGCGTCACGTAGAGCGCGAGCAGGAGCGCGGCGCCGACGAAGCCCCACTCTTCGGCGAGCACGGTGAAGATGAAGTCGGTCGAGTTCTCCGGCACGAAGCTCAACTGCGTCTGCGTTCCCTGGTGAAAGCCGCGGCCGATCCACTCGCCGTTGCCGACCGCGATCTTGGCTTGGTTGAGGTTGTACCCGGCGCCGAGTGGATCGAGCCTGGGATTGATGAAGACGAGCAGCCGCGCCTTTTGGAACGGCTTGAGCACCGCCTTGGTGCCCACCGCCACGGCCGCGACGATCAAGAGCCCGAGCGTGTAGATCGCGAAGTCGCCGAGCTTGGGCAGCGCGAAGAAGAGTTGTGCGGAGAGGATCGCGAGCAGCACGAGCGCGGTCCCGAGATCCGGTTGCTTGAGAATCAGCAGCGCCGGAATGCCGACGGTGAGCATCGGCTTCCAGAGATCGTGCAGATTGTCGTAGCTGCCCTTGCAGAAGACGGCCGCGAGCGAGATCGCGAGGATCAGCTTGGCCGGTTCGGAGGGTTGAAACGTCCCAAAGGGGCCGAGCGAGATCCAGCGCTGAGCCCCGAGCGCGCTGTGCCCGCCGCGCAGAATGAAGGCGAGCAAGAGCAAGTTGACGACGTAGAGCGCCGGCGCCCAGCGCTGCCAGTTGCGATAATCGATCAGCGAGACGCCGACCATCACGGGAATCCCGAGCAGGATGTAGAGCACCTGGCGCTTTGCCTCGCCGGCAACGCTGGGGTCGGCGTTGTGGAAACCGGCCGAGCTGATGCAGACCACCCCGATCGCGGCAGTGGCGATGCTCGCGACCGCGAGGGGCCAGTTGAACGTCCGTGCGTAGCGCCGTACGCCGCTGCCGAGGGTCAAAACCGCCATCGGCGCCCTCTCTTCGACGGCGGCGTGAAAAGACTCTAGGAGCTGGGCGCCGGCGCCGGTGCCCCGGCCTTGCGGCGGCGGCGGCGGCGGCGAACCGGCGGAGCGCCGGCTGCGTGGGCTACGGCCGGGCTCGCCGGCGGCTCCTCCGCCGCGGCCGCAGCGGCGTCGCCGTTGCCGCTCGGGCGATTCACGGAGAGGATCGGGATGTTGGCGAGCATCGCGAGCGCCTTGTCCTGCTGCTCGAAGTTGACCTCGATCTTCTCGCGGTCGACCTCGACGTAGCGCGAGATCACGTCGACCAAATCGTGCTTCATCTGCTCGATCATCTCGGGCGCGAGCGCCAGATGATCGGTCATGAGGACGAGGCGCAGCCGTTCCTTCGCGGTCGCACTGCTCGGCGGCGGCCCGCCGAAGAGCTTTCTCAAGAAGTCGATCACGAGCGCTTTCCTCCGAATAGGCTGCCGAGCCGCTCGAAGAACGACTCCTTCGCCTCGGGCGGCATCGGCGCGGGCACGTCCTCGCCGGCCAGCCGCGCGGCGATCGCGTGGTACGCGGCGCCGGTCGGCTCGTCGCGGCGCAGCGCGAGCGGCTCGCCGCGGTTGGTCGTCACGATGATCTCCGGCTCGTCCGCGATCACGCCGAGCAGCGGCAGCCGCAGGATCGCGTTGACGTCGTCGACCGAGAGCATCTTGCCTTTCTTCACGAGCGCCGGGCGCAAGCGGTTGATCACCAGCTGCGGACGGAAGGCGTTGCCGAGCAGGCCGACGACGCGGTCGACGTCGCGCACCGCCGAAACCTCGGGCGTGCAGACGACGATCGCCTCGTCGGCACCCGCGACGGCGTTCTTGAAGCCGAGCTCGATGCCGGCCGGGCAGTCGATCAAGACGTAATCGAAGCGTTCGCGCAGCTCGTCGATGAGGTCGCACATCGCCTCGGTGTCGACCTCGTCCTTCTCGCGCGCTTGCGCCGCGGCGAGCAGGTGGAGGTTCTCGCTGTGCTTGTCGCGCACCAGCGCGTCGTCGAGCTCGGCTGCTTCTTCGAGCACGTCGAGCAGGTGATACTTCACGCGGCTCTCGAGACCGAGCACGATGTCGAGGTTGCGCAGGCCGACGTCGGCGTCCACCAGCACCACGCTCGCGCCGCGCTGCGCGAGGGCGGTGCCCAAGTTGGCGGTCGTCGTCGTCTTCCCGACGCCGCCCTTGCCCGAGGTGATGACGATCGCGCGCCCGCGCTTGACCGGCTCGGCGCCGGCTTGCGGCTGCGCCTCGTACTCGGCGTTGTTCTCTTCGTGCGCTTGTCGAACGTGCACGCTGGCTACCCCGCTTTCAGAGCGTCGAGCAGACGCCCGAAGAACCCGTTGTTCTCGAAGTTGGTGAACGGCACGATCTCGCCTTCCAAGCGGCGCGCGATCTTGTCGTAGATGCCGCGCAGCCGATTGGCTTCGTCGAGCACGATCGGCTCGCCGCGATTGGTCGTGTCGATGATCTCCTCGTCGTCGGGCACCACGCCGAGCAGCTCGATCTGCAGGATCTCGCAGACGTCGTCGACCGAGAGCATGTCGCCGGCGCGCACCATCTCCGGGCGCAGGCGGTTGACGATCAGGCGCATCGCTTTGCCGCGATCGCGCAGCTTCCCGACGACGCGGTCGGCGTCGCGGATCGCGCTGACCTCGGGCGTCGTGACGACGATCGCTTCGGCGGCCCCGGCGACGGCGTTGCGAAAGCCGCCTTCGATGCCGGCCGGGCAATCGATCAACACGTACTCGGCCTGCTCCGCGGCCTGCGCCACGATCGAAGCGAACTGCTCCTCGGTGATCGCGTCCTTCTCGCGGGTCTGCGCCGCGGGCAATACGCTCAAAGATTCGAACCGCTTGTCCTTGATGAGGGCTTGGCGCAACTGGCAGCGGCCCTCCGCGACTTCGACGACGTCGAAGACGATGCGCTTCTCGAGGCCGAGCACGAGATCGAGATTGCGCAACCCGATGTCGGCGTCGATGAGGATCACGCGCTTGCCGCGCTTGGCGAGCGCGGCGCCGAGATTCGCGGTCGTCGTCGTCTTGCCGACGCCGCCCTTGCCCGAGGTGATCGTGATTCTGCGACCGCTCATACCGTGGAGGCTCCTAACGAGTCGAGATGTTGGACGGGAACGACGGCGATCCGCCCGTCGCGAACGAAGGCCGCCTCCGGGCGGCGCTCGCGCGCGCCGGGCACGTCGTCGGCCGCGATGAAGGTGGCGATGCGCAACTGGGTCGCGTCGAGATCGAGCGCGTAGACGCGCGCGCCGGTCTCTCCCTGGGCGCCGGCGTGCGCGACGCCGGCGAGGCGGCCGAAGACGACGATGTCGCCGGTCGCCACGAGCTCAGCGCCCGGATTGACGTCGCCGACGACGACGATGTTGCCGACGTTGTGCAGCGCCTGACCGCCGCGCAGCGTGCCGACGTGGTAGAGCGTGCCGGGGCCGCTCTCGACGGCGCGCAGCGGCGCCGCCGGCGCCGGCTCGGGAGCGGGAGCCGGGGGATCGAGGCGGCGGACGCTCGCCTCGCCGCGCTTGCGCCGCTCGGCGATATCGGCACGCGCCCCCGCGAAATCCGCGACCAGCGAACGCGCCGACTCGGAGAGGCGGACCGCCCGGGGGGCTCGCAGCGCTCGCCGGCGGTCGAGTTCGCCGGGTACCGCGTCGGTATCGACGACCTCCCGCAGCTCGATCCCCGCGGCTTCGAGAATCCTGCGCAGGCGGGCGAGCTGTGCCTCGCCCGGCGGGCCCGGGATGGCCGCCGTGGCGAAACTCCCGCGGTAGAAGCCCGGGCGCTCCCCCAGGCGCAGCTCGAGTTCCGCGAGCGCCTCGTCGGGATCGCGCCCAGCCAAAGAGATTTCGAGGCCTAGTCCCCGTCCGCGCAAAAGGGTCACGCACCACTCCGGCCGCAGCAGTAAGATTCCAGGCGGCGGCTTCAAAGGAGGAGAGGGGCTTACCCCCCGCCATCCACATATCGCTCGCAAGTTCTTCGGTTTATCCACACGCAATGCACAGTTACGCAGTGTAACTGTAACAACGAGCCATCCGTTACAGTAGCTAAAGGACAATCCATGCTGCGCCGTATCGTTCCATTCTTCGTCATGCTCGCACTGCTCTGTGCCAGCGTGCCGACACCCGTCGGGGCGACGTCAGCCGCGACCGAGATCGAGATGGGCCAGGAGGAAGACCAGCAGGTCGTCACCGGGAACGTCATCGAGACCGATCCGCTGCTCAACGCCTACGTTCAGGGCATCGCCGAGAACCTCTGGAACCAGGTCGCGCGCAAGGACATCCCTTACAACGTCAAGATCATCAAGGCGAGCGACATCAACTCGTTCGCGACCCTGGGCGGCTTCGTCTACGTGTACGAAGGGCTGATCGACTTCGTCCAGTCCGACGACGAACTGGCGGCCGTCCTCGGCCACGAGACCGGCCACATCGAGCGCCGCCACGTGCTCACCGCCAACGCCAAGGCCGAGGCGCTCAACATCCTCTTCGGGATCGCCTCGATGTTCTCGCCGCTGATCTACAACCTCGGCGGGCTCGCCGAGGCCGGGATCATGGCTAAGATCTCGCGCGCCGACGAACTGCAAGCCGACCGGTACGGCCTGCAGCTGATGTCGCGCGCCGGCTACGACCCCGAAGCGATGGTCACCATGATGGATCACTTGGGCGCGCTGGCGGACGCGAAGGACAGCGCGGTCGATAAATACCTCGAGGACCACCCCGAGCCGCAGCAGCGCGTGGCGCATCTGGTCGGCTATCCGGAGCTCGACCCCAAGCTCGTGACCGAGCAAGAGAACATCGTGCGCGCCTCGAGCGACGAAGAGCGCGCGCGCTACTCGTTCGCCGCGCTGCGGTTCAATCAAATCCTCAAAACCGACCCGCACAATCCCGATGCGCTGCTCGAGCTCGGCCAAGCCGACTTGGCGCTCGGCTTGACGAGCAAGAGCGAGCAGACCCTCTCGGAGGCTGCGCAGCTCGGCTCGCCGCAGACGCGCGCTTCGGCCAACGAGAGCATCGCCGAGCTGCGCCAGATGGAGGCGCACAGCGTCACGCTGACGACGCCGAACCTCGCGAAGCTGCAAGGCCAGATCGCCAGCGCCCAAGCCTCGCAGGCGGCCGCGGCCAGCCAGATCCAGGCACGCGCGCAAGAGGGGCACGACCAGATCAAGACCGTCGGCGCACGGATCGACGCGCTGCAGTACGAGATCCCCGACTTCAGCCGCATCAACATCCGCCGCGGCTCGCGCATCGAGGCGCTCGTGAAGAACATCACCCTGATGGCGCGCTCGATCAACAGCACGATGGACGACGCCAGCTCGACGATCGACGGCGTGGGCTCGCTCGAGACGAACAAAGAGAGCGGCCTGCTCAAGGAGGGCTCCGACATCTACCGCGAAATGCTGCGGCCCTTTTCGATGACGCCGATCCCCACCGATTCGATCGCGATCCTGCCGCAGTATCCGCAGATGGTCAACGAGCTCTCGCTCGCCGACAGCGACATGCTGCGCTCGGTCGACGCCGCACGCGCCGCGCTGATCGTGCTCGACCAATCGGTCGGCGATCTCGACGAGTTCCTCAAAGAGCTCGATCACGTGCAGCTCAGCTTCAACGGCGATATCAACGAAGC
Organism: Verrucomicrobiia bacterium; assembly: GCA_035505015.1. Lineage (GTDB taxonomy): Bacteria > Vulcanimicrobiota > Vulcanimicrobiia > Vulcanimicrobiales > Vulcanimicrobiaceae > DATJRF01. The sequence goes on along the minus strand of DATJRF010000114.1, from coordinate 13,676 downwards.
GGACTACAACCAGATCGGTCCGGCGATGCAGCGCGTGTCGACGGAGTTCAACCAAGCGGCGACCGACGCATCGGAAGGTTCGCAGCTCTATAACATGGCGCGTTCCCGCCAGCTCTCGGCGCGGATCACGCTGCTCGGGCTGGGGACCTCGCCGGAGCGCTACGAAACGCTGCAATACGCGCTGCAGCAGCGCTTCAGCTCCAACGGCGTCGATTACCGCACGATGCTGCGCGACGGGCTGACGCCGGGCGACGTGACCGCGGCGACGATCGTGGCCGCCGACATCAAGAGCACGCCGGAGGCGATCATCGCCGAGGCCAAGAGCTCGGGGACGACGATCGTCGACGTCGCCAACGCCCACGGTATGCACGCGTGGCCGCTCGAGATCTTCATGGGCCTGATCTATCTCGACTACACGGACAATCCGACCAAAGAGATGGAGACCCGGGCCAATCCTTCCAGCGGCGAAGTGGACATGTAGCCGATGGCGACGGCGATCGGTCACGCGAACGACTTCCTGCGCCTGGTGCGCAAAGGCTTCGACACGCGCGCGGTCCACGCGCACGTGCGCAAGCCGTTTCGCTTCCTGCTCTGCGGCGATCTGGGCCTGATCGCACAGCTGCGCGCGCTGCTGCTCTCCGGGCACAACGACGGCAGCGTCCCGCTCGACGCGGCGGCGTGTTTGGAGACGATCGCGCCCAACGCTCCGCTGATCACGGCGCCGGGCGAGGTGCGCGCGGTGATCTTTCTCGGGCGCCGCGGCGACCTCGCCGGTGCGGACCTGGCGTCGCTGCGGCCGCTCAACGTACCGATCTTGGCCCTGGCGGTCGATCCCGACGCCCTTCCGAGCGGGCCGGCGACGCATCCCGCGCCCGGCACCTACGGCGAATACGTCGTAACGGGAATCTCGCGCGAGGCGCTGCGCGGGCGAGTCTTTGCGCATCTGGTCGAGTGCTCGCGCGGCGTCGAGATCGCGGTCGGGCGCCGGCTTCCGGTACTGCGCGAGTTCGTCGCGGCCAAGCTCACGCGCGACGCCGCCAACAACGCGCTCAAAGTGGCGCTCGCGAGCGCGGTGGTCGATCACATTCCGATCGCCGGGGTGATCCTGGGTGCGTTCGCGTCGGCGGGCGACATGGTCGCGATCACCGGCATTCAAGTGATGCTGATGCTGCACGTCGAGGCGACCTACGGCCAGGATCCCGACGTGCAGCGGATCTGGCAGCTCCTGCCCGTCATCGGCGGCGGCTTCGGCTGGCGCGCGCTGGCGCGCGAGCTCTCCGGCTTCGTTCCGGTCGCCGGCATCGCGATCAAAGGCGCGATCGCCTACGCCGGTACGATCGTCGTCGGAGAAGGCATCACGTTCTTCCACGAGCACGGGCGGCACATGACCAAGAGCCAGGCCGCCGTGATCTACGAGCGCACGAAGGCCGACGCTATGCGCTTCGCTCGCGACCTCGCGAGCAAGTTCCGCAGCCCATAGGCTACAGGCGTTCGAGCAGCGACTCGTCGTCGAGACGCTGTAAGTCGGCCGGAACGCGCTCGCGGACGCGCCCCGCGAGTTGGGCCGCGAGCGCTTGGCGGCGCTGCGGCGAGAGCTCGCCGCGCCGCTCCAGAAAGCGCGCGACCAAAGCACGCTCGTCGCCGGTGAGGTAGCGGGTCTCGCCGTACACCGGCTCGGCGGCACGCTTGAGCAGTTCGAGCGGCGCTTCCAGCGGCGCGTCGCGCACGACGATCGTCCCCGCGGCGATATCCCCCAAGCGCTTGTTCTCGGGCGAAACGATCGTGGCCAGCGCCGAAAGCGCGTAGTAGCCCACGATGAACTCGCCCACCCGGATGAGATTGCGCACGAGCGAGGCGCCCAGGTCGATCGGGTAGCCGCCGTCGCGCACGACGCGGATGCCGAGCAGCTTCTTCCCCGGCGTTTGCCCGTTCCAAAGCGCCTCGAAAGCGATGAAGTAGCCGAAAAAGATCGTAAAGAGGATCGCGACGAGGATGGCGACGAGGACGGCGCTTTCGATCTTCGTCAGCGAGGCGGTGACGGCGTGCGGGGCGGCCGCCGGCGCCCGCTCGGCGGCGAAGATCAGCCCGAAGAGCAACGCAAGCGCGATCAGCACCTGGATCAGCGTGTCGATGAAGACGGCGAGGAAGCGGCTGCCCAAGCCGGCCAGCTCGTAGCGGAGCGCCACGCTCTCCGGCGTGCGTACGTCGACGTTGCGGTCCATCGCCCCAGGGTTATAGGTGCTCGCATCCAAGACCCGCGCATGACGCAGACGACCTTCGTCGAGCGGCGCTCGCCGATGTGGGAGCGGCTGGACGGGCTTTTGACCCGAGCCGGGCGCCGCGGGCTGCGTGCCCTCTCGCCGGAGGAGATCGAGGAGCTCGGGCGCCTCTACCGCGCTGCGACCAGCGATCTCGCGTACGCGCGCGGCCGTTCCTACGAGCGCGTGCTGCTCGACTATTTGAACCGCCTGACCGCCCGGGCGCACGCCTACGTCTACGGCGGCTCGCTCGAAAGCGGGGGCGGCCGCGTGGCGCGCTTCTACCGCGAGAGCTTTCCGCGCGAGTTCCGGCGCTCGTTTGCGTTCTTCGCGATCTGCACGGCGCTCACGGTGGCCTGGGCCGTGATCGCCTACGTGGTGCTGCGCTCCCATCCCGACCAGGCCTACGCGCTGCTCTCCAAGGGCATGATCCCGCCGGAGATCCGCAAGAGCCTGCACGATTCCAACTTCGGCTTCGACCGCGACTTCTCGCCGATGATGTCGGCGATGATCATCACGAACAACATTCGGGTCGCGATCGTCGCGTTCTCCGGCTCGATCACGCTGGGCTTGCTGACGCTCTACATCCTGGTGCAAAACGCGCTGATGCTCGGTGGGCTCGCGGCGCTCTATACCAACGCCGGTTTCGGCTACGATTTTTGGGCGACGATCGCGCCGCACGGCGTCATCGAGCTCACCGCGATCCAGATCGCCGGCGGCGCCGGCCTGCTCATCGCTGCGGGCGTGCTCTATCCCGGGCGCCTGCGCCGGCGCGACGCGATCGTCGCCAACGCACGCCGCGCCGGCGTTCTCATCGCCGGCGTCGCGTCGATGCTGGTAGTCGCCGGCACGATCGAAGGCTTCATCTCGCCGCAGCGATGGCCCGCGGAGGCGCGCATCGCGATCGGCCTGCTCACGGCGGCCGGCATGATCCTCTACTTCGCATTGGCGGGGCGGCGTGCGCAGGCGTAGCCTTGCGGCGTTGGCGGCCGCGGCGGCGTTGCTGCTCTGCGTGGCGGCGGCCGGAGGACGCTGCGCGCTCGCACAGGACGAGCCGCCGCCCGAGGACGTCGGCTGCGGCCTCTCGGGGGGCGCGCTGACGCTCGACTCCGCCGACAACGGCGACGGCGATTTTGCCGTCTTCGGCCTTTTCGACAAAGACGGAAACCGGATCGCCCGCCAGTACGTCCCGACCTACAACCCCGACGCATCCGGCGAACTGATGCTCACGCCGATCGGCTCCGGCGAGACGGTCGCCTCGGTGAAGTGCCTGGCCGAGACGAGTTTGCAGCGCTGCGGCGACGCCGACTGGGTGCCCGAGGATGACGGCGTCAACGTTTCGTTGATCGGCTTTCTTTTGGGCGACGACTACGCGGTCGTCTCGGTCAAAGCGCGCTATCACAGTCACGACAACGGCATGGCGCGCTCGATCGACGGCACCGCGGTCGGCTTCACCCTCGATAAGGACCCGGTGCAGTGGTCGGAGCTCTTCGACAGCCAGGACGACGCGTCGGAGGCGTTCTTCGACATGCCGCACGGCGCGCACGAGATCACGATCGGCTGGCGCGATCCCGACACGCTCAAACTCGTGCCGCAGGACCGCATATGCTTCAAAACCTAGCCCGCTTGGCCGCGCCGCTGACGCTGGCACTTGCACTCGCCGCAGGCAGCGCGCGGGCGGCGGCGCTCGACGACGCCGCGTTCGCATACCCGCCGGCGCCGCTCGGCGTGGCAACCCTCTCGACCAAGAGCGCCGGCGGCGTGCGCTCCACGCTCGTAACCTTCCGCTCGGGATCGCACACCGTTCACGCCGAGATCGTCGCGCCGGCCGCGCCGGCCGCGCCGGGTCCGGGCGTGCTCTTCGTGCACTGGTTTGGCGATCCGCGCACCTCGAACCACACCGAGTTCGAGCCGGACGCCGACGCCCTCGCGCGTCGCGGTGCCACCAGCCTGCTGCTCGACGCGATGTGGTCGACGGTGACGACCGGCGGAGCCGATTGGTTCGCGCGCGTCCGCACGACCGGCACCGATTACGCCGACTCGATCGAGCAGGTGATCGAGCTGCGCCGCGCGCTCGATCTGCTGCTCGCGCAACCCGACGTCGATCCGAACCGGATCGCGTACGTCGGGCACGACTTCGGTGCGATGTACGGAGCGGTGCTCTCCGGCGTCGATCCGCGACCGCGCTACTACGTGCTGATGGCCGGAACGACGACGTTCGCGCAGTGGTACCTGTTGGGCAAGCGCCCGCCCGACGTCGCCGCCTACGTCATGCAGATGTCGCCGCTCGATCCGCTGCAATACCTGCACCGCTCGAAGGCTCGAGCGTTCATGTTCCAGTTTGCCGCCGACGACCGCTACGTGAGCCCGCAGCACGCGGCCGCATTTGCCGCCGCCGCGCCGCTGCCGCGCGCGACGTTCCTGTACGACGCGAGCCACGACTTGGCCGTACCGGAAGCCCTCGCCGACCGCCTCGCCTGGCTAGAAGCTCGCCTCTTCGCACCGTAACGGACGCCTCGGTAAGCGAACGAGTTTCGGATCCGAAGACGGTTCAGAGCAAGCCGCGCTGCTTCACGCGTAAGTATTCGTCGATCACCGCGGTGGTGAGCTTGCGTGCCGGAACGTCGACGACTACGGCGCCGGCGCGCGTCAGCGTCGCCGCCGCAGTCCGGCGCTCCTCCGCGAGACCGAGCGCGACGCCGCAGCGGTAGGCGTCCACCACGTCCCTCGGCTCGCGGTCGAGCGCCGACGCGACCGCCGCATCGTTCATGAAGACGCAGACGACCAGGTGGCGGCGCGCGAGGCTGGCGAGCTCGCCTAAAAGCGACGCCTGCGCCAGCGGATCGATAACGTCGGTGAGAAAGACGATCAGCGATCGCTTCGTCACGTGTGCGCGCAGGTACGCGAAGGCGCGCGCGTAGTTGGCCTCCTCGAAGCGCGGCTCGAGATCGTAGAGCATTTCGGAGAGACGCGCGATCGACGAGCGCGTGGAGCGCGGTGCGGCGGCGGCGAGGATCTCGCCCGCGAACGCGACCACGCCGACGCGGTCGCTCGCGAGCCCGGCGATCGTCGCGAGCGAGAGGGCCGCCGTGACGGCGTAGTCGAACTTGCGCTGCTCGTCGATACGCGGGGTCATCAGCCGCCCGCAATCGATCAGCAACATGAGGTTCTGGCTGCGCTCGACCTCGTGTTGCGCCACCATCAGCTTTCCGCGGCGCGCCGTCGCCTTCCAATCGACGGCTCGAAAGGCGTCGCCGTCGCTCCACTCCCGCAGCGACTCGAACTCCGTTCCGACGCCGCGCAGCCGCATCTTGCGCAGACCCATCTCGATCAGCCGGTTGCGCACGTGGAGCGCGCCGTAGCGCTCGACCGCCGAGAGGTCGGGGTAGACGCGCAGCTCGGCCGCCGCCTCGACGACGACGCGACGGCGAATCAAGCCGATCCGGTTCTCGTACCAAACGTAGAGCGCGCCGAAGCGATCTTCTCCGCGCGCCACCGGCAGCACGGCGCAGGTAAACCGCGCGCGGCTGCGCGCGGGGGCCTCGCCGGCGGCTTCGCCCTGGAGAAAGCGCAGCGTGCGCAACGGCGTCTCGACGATGCCGGCTCGAATCGCGGCGCGCGAGCGATTCTCGACGGCGTACGCGAGGTGCGTCGCGTGACGCAGGGCAAAGTGCTCCGGCGGCTGGCGCGTCACGATCACCTCGCGGCGCGGCGGGCCGGTTACCACGTCGGCGGCGAGCAGAACGCCAAGGGCGATCGTCGCGGCGACGGCGATCGGGACGAAGGCGGCGACGCCGGGAGCGCAAGCCAGGAGCAGCGCGATGCCGCCGAGCGCGTAGAGCAGGCGCGGCGTGACCCACAGCGGCAAGCGCAGCCGCAGGCGCCAGACCGCAAACGAGACGGCCGCCACCAGCAGCGCTCCGCCCAGGAGCAGCGCGACGTGCGCGGCGTGCGGAATCTGCAAGGTCCAGTCGAGCAGCAGCGCGCCGCCGCCAAGTGCGTAGGCGAGCAGCAGCCCGGCGCCGCCGAGCGCGCGCGCCGCGCGCTCACTCACGCGGCACCGGCACGCTCGCGAGCACGTCGCGTACCACGTCGCGCGCGGTAACGCCTTCGATCTCCGCTTCGGGGGCCAGGATCAGGCGATGCGGCAGCACCGACGAGGCGACGCTCTTGACGTCGTCGGGCGCCGCGAAGTCGCGGCCCTCGATCGCTGCGGCGGCCTGCGCGGCGAGCAGCAGCGCGATGCCGCCACGCGGCGAGGCGCCGAGCGAGAGCCTTCGCTGCGAGCGCGTTGCCGCGACGATCCGGTAGGCGTACTCGAGCACGCTCTGCGATAGATGCACGCGGCGAATCGCGCGCTGCGCCTCGGCCACCTCCGGCGCGCTCGTGACCGGTACGATGCCCGACGTCTCGAGGTCGCGCGCGTCGAAGCCGCCGGCGACGCGCGCCAGCAGTTCGAGCTCCCTGGCCTCGCTCGGATAGCCCGCCTCGATCTTGACGAGGAAGCGGTCGAGCTGCGCCTCCGGCAGCGGATACGTGCCCTCGTATTCAATCGGGTTCTGCGTCGCGCACAGAAAGAAGGGCTGCGGCAGCGCGATCGGCGCACCGTCGATCGTGACGCGCCCCTCTTCCATCGCCTCGAGCAGCGCCGACTGCGTCTTGGGCGGCGTGCGATTGATCTCGTCGGCCAGCACGACGTTGGCGACGACCGGTCCGGGGCGCGTCGTGAACTGCGCGGACTGCGGGTTGAAGACCGTCGTGCCGACGACGTCGGCCGGCATGAGATCCGGCGTGAACTGGATACGCCGGAACTCCAGCCCGAGCAGGCGCGCGAGCGCGCGCACCGCGAGCGTCTTGCCGGTGCCGGGCACGCCCTCGATCAGCACGTGCCCGCGAGCCAGCAGCGCCACCGTGAGTGCGAAGGTGGCGCTGCCCGCGTCGACGACGACGCGCTCCATGCCCTCCGCGATGCGGTCGGCGAGATCCTTGACGTTCATACGAGGTCCTTTCGCAGGCGATAATCGAGCACCGCCGCGTCGAGCAGCGCGGCGTCCGAAGGAGTAGCGATGGCGTGCAGCCGCTCGAGCTGCGCGAGCGCGCGTGCCGCGCCCTCGCCGCCGCGCCGGCGGCGCCGCGCGTCGGCCAAAAACATGCCGATCGACGAGCGCGCGGCGCGCGCGCGCCGCATCAGCGCCGCCATCGAATCGATATACGCCGTGGTGTCGCGCTCGTCGGGCGGTTCGAGCGCCACCTGCGGCGCGAACCGGACGTTCGCTCCCGCGAGCCCGAGCAGCACGATCGCCGCGACGATCCAGATCGCCGCGCGCACCGGCGGCGGGAGCACCGACCAAAAACTCGCCTCGTCGCTGAAGCCGTGCACGTACTCGTCGAACGCGATGGCGCCGTGGCCGGCGAGCAGATCGTACGCAAAGCGTGCGTTCTGCGCCGAAGCGAGGTTGGCGTTGGAGAAGAGCGCCGGCGCGGTGACGGCGATGACCTCGCCCTTGCCCAGACGGTAGCGCATCGCTACGATGCCGGCGTCGTTCGCGAGCAGCGGCAGCCCGTTCTTGGCACCGAAGCCGAAGACCGCGTCGATCGGGGCGCGCACGACCGCAACGCCGGCCGTGTATGCGCCGTGCGCGAGCGGGATCGCCTCGTGTTGCGTGGCGATCGCGTGCGACGTACCGACGCCGGGCGTAACGTCCTGCTTCCCGGCGAAGTCGTCGTCGAGGGCGATCAGCCGTCCGCCGGCGGAGACGAATCGCCGCACCGCGTCGACGTCTGCGAGCGTGGGAATCTGCGGCGACGGATCGCCGGCAGGCGTCGAGAAGACCAGCGTTCCGATCGCGGTCGTATCGAGCAGGCCGGCCGGCCGCTCGAATCGCGAGACGCGCAAGCCGGCTCGGCGGGCGACTTCGTAGAGCGCACGATAGCCGTTGGGGCCCGCGTCGTAACTCGAGGAGATCGAGGGCGGGCGCGTCGCGAGGACGGTTTGCCGGCCGATCGCGAGCGCGGCGATCGCGGCAGCCGCGCACGCGATGAGGATCCATTCCAGGCGCATCCCCCTCACGCGGCGGGCTCCGCGGGCAGCAGCGCGAAGAAGGCGGCGCGCGCGCGCGCCCAGTCGCTCGGGGCGACGGGCCGCTCGGCGTACGCGCTGCAGACGAACGGCCCGGCAACCGCGTCGAAGGCTCCGAGCAACGCCGCGTCGCGCGCGCGCAGCGCGCGCCGCAGATCGCCGACCGTCGCGCTGGGATCGTTCGCGACGGCGCCGCGCAGGTCGAGCGCAAGCACCGCCGCGACAAAGAGCAACCGCGAGGCCAGCGCCAAGTCGCCGGCGGATGCGGCCGCTTGCGCGCGCGCGAAGAAGGCGCGCGCATCGAGCGGTTCGGCGAGCGCCTCGGCGCTCGTTCGCCCCCGCTCGCGAGCGAACTGCAGCTGCGCGAGCAGCCGCCACACCGCGAAGAGCAGCACCGCCGCGGCAAGCGCGATCAAAACGTCGCCGATCGCCGCCGCGCCGCCGCGGCTGATGTGCGCGCGCCCGAACAGCGCCGAGAATAGCTTGCGCAGCTGCTCGGCGATCCAGGTCCAAAAGCGCGCCCACCACGACGTGCGAGGCCGCTGCGGCGCTTCGGTCAAATGATAGCGCCCCGGTGCGGCGAGTTCCCGGGCCGCCATCGCGGCCAGATCGGGAGCTTTCGACGGCGGGGCGGTCGCATCGAGCGCGCGGCGCAGCGCAGCCGGCGGGCGAGCCTGCGCCTCCCAACGCGCGATCAGCGCGGCGCGCTGCGCGAGCGGCGCTGCGGCCCACGCGGACGCCGGCAGCGCGAGCGCGACGCAGGCGAGCGCCGCGAGCGCGCACGCGCGCGCGCGCTCCCGGCGCCTCACGCGACGGCCGTGTCGCTCGTCAAGCGCTCGAGCCCCGCTTCCAGGTCGTACCCTTCGCGGCGGATGCGCACGTCGAAGTAGTAAATCGCGAGCAGCACGATCGAGAAGGGCGTGAACGCGGCGCGGAAGATCGTCGCCACCACGACTTCGAGGACGACCCAGTGCACCATCATCGCCGCGATCGCGATCGCGCCGGTCAGCATGCTCGCCCCCATCAAGATCGCGACCGACGCGAACGAAAAGAGTACGGCTCGCCAAAACTCCTGGCGGTTGAAGACGCGCGAGAAACCGAGCCCGACGGCGGTGAAGACGTCTCGCTCCTCGACCACGATCGCGTTCATCGCGAACGTCAAAGCAACGAAAAGCGGTGCGAGGAAGAGCAGCCACGCGATTCCGAGCGCGATCTCGAGGATCCCGGCCAGGACCGCGACCGGCACCAGCACGCGAGCGAGCGCGATCGTGAGGAACACCGCGACCAGCGCGCCGAAGAACAGGGCGACGTACCACGCGACGAAGATGCCGGCTTCGATCAGCAGCAGGCCCAAGACGCGCGGCCAATGCCGTAACGCGGCGCGATAGCACGGCACGAACTCCACCGGGCGCCCGCGATAGAGGCGGGCGACGCCGACCGTGCAGGCGTTGAGCGCGAACGGCCACACCGCGTAGACGAGCAAGATGGTGAGAATCAAGAGCGCGCCCGCGGTGGGCGAGGTGAAGTAGACCGGCATGGGCGCCGAGCCGGCGCTCGTGGTGGGGTGCTCGAGGATCTTGATGCTTTGATCCCACTGCGGGAGCGAACTGACGTCCAGGAAATACTGCAGCACCGCGAGCGGCACGACCAGCACGCAGACGATCCCGGCGAAGGGCACGAAGTTGCGGACGTACAGCGTGATCGCGCGGTCGAAGATCTCGCCGAACCCTAGTGGCCGAAGCTCCATCGCGCGCCGCTTCTGGCAGGGGCTCGGGAAACCCCCCGGTATTCCACGACTGCTATGGAGATTGGAAGGATCGAGCGCATCTGGCGCTATCCCGTCAAGAGCCTGCGCCCCCAACCGCTGGCGGCGGCGAACGTGATGCCGGAAGGCTTGGAGGGCGATCGGACCCGCGCGCTCCTCGTGCGCTCCGGGCACGCGCGCGAGGGAAAGACGTACCGCGGCAAGGAGCACGACCGCTTGCACCTCACCGACCGGCCGCAGGAAGCGGTCGCACTGGCGCGCGAGCGCGGCGTCGAGGCCGAGCTCGCACCGAGCGGCCGCTATTTCGACGACGCGCCGGTCTCGCTGATCGTGGACCGCTGGCTCGAAACGCTCCAAGAGCACGTGGGCTACCCGGTCGAGCCGCTCCGCTTTCGCCCGAACTTCTTCGTACGCGCCGCCGCCGGCTTCACGCTCGACGAGGAGGCGATGACGGGCTGGGAGCTGGCGCTGGGCGCCGTTCGCTTGCGCGTGCGCGGGCCGATCGAGCGTTGCGTGACCACCACCTACGATCCGGAAGGCGGCCCGAGCGATCCGCGCGTCCTGCGCTTCGTCGCGCAAGAGCGCAAGACGTGGATGGGCATCTACTGCGACGTGCTCGAACCCGGCCTCGCCAGTATCGGTGACGTAGTGACGGCATCGCTCGCTAGCCGATCGAGCCCCGCCTCGACGTCGAGGCCCTCTCTACGGACGCGCACGTCGAAATAATAAACGACGAGCGCCAAGGCTAGAATCGGCGTGTAAACGACTTGAACCAGCGTCGTCAGCAGCACTTCCGGCAGCAGCCAGTGCATCGTCATCGTCGGGATCGCTACCGCGTAGAGCAGGACGTCGCCCCCGAACAACATCGCGATCCATGCAAGCAAAAAGACGGTCGCGCGCCCGAGCCCGCGGCGATCGAAGACGCGTGCGAACGCCGAACCGATCGCCACGAAGGGTGCCCGGTCTTCGACGACGGTCGCGCTCACCGCAAGGCATAGCACGAGGCCGAGCGGCAAGAGCGAGAGGAGCCACAGGATGTGCCACAGCACGGCGTATAGGGCGGCAACGATAAAGCCCCCGAGCAGAAGCAGACCGCAGATGCGCGGCCAATGCAGCAGCGACTCGCGGTAGCACGATCGGAACCCGACCTCGCGCCCACGATAGAGCCGCGCGACGCCGATCGTACAAGCTCCGAGCATCAGCGGCCAGGCGATAAAGAGGGACAACCCGATGAGTATGGGCATCGCGACGTCGGGCGTGGCGAAGTAAGGGGTCAGCGCGGCCGCATGGGCGCCCTCGCGCAGGTGCTCGAACACCGCGACCAGCCGGTCCCACGCAGGCTCGGCGTGCGCGCTGGCCACGTAGTGAAGCGGCGCGAGCGCGGCGTACGGCGCGGCGACGATGCCGAGGAACGGCAGGAAGTTACGAACGTACAGCGTGAGAGCGCGGTCGAAGATCTCGCCGATGCCGAGTGGCCGAAGCTCCATGTGCCCGTGGATTCCGGCCTGCCTACTCGCCTCCTCCGGCGGCGCATCGGCGCGCGCGTCGGGCACTTGTGCAGGCGTGAAGCTTGCGGAGGTGCTGGTCGCTGCGGCGATCGCGTTCGTCTTGACGTGGGCGCTGGTCGACATCGGGCACGACGCCGTCTTTACCGCCGCGCACCTCGACGCACGGCTTTCGGCGCGCGGCACCACCGACCGGCTGGCCGAACGGCTCGAAAGCGACGCCGCGAGCGCGTGGTCGGTCTTCGTGCCGAGCGACGACGTGCTCGGCAACGCCAACGCCGACGGGCACGAGCTGGACTTCGTCACCGAAGACGGCGCGCACGCAACGTACTGGTGGGCCTACGACTTTTCCGTCGCGGCACAAACCGTGACGGCGTATTCCTACGTGCCCGGCGGCGCCGCGAACGCCGGCGACGTCTATGCCGGCATCACCGGCTTCTCAGCAACGATGCACGCGGTGACCGACGTCGGCGACGCCTCTTCTGCGATCTACGATCCGCTGCTCGCCGCGACCGCGGCAACGCCGGTCGCGTTCGACTACGGCTTCGCGCAGAGCGCCGCCCTCGGCGGCAATCGCATCGCGCTCGTGCGAATGAGCGCGCCGGGCATCGATCGCGCGTTACCGCTGGCAACGCAGACGGCGCCGACCCACTTCACCGTCGTGGTGCGCTACACGCCCGCCCCCACGGCAACGCCGTAGCGCGAGCGCTGCGTTGGCGGGACCCGGGGCCGGCTCGTCGAACGCGGGCGCCGATGCTCCGCGCCCGATCGCTCGTTCTTTCGCCGCCGCTCGCCGGCTTTGCGGTACTCTTCGCTGCAGCCGAAGCCGTCAAGTTCCTGCGTGGGGACGCGCTGTGGGGGACGATCGATCTCGTCCTCGCGGTCCTGCTGGCATTCGTCTGCGCGCTGACGCGCTGGTTTACGCGCGACGACGCCTCCCCCGGCCCGGTTACGCGCGGGCGCGCGCTGCCACTGCAACTGCTGGCGTGCGCCGTCGTGCTCGCGGCGACGGGATTGGGCCCGCTCGTCACCTATCACGACGTTCCGAGTTGGCTGCACGTACCGCTCTGGGATAGCGCACGCCGGGCGATCTTCGATGCCGCCGCCCGCTTCGCGCCGCTGCCGATCGCCAACGGGATCGCAAACTTCTCGGCGTACTGCCTCCCGATCGGCGCCGTGCTGCTCGTGCTGGGCGTGCCTCTGGGGCAGCAAGGCCTCGGAAAGTTTCGAAAAGGCAGCGTGGCAAGCGCCGTGGCGTGGCTCGCTCTCCCGCTCGGCGTCTTCGCGTACGCCTGGTTCGCGGGACGAGCCTCGCCGATCTCGATCGCGTACGCCTGGCTCTCCAACTTCCTGCAAAACGGCGTGAGCGAGGAGTTCCTCTGGCGGGGGGCCGTACTCGGGCGCCTGCGCGCCGTCATGAAGCCCGAGTACGCGATCTTCGTTCAAGCGCTGCTCTTCGGTGCGTGGCATGCCGGCGCGGACTTGAACGCGTATCACGGCGACGCGCTCAACGCGGCCGCCGATATGGTCGCGTCGCAAGCGACGTTCGGGCTAGCCGCCGCCTACGTGACCCTCCGCACCGGAAACATCGCGATCGCCTCGGCCTTTCACCTGCTCTTCGATTCGATGCAGATCCTGCAATGACGCTACAGCGTGGTGCGGCCTTCCAGAGCCTTGGCGAGCGTGACTTCGTCGGCGTAGTCGAGGTCGCCGCCGATCGGCAGGCCGTAGGCGAGGCGGGTGACGACGACGCCGAGCGGCTGTAAGAGGCGCGAAAGGTAGAGCGCGGTCGCTTCTCCCTCGGCGTTGGGATTGGTGGCCAGCACGATCTCGCGCGGCGATTCGCGGCCGACGCGCTCGATCAGCTCCTTGACGCGCAGCTGCGCGGGGCCGATGCCGTCCATCGGCGAGATCAAACCGCCGAGCACGTGATAGCGGCCCTTGTAGACGCCGGTCCGCTCGATCGCGTAGACGTCCTTGGCCTCGGCGACGACGCAGACGATGCCGGCGTCGCGCTGCTCGTCGGTGCAGAGGTCGCACGGATCGCGTTCGGTGAGCGCGAAGCAGAT
>DATJRF010000113.1:0-5738 GCA_035505015.1 Verrucomicrobiia bacterium | reverse complement strand
CATCACGCGAACACCGAAGACCGGGTCGTCGCCATCGACACCGTCAAGCAAACCGCGACGCTGGTCTTGGCGCGCGGCTTCGTCGACGGCAAGCCGGTTTACTACGTGAGCACCGATGCTTCCGATCCGGTGGCCGCCGCGGTGGAACGTGCGACGTACGTGCCGCGTCTGGCCAAGGCCGATGCCGCGGCGACGATCCCGATCGGCGTCGTCGCGAGCGGGCCCACCGGGAGCGCCGACGCGCAAGGGCTCGCCTATCTCACGCTCGACACGCCGATCGCCGACGATGCTACCGCAGCGAACGCCGCGACGATCGGCTCGCCGTTCAACGTGCTCTCGCTGGTGCCCGACCTGCAGGCGCCCTATGCCGAGAACGGCTATTCGCCGCTCTGGAGCGTCGAAGTCGTCGGCGCGCCGCAGAGCCAACGCCTGACGAGCTACGCCGATCTCGCTGCGCTCGCCAAGCCGGCGGGATTCGTCGTGAACTGCCCGGCGATCGCCTTCGGAGGCGGCGGATACTAGTGCTGGCGGCGGTGCTCGCGGCGATTCCGTTTCTGAGCGGCGTGACCGCCGTCGAGCATCTCACGCTCCCCAGCGGCCCGGCTCCGCTCGTGAGCGTCGTCACGACCGCCGGTTCGATTCGCGTCGAGAGCGGCGGCGCCGGCGTCGAGGTCGTGGCGACGAAGAAGGCGTCGACCGCAACGGCGCTGGCGGCGTTGAAGGTCGTCGTGGTGCGCGGCGCGGACCGGATTGCGATCCGCGCCTCGTACGCGAACGGCTGCGCGGTGCACTGCGACGGCGGCATCTCCTTCGACGTGCGCGTCCCGGCGGGAGCGTCGCTCGATCTTGCGACGCAGACGGGCAATATCGCCGCGACCGGTCTGAGCGGCGACGCGCGCCTTTCGACGACCGTTGGAACGCTGGATGCGCGCTACTCGAGCGTTACGGGGGTGCGGCGCATCGAGATGCGCGAAGAGATCGGCCGGGTGACGCTCGCGCTGCCGTCCTCCGCGCAGCTCGGTCGCGTGCGGGCGTCGACGATGGTGGGGCGCGTCAACAGCGACTGGCCGCTCGAGCCGGCGAACGCGCTCGTGGTGGGGTCGACCGCCGACCGCGCCTTCACCCCCGGCGGCGTCGACGTGCGCTTGCAGAGCACGGTCGGGGCCGTCTACCTCCTCAAACGGCCTTGAACGCAGAAGGGAGATAATTGCCCCGCGTGCGAAACGGCGGCGAGGAGGTTTCGCACCCGTGAAGCGCTTGATTCTTTCGATCGCGGCCGTTGCGTGCTGTACGGCACAGGCACCCGCCCCGACCCCCCAACCCATCATCGCCGTTCCGCTCAAGAACGTCCGCCATCTGGAATACTCGCTCGGCGTCTCCTATACGCAGACCGGCGAAGAGCACGACAGCGGCTTCAACGGCAGCGGCGGCGAGGGAGGCGGAGGGAACGGCAGCGGCGTCGAGGCGAACTTCGGGAGCGGCGGCCGGGTGGGCGTGATCGATGCCGACGTCGTGGCCTTTACGAACGACGGGGCGCTCGTGATCAAGATCCACGAGATGCTTCAGTCCGCTCCTCGCCCGGGCGAGGAGTTCACCTGCCTCGTCTATCCCGACGGGCACACGACCTGCCCGAGCTCGGTCACGACGCCCAGCGACGCCGAGGACGCGCTGCTCGCGCTCTTGGGTCGCGGCTTCCTGGATCCCGCGAACGACGCGGCCGGCGCACACTGGAGCCACGCGTTCTCGGGCAAAGACGTCAGCGTCCGCACCGACTTCATCGTCAAAAGCGCGCCGCCCGGCGGACCGGTCACGATTCACAAGGATCTGGACCTCGTCTCCCACACGCCCAACGTCGGCAACACGACCGGCCGCGAAGAGATCGTCTACGATCCCAAGATGCTCGTGCCGGTCAGCCTCCACGACGTTTCGCACGAATCTTTCTCCGACGCGACGGTCGATACCACGATCGACCTCAAGCTCACCAAAGACTCCTACGCCGCGCCGTCCCCCACGCCGACTCCGGCACGCTAGGCGCGCCTAGGCGAGGACGAGTTCCTCGGAGCCGACGCCGGCCTTTTTGACGGCCTCGGCGATCATTTGATCTTGGATTTCGCGGACGGCCCAGCGGGCTTGCGCGTCGGCGGCTAGCTTGTCGATCGGGTCGAAGTAGACGAACGCCTTGCCGGGCTTGACGCTGGGTGCGGCGTAGACCGCGATGCCGTTCTCGCGGTCGTAGTATTCGTACGAGTGGACGTCGCGCTTGCCGCCGCCGCCGGGGGCGTCGCAGACGAAGGTCGGCGAGTTGAAGCCGGCGGTGCTGCCGCGCACGAACTTCTCGGTGTCGGTCGCCGTAAAGATCGTCGTGCGCAGCTCCTCGACGCCCTTGACCATGTCGTGCATGTAGACGTAGTAGGGATGCACGTTGAGGTGGCCGAGGCGCTTGACCAGCAGCTGCATCCGCTCGCGGTCGTCGTTGACGCCGCGGATGAGGACCGACTGGTTGCGCGTGAAGATGCCGCGTTCGAAGAGCATCGCCATCGCCTTTTGGGTGATCCACGTGATCTCTTCGGGCGCGTTGAAATGCGTGTGCAGCACGACGTCTTTGCCGAGCTTGCGGCCGCGCTCGACGACTGCGGCGATCGCGTCGAGCCACTCGGTGTGGGTGATGATCTTCATCGGCATGATCGCCGGCCCTTTGGTGGCGAAGCGCATGCGGCGCACGTGCGGAATATCGAGCAGCGCGTTGCCGATCAGCTCGATGTTCTTGGGCGGCAACTGGTAGGTATCGCCGCCGGAGATGACGATGTCCTCGAGCTCCGGCCGCTCCGCGATGTACTTGAAGGCGTCTTCCCACTGCTTGGGGGTCTTGGCGAGCGCGACTTTGTCGACGTTCTCCGTATCCGGGCCGATCGCGTAACTGCGCGTGCAAAAGCGGCAGTAGACCGGGCAGGTGTTGAGCGGCAGGAAGAGCGCCTTGTCGACGTAGCGGTGAACGAGGCCGGGCACCGGCGAGTCGTGCTGCTCGTGCAGCGAGTCGAGCGTGAGGCGCGGGTGGTCCGGCAGCAGCGTCGAGCCGAGCGGCACGAACTGCCGGCGGATCGGGTCGTCGATCGGATCGTTCCAGTCGATCAGCGAGATCGCGTAGGGCGAGACGCGCACGGCCATCGGCGCGCGCGCGAAGCCCGCCGCCGCGTCGGCGTAGAACTCGGGCGTGCAGACGTCTTTGATCGTGGCGAGCAGCTCGTCGGCGGTCTTGACCGCGTTCTTCTGCTGCCAGAGATGGTCGAGAAACGTCGCCTCGTCGACTTCTTTGTACGCCGGGATGTGGCGCCAAAACTCGCCCTGCTTGAGGTTCTTGTACTCGAACTGCTCGGGCGGAGACGGGGGCTTGAGGTGGGTCGTTGCATTCTCGCTCATCGTGCTGTCCTCTCGCGGTTAGGCGGGCGCGTACTTCATCTCGAAGTACGCGCGGATTGCGGGGTTGTCGCGCAGCGTCTGCAGCGCGGTCTCGGCGTGATTCTTGGCGTAGCCGTTGCCGACGATCATCGTTACGTCCTTGCCCACGCCCTCGGCGCCGAGCGCCGCGGCCGTGAACGAGGTCGACATGGAAAAGAAATAGACGATGCCGTCGTCCTTCGTGCAGAGAATCGAGCCGAGCTCGGTTCCCGGAACGTTGACGCAGTTGATCGTGACGTCGGCAAGCTGCGGCGCGGCGGCGGCGACGCGCTCGCAGAGCGCCAGCGCCTCGCGCGCGTCGCAGACGACCAGCGCGTCGACCAGCTTTGCGCGCTCGAGCAGCTGCGCCGCCGGCGTCGAGGCATCGGGGACGACGCCGATCACCCTTCCGCGCCCGCCGACTCGCGCGCGCGCTTGCGCGCAGCAGAGTAGGCCGCTCTTGCCGTCCGCTCCGACGACGACCACGGTGTGGCCTTCGCCGCAGAGGCGCCGAGCCTGCGCCGGGGCTCCCGCAACGTCGAGGACCGCGAGCGCGACGTTTTGATCGATATCCTCGGGAAGCTTGGCCCAGAGGCCGCTTTCGAAGAGGATCGCCTTGGCGTCGACCCAGACGCGCCCGGTCGCCACGTCGACGTTCGCGATCGCGGCGATACGCAGCGGCGTGAGCGTGAGCGAGACGAGCGAAGCGATGCGATCGCCGGGCGCGAGCGCGATCCGGCCGCGCAGCTCCTCGCCGATCTCGAGCACGCGCCCGATGAACATCCCGCCGCTGCCGGTCACCGGGTTGTGCTGCTTGCCGCGCTCGCCCACGATGCCCGCGATGTGCTCGGCGATCGCCGTCGCGTCGCCGCCGCAGGCGTCGGAGATTTGCTTGAAGGAGGCGGAGTCGATGTTGAGCGTCTCGACCTGGCAGAGAATTTCGTTTTCGTGCGCGGCCGGCGTGTTGTCGAGGCGCCACGCGCTCTGCGGCATGGCGCCCGCGGGCTCGACGACGCGATGCGTCCCCAGCCGGTGCGGCCGCGGCTTCGACGGGGCGCTCACGACGACTGCACCGTGACGCCGCCGCGATCGAAGGGCGTCGTCAGAACGATCGTC
The DNA here is from genome assembly GCA_035505015.1 of Verrucomicrobiia bacterium. Classification (GTDB taxonomy): domain Bacteria; phylum Vulcanimicrobiota; class Vulcanimicrobiia; order Vulcanimicrobiales; family Vulcanimicrobiaceae; genus DATJRF01. Next base: position 1,187 of record DATJRF010000113.1, on the reverse strand, counting down.
GTGCGCGTGCGGGCCATCCCGCGCATACGCTTGAGGCGGGCGAGCAGATCGTCGAGATGCTGCGTGGAGCGGGTGACGACCTTACAGACGAAGGTCTCTTCGCCCGCGACCGAATGCACTTCGCAGACTTCGGGCATCTCGCCGAGCGTGCGCGTGAACTCTTCGTAGGCGCAATCGGGCGAGGTGTAGCAGCTTACGAACGCGGTCAGCGCCAAGCCCAGGCGCTTGGCGTCGAGTTGCGCCGAGTAGTTCTGGATGTACCCGCGGCTCTCGAGGCGCTTGACGCGGTCGTGCACGGCCGGAGCCTTGAGCCCCACGAGCGAACCGAGTTCGGCAAAGGTCGACCGCGCGTTGCGTTGCAGCGCTTCGAGGAGTTGGAGGTCGAGCTCGTCGAGCTCGTCATTGGTTAAAACCATATTCGCCATCAAGCTGTCTTCTCCGAATAATCGGAGGGCAGATCAACTATAACACCAACGATTTATTCGGCGCAAGGGGGCGCCTAGCTTGAGGTTTTGGCTGCTTGGCTTGCTGGTGCTGGCCGGCTGCGCGCGCCAGGGCGCTCCCCCTCCGGCCCCGGCCGGGGTGGTCCGCTTCGCGCTGGCGGCCGATCCCTCGGGGCTCAATCCGCTCTTTGCCCACCCCGATGCCGCCTCGGTCGAGGCGCAGGTCGCTCGGCTCTGTTTCGAGCCGTTCGTCGACGTCGACGAGCGCGGCAATCCGGTGCCGGCGTTGCTGGCGCAGATCCCGAGCGTGGCCAACGGCGGCATCTCGCCGGATGGCCGCACCATTCGTTTCCGCCTCCGGCGCGGCGTCGAGTGGAGCGACGGCGTCCCGGTCACCGCGCGCGACGTGCTCTTCACGCTGCACGCGATCCTCGATCCGCACAACCCCGTGCGCTCGCACGCCGGCTACGATCTCATCGACCGCGCCGCCGCCGACGGCCCGGCGACGGTGGTCTTCCACCTGCGCCGCGCCTGGGCGCCCGCAGCCACGACCCTCTTCTCGTACGGCACCTCGCCGCAGTTCGTCTTACCGGCGCACGTGCTGAGCGGGGTTGCGCCGCTCGATCGCGCCGCGTTCAACGCCGCGCCGAACGTCGTCGACGGCCCGTACCTCTTCTCGTCGTGGAAGCGCGCAGAGCGCCTGCGCTACCTGCCCAACCCGCGATACTGGCGCGGGAAACCCTC
>DATJRF010000112.1:0-7310 GCA_035505015.1 Verrucomicrobiia bacterium | reverse complement strand
GGCAAAGGATGCGCATCACCCGGAGCATTCTCCATCGCAAAGGTGAATCTGCTGGGAAGAACCCCGGCGCGGAGTTTCGCCGCATCTTCACACGAGGGCGCGAAGATCACGCTCATGAGACACCGACTTCATTGCACGGTTCCCTTTGCGGGGACGGCCGCGCAGGCGGACGCCAGGATCGAACGCTACCTCGCCGCCCGCCGCGATTCGCACGGCGTAACGCGGGTCGAGTTGCGCGTGCCGCTCGAGGGCGTGGCACCGGTCCGCGGCTTAGCGCTCGAGCACTGCGTGCGGGTCGACGCGTGCCGCGGCCGCGACGACCAGAATCTCAACGACGTCATTCGCATGGCGTGGGCACCCGAAGGCGGCGGACCGTTCCCCCGCTTCGAGGGGACGCTCGTAACCTTCGCGCGCAGCGACGAGCCGGATACCTCGGAGATCGAGCTGGACGGCTGGTACGAACCGCCGCTCGGCGACGCCGGGGAGCTCTTCGAAGAGACGGTGGGCCATGCGATCGCGGAGCGCACCGCGCGCGCGCTGCTCGAGGAGGTCGCCCGCGGCTAGGCCGCCTCGCGCACGATCAGCACCGCGCAGGGAGCCTCGCGCAAAACGCTTTCGGCGACGCTGCCCATGAAGAGCCGCTTGAGGCCGGTGCGCCCGTGCGTTCCCAGCACGAGACCGTCGGCTCCGAGCCTTTTGGCGTACTGGACGATTTCGTAGGCGGGCTCTCCCATGAGCACGTCGCCCGAGGCTTGGAGCCCGCGCGCGCGCGCGGCCGCCACCCCCGCGTCGACGATGGCCTGCGCGGCGGCGCGCGCCTCCTCGACGTTGCTCTCGGCGATGCCGCCGGGGGTCATGCCCTCGGTCATGGCGACGGGGTCGACGGCGGTGCAAACGTGAAGCGCGGCGTGGCTGGATGCTCCCAGATCGAGCGCGGCCTCGAAGGCTTTCTGCGAGCAAGCCGATCCGTCCAGCGCGGCGACGATGTTCTCGAACATGCTAGCGCCTCTTCTGGGCGGCACCGGCGGCTCCATTTCCTTCGGGCAGGGCCGCCGCAGCCGAAGGCAAAGCTCTGATCGGTGCGTAGCGAGATCGAACGCTGGCCGGCCTTCGAACGCTTCCGCGGACTGCTCGAATCGGCCCCGGACGCAATGATGATCGTCGATCGCGAGGGCCGTATCTTGCTGGCCAACGCGCAGTCCGATCAGCTCTTCGGCTACGATGCCGACGAGCTGCGCGAGTTGCGCGTCGAGGATCTCATTCCGGAGCGGTTGCGCGGCATCCATCCGGGCCATCGCCGGGAGTTTTTCTTAAGCCCCCGCGTTCGCCCGATGGGTGCCGACCTGGAGCTGCTGGGCATGCGCAAGGACGGCTCGGAGTTTCCGGTCGAGATCAGCCTCGGCCCGATCGAAACCGAGGACGGCACCGTGGTCTCGGTAGCGATTCGCGACACCAGCGACCGCAGGCGCATCCAGCAGGCGCTGCGGGAGAAGAACGTCGAGCTCGAGCGCGCGAGCCTGGCCAAGGATCGTTTTCTCGCGGGGATGAGCCACGAGCTGCGCACGCCGCTCAACGCGATCATCGGCTTCACCGGCACGCTGCTCATGCAACTGCCCGGCCCGCTGACGCAAGAGCAGGAGGAGCAGCTGCGGATCGTCCAGTCGAGCGCGCGCCATCTCCTTTCGCTCATCAACGACATCCTCGACCTGGCCAAGATCGAGTCCGGAAAGGTCGACCTGCACTTCGAGCCGGTCCACGTCGGCGAGGTCGTCAACGAAGTCGCGATGGCGCTGCGCTCCCTCGCGCACGAGCGCGGTCTCGGCTTGGGCGTGACCGTTCCGGACGCGGCCAGCCTGCTGAACACCGATCGGCGCGCGCTGCGGCAGATCCTGATCAACCTCACCAACAACGCGATCAAGTACACGGAGTCGGGCTCGGTGCACATCGACGTCGCCGAGACGCGGCGCGAGGGGCGCGACGCGCTGGATTTCTCCGTCGTGGATACCGGCGTCGGCATCGACGACGAAGCGCGCGAGCGCATCTTCGAGGCGTTCGTCCAGCTCGACCAATCGACGACGCGCCGTTTCGACGGCGCCGGCCTCGGGCTCTATCTCAGCCGCCAGCTCGCCCATCTGCTCGGCGGCGAGTTGAGCCTCGCGAGCGAGCCGGGCAAAGGGACGACGTTCACGTTGAGCCTGCCGAAGTAAGGCCGTGCCCGCCGACATCCTGGTCATCGAGGACAACGTCGCCAATCTGGAGCTGATGCTCTATCTGCTGCGCGCCTTCGGGCACCGCGCGGAGGGTCGCGCCGACGGGCTTCGCGGCGTCGAGGCGGCGCTCGAGAATCGCCGCGACTTGGTGCTCACCGACGTGCTCATGCCCGGAATCGACGGCTTTGGCGTCGCCGAACGTTTCAAGAGCGAGCCGCGCCTGCGCGAAACGCGGCTGGTCGCGGTTACCGCGCTCGCGATGGTCGGAGACCGCGAGCGCATCATCGCGGCCGGCTTCGACGGTTACATCTCCAAGCCGATCGACCCCGAGACCTTCGTGGCGCAGGTCGACGCGCATCTGCCCTTCGAGCTGCGATCGGCGCCGCGCGGCCGGGCAAAGGCGCCGTCCGCGCCCGAAGAGCGGGCGCCCAAAGCGCCGGTTGCGACGATTCTCATCGCCGACGACCGGGCGCATAACCGGCGCCTGATCGTCGACGTCATCACCTCGGCGGGCTACGCCTCGCTCGAAGCGGCCGACGGCGTGCGCGCGCTCGAGCTCGCGCTCGAGCGCAGCCCCGACGCGATCGTCACCGACCTCTCGATGCCCGAGCTCGACGGCGTCGAGCTGCTGCGGGCGCTGCGGCGCGACCCGCGCACCGCCTCGACCCCGATCGTCTTGTACACCGCCTCGACCGGCGGAGCCCCGATGCGCGACTTCATGGCGCTCTACGACATCCGCCACGTCATCGAAAAGCCGGCCGAACCGCAGGCGATCCTTGCGACGATTGCGGCCGTTCTGGCGCCGGCACGATAACCGCTGGGAAGGAAATGAGAAGGGCTCGTTCCGGGGCTCTTCACGAAGACCGCGCAGCGCCGGCCTAAAGTGAATCGCGGAAGGAGACGTCCGTGATTCAAAACGATCTCAAGACCACGCTGCGTTTCGTCTTGACGCTGCTCGCCGCGTTCGTCGCCGGCTGGTTCGGCATGCTCGCACTCTTCCGGTCGAGGTGGTAGGCCGTGCACGTCCATCGCTACGAACGCCTGTGGATCTGGCTCGGCTCCGCCACCATGATCGTGTTTTTCGTCGTGCTCGCCGGGATGAGCGTGGCCGAGGGGATCAATCCTCCCAGCCACATCCAGACGATCGATCCCAGCAAGGTCGGCTCGACGCCGCCGTTCGACCATCCGGGGCTGCGCCGCTTACCGGACGGCTCCTACGAGGCGTATTACGTCGGACGGATATTCTCGTGGAGTCCCGCGCAGCTGACGATCCCGCGCGGCGCGACGGTGACGTTCTACGCCACCAGCACCGACGTCGTGCACGGATTCGCGATCAACGGGACGGACGTCAATATCGAGGTCGTTCCGGGATGGGTCAGCTCGATGAGCCACACCTTCGACCATCCGGGCGACTATCTCATCATCTGCAACCAATATTGCGGGGCCGGCCATAGTTCGATGTCGGCCCACATCGTCGTGCAGTAGCGCGGAGGAATCGTGATCGCCACCGACTCGCTCAACATCAAACTCCGTCCCGCCGAGCGCGGAGTCGTGCTCGCGCACCTCTACGTTGCATTTACGGCGTTCGGCCTGGGCACGCTCTTCGGACTGCTGCAGACGGTCGCGCGCTCGGGCGCGTTTACGCTGCCGTCGTTCTTCGACTACTATCGCGTGCTTACCGCGCACGGCGTTCTCCTGGCGATCGTCTTCACCACGTTCTTCATCTGCGGTCTCTCGACGCTCGCCGTCTACCAAACGATTCCCAATCCGCAGCGAAAGCTCGGGGTGGCTTGGACCGCCTGGTGGATCATGCTGATCGGCACCGCCATGGCCGCGGTCGAGATCCTCGCCGGCAACGCTTCGGTGCTCTATACGTTCTACGCGCCGATGAAGGCCAGCCCGTACTTCTACCTCGGCGCGACGCTGCTGGTCGTGGGGACGTGGGTGGTCTTCCTCGACATCCTGCTCAACGTGCGCGTCTGGAAGCGCGAGCGCGGCGGCGAGCCGATCCCGCTGCCGGCCTTCATGGCCCTGGCGACCTTCATCATGTGGTTCCTCGCGACCATCGGCGTCGCGATCGAGATGCTCTACCTCATACCGTGGGCGTTCGGCTGGACGCCGTCGATCGACGTGCTGCTCACGCGCATGTACTTCTGGTACTTCGGGCACCCGCTGGTCTATTTCTGGATCCTCGGTGCCTACGTCATCTGGTATGCGATCGTCCCCGCGATCCTGAAGGTGCCGGTCTTCTCCGACGCGCTCACGCGCGTGGCGTTCGTGGCCTTCATCGTGCTCTCGCTGCCGGTCGGCCTGCATCACGAGTTCTCGGACCCGGGCATCTCGTCGACGTGGAAGCTGCTGCAGACGTTCCTCACGCTCTTGGTGGTCGTGCCGTCGTTGATGACGGCCTTCGCACTCTTCGCGACCTTCGAGGAGAACGCCGCGGCGAAGGGGCGCAAAGGCTTCGTCGGGATCGTTCGGTCGATTCCGTGGAACGATCCGGCCATGGCCGGCATCACGCTCGCGATGATCCTCTTCATCTTCGGCGGCTTCGGCGGCATCGTCAACGCCTCGTATTCGATGGATGCGATGGTGCACAACACCATGTGGATCGTCGGCCACTTCCACATCACCGTCGGCGGCCCGGTGGCGCTGACGTTCCTGGCAGCGACCTACCGGTTGCTGCCGAGCTTGACCGGCCGGCGCGTCTGGTCGGAATCGCTCGCACGCGCGCAGGTGTGGCTGTGGTTCATCGGGATGTCGGTGATGTCGCTTGCGATGCACGTCGAAGGCCTGCTCGGTGCCCCGCGCCGTACGGCGGATCTCTCGTACGGCGGCGCCGCCGCCGCCCAGAGCTGGGAGCCGTGGACGCTGCTCGCCGCCGGGGGAGGCACGGTGCTGTTCCTGAGCGTGCTCGCGTTCTTGACCAACGTCGTGATGACCCTGACCAAAGGCGAGCGGGACGCCGGCGAGAGCGAGTTTGCTTTTGCTCCTTCGCGCCCCGGCGATGCGGCCCCGCAGCTCTTCCAGCGGCTGGGCTTCTGGACCGCGCTCGCGGTCGTGGTCGTGATCTTTGCCTACGCCGGGCCGTTGATCGGGCATTATTCGGCGCACCCCTTCGAGGTGCCGGGGATGCGCACGTGGTGAACGAATCCCTGAGCATGCAGCTTGCGCAACGCGTGCTCGTGGTCGAAGACGAGCGGGAGATCCGAGAGGTTCTTTGTGCCTACCTGGAGCGCGAGGGCTTCGTCTGCGAGGCAGCCGGCACCGTCGCCGAGGCGACCGAAACGCACAAGGCCTCGGCGCCCGATCTGGTGCTCCTGGATATCAATCTGCCCGACGGCAGCGGGCTCGATCTCCTGCGCAGCGCGCGCGAGGCGAACACGCCGGTCATCGTCCTGACGGCGCGCGCGGAGGAGGTCGACCGGATCGTCGGGCTCGAGCTCGGCGCCGACGACTACGTCACCAAGCCGTTCTCGCCGCGCGAGGTCGTGGCACGCGTGCGCGCCGTGATGCGCCGCGCGGGTGCAAGCCACGACGCCGGGTCGCCGGAAGGGCAGCACCTGCGTCTGGGCGAGCTCGACATCGACCTAAGCGCGCACGAGGTTCGGGTCGCGGGCAAGCCGGCTTCGCTCACGCCATCGGAGTTTCGCTTGCTGACCGCGCTCGCCGAGCACCCGGGCCAGGTCTTCTCGCGCACGCAGCTGCTCGACGCGCTCAACGACGACGGCTCGATCTTCGAGCGAACCCTCGACCGCCACATCAACAACCTGCGCAAGAAGATCGAGCCCAATCCCCAAGAGCCGGCGTACGTCCTCACGGTCTACGGCCTCGGCTACAAGATGCGCAAGCCCTAAGCGGCGCGTGCGATGAAGGAACGCGATCGGGACGATATCATCCGCGCGCTCGATCTCGCCGCGGTTCGCGAATGGAACGATGCGAAGACGCTGCTTCGCCCGCTCGACGATCCGATCGCCGTACGCCTGAGCGATCTGCTCGAAGCGGTGGAGCGGGAGCAATCGCAGATGCGCCGCTCCGCCGAAAAAGCTCGCCACGAGCTCGGTAACGCTCTCTCGATCGCGCGCGCCAATCTGGAAGCGATCGCCGACGGCCTTCTCGAAGCGACGCCCGACCGCATCGAAGGCATCCTCGCCTCGCTCGCCTCGTCCGGCCGCCTCCTCGACGAACTCCGCGGCCGGTAGCGAGCTAATCGTGGAGCCGGCTCTGACGGAGCCGGTCGCGCTCGCGGGATTCGACGGTGCGGGTGGTCTCGGCCGCGAGCCACTTGAGGAACGAGCGCAAGCTCTCGGTTGCGGCGCCGTGCATGAGGATCGCATCGCCGCCGCGGCCGAGCGCGCCGAAAGGCGCGTCGTAGTTTCCTTGCAGCGAGAGCCGGCTTTGGTCGCGGCTGTCGCCGGCGACGCCGAGCGTTCCGTCGAAGCGCGGAAAGAGGCCCCGGCGGCTCTGTGCCTCGATGTGAATCGTACACTCCCAGCGCAGCGGCGTCGCCTCGGCCGTGACGTCGATCGGAACGGTGACGGTCGCATCGACCGGCAAGCGCACCTTTTGCAATCCGAGCGAGAGCGCTACGCGGTCGTAGGGAGCTCGCCGTTCGCTGATCTCACGCACGATCGCAAAGACGGCGTCGCGTGCGGCGACCGGCGCGAGCGCCAGCGGCTCGGAGAGCTCGATCTCGCTCACGCGTGCTTTCCCGCCTCGTTCTTGACGTACTGCTCGACCATCATCGCACCGAAGCGCTGCAGGAGCTCGCGGGCGGTCGCCGAGGCGATGCGCGAACCGATCATCGCGTCGAAGGCGGCACCGACGGCGCCCAGCGGCGGCGTGTACGTTCCTTCCAGCTCGAGGATGCAGGTCTTGTAGTCCTCGTCCGCGCGAACCGTGAGGTGCCCTTCGAAATCGGGATAGGGTCCGCCGCCGCTGGGCGTCCAGCTCACGTTCCACGGATGCTCCAAATGCATCGGATCCTGCCCGGGGCTCACCGTGACGCTCACCTGCTTCTCGATGCTGCGCTCTTGCGGGCCGACGCGCACCGTCGCGCGCAGCGGGATGGTGTTCGTGCCGTCCAGGCTTGCCTGCAGG
>DATJRF010000111.1:0-3638 GCA_035505015.1 Verrucomicrobiia bacterium | reverse complement strand
GACGATGTTGCGAATCTGCTGAACGTTGGCGGGCGTCAGCTGGTAAGCCACCGTATTGGCGGCGACGGCGGCCGGCACGCCGGGCGTCGTCGCCGGCGAGGAGTTGACGAGCACGGCAACGCTGGTCTGCGTCACCTTCCCCGGCGCGTCGACGTGCTTGACGTTCTGTTCGCTGATATCGTAGTTGGTCGTCGTCTTGGAGCCGTTGTAGCGGCCGTTCTGCTGGTTGTTCTGAATCGCCTGATAGGTGCCGATGTTGCTGGTCGTCCCGGGGACGCCGATCGCGGTACGGTTGGGCGTGGTGCCGGTGTAGGACTCGCGCTGCGATTGCTGCGAGAGCACCGTTCCCTGCGGCGCGTAGATCTTGCTCTCCGATTGGTTCGCGTCGAAATCCATCTTGGTCGAGACGCGCGCGACCGCGCGCTTGGGGCCGAGCGTGTCGTCGAGCATCGACTGCACGCTCTGCTGGACCGCAGACTCGTAGCGCTCCTTGGCGAGCAGTTGCTCCTGCGTCATCTTGAATGCGTCGGCGGTGGCGCCGCTGCCGCTGCTGCCGGTGCCGGTCGGGCCGGCTCCGGGCAGCAGGATCTGCCCGTCCTGGTCGACGATCGTGACGTTCTCGGGCTTGAGGCCTTCAACGGCGTTGGCGACGAGCATCGTGATGCCCTTGACCTCGTCGGCCGAGAGCGCTTGACCCGGCTTCGTCTTGATGGCGATCGAGGCGGTGGTCGGTTCCTGCGTCGAGGAGTAGAGCGATTGATCCGGGGTGGCGATCGCGACGCGCGACGATTCGACCGGATCCAGACCGTCGATCGTACGCTGCAGTTCGCCCTCGATGGCGCGCGTTTTATCGAGCTTCTCTTGAAACTCGGTCATGCCGAAGTTCGTCCGGTCGAAAAGCTCGTAGCCGGTGCCGCCGCCCTTGATCAGGCCGGCGCCGGCGATCGAAACGCGCTCGTCGCTCACGTTCTCGTCGGGCACGAAGACCGTCTTGCCGTCGGTCGAGAGACGGTACGGAACCTTGTCGTCGCGCAGCCGCGCCGTGACGGCTGCGGCGTCTTCGGGGGAGAGGTTCGAGAAGAGCGTTTCGTAGGCGGGCTGGCGCCCGAAATACAAATACGAAAGCGTGGCGATACCCAAAATCACCGCGAGGCCAACGCCGACCGCGATCGCGCGCGTCTGCCGGTTGGACGCTTCCCAAAACGCGGTCAAGCGGCCGCGAACGTCATTCAAGACCGATACGAAACGATCCAAGCTCTCTCTACACTCACTCTTGCGCGCCGGCCGTGGCAGCAGCCCGGGACTCCGTTCCCAACTACCTGGAGTATCGGACGGTTATCCACACCTATTGAGGTTTTACCTGCGCGATCAGCGGGCGAGCTCCTCGCGCTCGCGCCCGACCGAGACGAGCTCGATCGGCACGCCCAGGAGTTCGCCGAGCCGCTCCACGTAGCGGCGCGCGGCGGCGGGGAGGGCGGAAATTGCCCGCACCGCGCCGATCGGCTCGGCCCATCCCGGCAGCTCCTCGATCTCCACCTCGAGATCCGGATCGCTCGCCGCGCAGAAGCCGACGCTCTGGCCGCGCAGGCGATATCCCGTGACGATGCCGAGCCGCTCGAAGCCCGAGAGAACGTCAAGTTTCGTCACGACGGCGCTGGAGAGCCCGTTGAGCCGAACGGCGTAGCGCCCGGCGACCGCGTCGAACCAGCCGCAGCGGCGCGAGCGGCCCGTCACCGTGCCGAACTCCGCCCCTTGGCGACGCAGCCGCTCGGCGGCGTCGCCGTGCAGTTCGGAGGGGAACGGCCCGGCGCCGACCCGCGTGCAGTAGGCTTTTACGACGCCGATCACGCGGGCGATCGCGGTCGGGCCGATGCCCAAGCCGATGCAGGCACCCCCGGCGATCGTGTGCGAGCTCGTCACGTATGGATAGGTGCCGAAGCCGACGTCGAGCAGCGAACCCTGTGCCCCCTCGACGAGCACGCGCTTCCCCGCCTCCAGCCGCTCGTGGATGTAGGCGACGCCGTCGACTACATGCGGCACCAGGCGCTCGGCGGCTTGCAGCGCTCCCTCGACGATCTCGGCCTCGCTCAGCGGCTCTTCGCCAGCGAGCGCGCCGGCGCGCGCCGCGAGATTGCGGCGAATCTTCTCCCGCAGGATGGCGGGGTCGCGCAGATCGCCGGCCTGCACGCCCGAGCGAGCGACCTTATCGATGTAGGCCGGACCGATGCCGCGCCCGGTGGTGCCGAGTGCCTGCGCTCCGCGCGCGCGCTCGGCGGCGCGGTCCTGGGCGGCATGATACGGCAGCACGAGTTGGGCGCGGTCGGAGAGCTTGACGCGCGAAACGTCGACGCCCAGAGCGACGAGGCGATCGAACTCCTCGAGCAGGCCGGACGGATTGACGACCGTCCCACCGCCGATGAAGAGTTCCACCGCGGGATTGAGCACGCCCGAGGGAACGATCCGCAGGGCCACTTCGGTCTCGCCCACGACGATCGAGTGCCCGGCGTTATCCCCGCCGCCGAAGCGCGCGATCACGTCGTAGCCCGCGGCGTAAAGATCGACGATGCGCCCCTTGCCTTCGTCTCCCCATTGAATGCCGACGATCACGTCGGCTTTGGAACTCACCGCCTATTCCGAGCGAAACTCGAGGTCGCTGGTATCGCCCATCGGGATCTCCGGGACGCCCTGGAACTGCGTCATGACGAACTCGGAGAAGAGCGCGTTCGGCCAGCCGAAATCTTGGCGGGTATACTGCTTGGGATCGTCCGGATTGAACGACTCGTGCAGCAGATGATCGCCGGGATCGCTCGCGAGCAGTTGCGTGAGCACGTCCTGCTTCTCCGCGTCGGTCGTCGCGGTCATCCCTTGAACGATCAGCGCGAGCGGCCAGATCCAATGATCGGGCGTGTGGAAGGAGCCGATGCCGCGCGCCACCTGCCCTTGGTAGAACGACGGGTTGTCCTGCGAGAGCAGGAAGCGGCGCGTATCCTCGTAGTAGCGGTCGCTCGGGGTCGTATAGCCGATGTACGGTGCCGAGAGCAGGCTCGGAATGTTCGCATCGTCGGTGAGGATGGCGTGGCCGAGGCCGTCGACCTCGTAGGCGTAGATGTAGCCGTACTTCGGTACGAAGACCAATCCGTAGGTCTGAATGCCGCGCTGCACTTCGTCGCGCAGCGCCTTGGCCGCGCGCGCCTTCACTAAATTGTGGTAGACGTCGCGCTCGATCTCGTTGACGTCGCCGAGCGCGACGACCGCAAACATCTCCGAGGGGATCAGGAAGTTGTAGTAGCAGGCGTCGTCCGAGGGCCGGAAGCCCGTCCAGATCATGCCGGTATAGCCGACCGGGCGGCCCTTGCCGTCGTCGGGGAGCTCCTTGTGCGTGTAGCTGGAGTTGCGCGGATGGTCTTGTTCGCGCTGCATGGTTGCGAGCGCGGCGTCGAGCATCTTCGAAAAATCGTCGTTGAAGATCGAGGTGTCGCCGGTGGTCTTCCAGTAGCTCCACGCGAGCGTGATCGGATAGGCGAGCGAATCGAGCTCGAACTTCTGCTCCCAAACGCGATAGTCGAGGGTATATGCATTCGCGTAGGGATCGATCTGTAGGTACTTTGCCATCCGTGCGATGATCGCGCGCAGCAACT
>DATJRF010000110.1:0-13882 GCA_035505015.1 Verrucomicrobiia bacterium | reverse complement strand
GGCTGCGGGCGATTCCGATCTGGACGATGGCGCTCGAAGTCGAGATCAACGCCGGGAAGATGCTCTACGGCTTTGCAGCGACGGAGCCCGATCCGCTGGTCCGCAAGGCGCTCGAGCTGCAGGCGTTCGAGGAGGATCGCCACGGGCGCTTGCTCTCGACCATGATCGCGCGCTACGGGCTCAACGCCACGCCGGGCGAAGCCAAGGATCCGCCGACGCGCGAGGCCTTCATCGATTTCGGCTACAACGAATGCGTCGACTCGTTCGCCGGCTTCGGCATCTTCAAGCTGGCCTGCGACGCGCGCATCTTTCCCGACGCGCTGACCGCGATCTTCACGCGCGTGCTGGTCGAGGAAGCGCGGCACATCGTCTTCTTCGTCAACTGGGTCGCGTACGACCGGTACCGGCGCGGCTACGGAGCGCCGCTCGCGCAGTGGCTGCCGGCGCTGATGGGTTACGGCTCGGCGACCTGGCGGCGCGTGAAGGAGGGCGCAAAGGTGGGAGAGGGCGATGAAAACGCCACGCTCGATCTCTTCGGCGACATCATGGACGGCCTGACGCCCGCCAAATTCGTTCGGACCTGCATCACCGAAAACCAGCGCTACATGCGCGACTTCGATCCGCGCCTGTTACGCCCGCGGGTCATCCCCGCGATCGCCTCGTTCGCGCTAGCGCTCATCGAACTGATCGACCGGCTGCGGGCGTTCTTGCAAGGGCCCGGCTCCGCGCCGAAGGCCACGCCTGGCGACGCCTAGGCGACGCTGTCCAAGAACCCGATGCCGGCCTTCGTCGGCGTGGCCTCATCGGAGTTCGTGAGAATGGCGACGGCAAGCGACCGCGACGGAATCATCCCCATAAAGGACGTGAAACCTCCGGCCTCCCCGTTCTTCCAGATCAGCTTGGGCAATCCGGGGCGGACGGGAAGTTGCCACGCCAGCCCGACGTCGGTGTGAGGATTGCCGAACTTGGCGCCGTCCCAATGCACCTCTTGCGTGAGGTGAATTGCCGCTTGAAGCTCGGCCGAGACGCCTTGCAGTTTGCCCAGACTCGCTTCGAGAAAGCGCAGCAAATCGACGGCATTCGATCGAAGATCGGTCGGCGGCTTCTTCACGACGGTTCCGTTCTTGTGGTGGCCCTCGACCGAAAGCGCGAGATGCGCCCCCGTACTATGCAGCCCCAGCGGCTTGGTAACGTATCGGGAGAGCAGGTGGGTGTAGGTTGCGCCGGCTACTTCGTTCGAACTCGCTACGGCAAAGCCCAGCGTGATGAATCCCCAATCGGAGTAGTTATAGCACGTGCCCGGCGTTTTTCCGGAACAGGGATCGTCGGGCGCGGCGTTGGTCCAATCGGTCCACCAGGCGATCTGCGCGGCGTCCGGCGGCTTATCGAAGAACAGCGTGTTCTCGGCTTCGGCCGATACGCTCTCGGGGAACGAAGCCGTGTGCGTCGCCAGATCGACCAGCGTTACGTCCTTGATGGCTTTCCCGTGCTTGCCTACGGAGGGCGGAAGGTATTTCACGACGGGATCCGTCAGGTTTTTCGAAGGCGACTCTCCGCCGCACTCGTAGGCCAGCATCGTAGCGGTGAACACCTTGGTGTTCGAGCCGATGCCGAAAATCCACGACGTATCGACGCTCGTACTCGGAACGCCGTTCGCATAACCGCGAAGGACCGTGTTTGCGTTATCGTAGATCGCCGCGGTAACGTAGGGAGCGTCGGCGCAATACTGTTTGATATACCGGTCGAGCGTGGCCGTCGTACTTGCGCTGCGGCGCAGCGCCGCGTCTGCGGGTGCGAGCGACGAGGAAGTCAGCGCTCCGTGCGCCCCGCAACCGGCCAAGAGGCCGAAACCGGCGGTCGTGAGCAGCATCTCGCGACGAGTAGGACGGGGCATGTCGGCGACCTCCGCGGTAAGGAGCTGTCGTCGTTCTTCTCGCGAATACGTGCTGCCTGCTGCGCTTCTTTCGGAGCCGCGCCCGCAGGGACCGTGCGGTGAGGGCCGTCACCTCCGGTGCCGGCCGGCGCCGGTTTCGCGGCGCGATTCTCCTGGTGCACCAATACGCAGGTTTCATCTTCGCCGCGTACCTCATCGTGGTTTGCCTCAGCGGCGCGGCGCTGATCCTTCTCGAAAACCAGATCGACGGTTTTCGCGACTACCCGATGGAGCGCGTTCCCGTGCGCGGCCAGCGAGTGCCGCTCTCGCAAATGATTCGCTCGGTCGAACGAGCCAATCCGGGGCTCACCGTATACCATCTCTTGGCGTCGTGCCCCGCCGGCTGCACGTACGACGCGAGCATGCACCAGGGCGGCGATCGGCTCGACGCACTCGTCGATCCGTACACGGGTACGATCGTAAGAACCGTCGTTTGGCAACGAACGCCGGTCGGCATTCTCGACGATCTCCACGGAAGTCTCATGTCCGGCGACACGGGCGCCGAGGTCAACGCCGTCGCCGGCCTGAGCTTGATCGTGCTTAGCCTCACCGGCCTGTACCTCTGGCCCGGATGGCGTTCGCTCCGCCTCGGCTTCACGATAAACCGGCGAAGCGGCGCCTATCGCATCAGCTACGACCTCCACAAAGTGCTCGGAATCCTATCGATGTCGTTCCTGGTCATGTGGGCTCTTACCGGCGCCGGTCAAGTGCTCTGGGCCGAGCCGCCCGAGCCGATCGCGCCGGTGCGGCACCGTGGGAACTCGGCGCTCGGCTTCGACGGGCTCGTACGCGCCGGGGATGCCGCGCTCCCCGGCCGAATGACGATGGCGTATACGGCCGCTAACGGCGTCGTGGTCGTCAGGAAGCAAGTCCCGGGCGATCCCGATCCTTACGGATACAGCTACGTCGCCGTCGATCGCTATACCGGCCGGGTTACGCAGGTGTACGACATCCGCACCTTTTCGCCGATGTGGCGTTTGCGAACGATGCTGTATGCCATTCACATAGGATCGCCCGGGGGGCTCGTTCTTCGATGGACGTATGCCGTTGTGGGGACGATCCCGGCGATTTCCTTTGCGACGGCCTTCCTGATGTGGCTCTACAAGCTGAGGCGATCGCAATAGCGCCCCGTGCACGGACTGGGATTCGTTCGGCGCCGTCGAATCCGGAGTTCACGCACCGGCCGCCTTTTTCAGGGCCGGCGGCGATCCCCGCCTCGTACCGATGATGCACCGGTTTGCGCCGTACGATTATGCTGCCGCCCTCGGGTGGCAGATCGTGGGCCTTCCCTATCGAGGCAACCGGCTAACGTTGTACGTACTCTTGCCGCCCAAGACGCTCTCCCTCGCGAACGCAGCGCGAGAGATGAACTCGACGCTCTTCGAGCGTCTCTTGGATCGTACCCGTCCCGAGAAGGTCAACCTCAGCCTTCCGAAGTTTCACGTCGAGTACGCCCGGCCCATTACCCGCTATCTCGCCGAAATGGGGATGGCTCCGGCCTTCGATCCGGGAGCGGATTTTTCCGAGATGACCCTCAAAACCTACGGTGCATACGTGCGGCAAGTCGCGGTTGCTGCGGCCATGAGCGTCGACGAGCAGGGTACGAGCGCGACGTCGATAGCCGCAATCGAAGTGAGAGCAGAAAAGGTGACGGTTCTGCCGCGCAATAGTGCGAACGTGACCGTCAACCGTCCGTTTTTGGTGGCGATCGGCGAGAAGCCCACCAATCAGATCGTGTTCCTCGGCGCCGTCGCAGACCCGTGACCGAAACCGCCCGCCTCGTCCGCTCCGATTCGCGCCTATGACGGCGGGGTGGTGCCGTTGAGGGCGGCGGCGTTGGCGGCGTGGAGGGCTGCGAGATAGCGCTCGATCTCGCCGTATGCGATCGGGTCGACGTTGTAGAACTCCATGCCGTAGTCGCCGATCGTGCCGCCGATGGCGCGATGACACACGACGCGCGCGCGTAACGTCAGCATTTTGAAGGGGCGGCGCAACATCGCTTGCGCGGCTTCGCGTACGGCGCGATCCCAGAGCTTGGCGAGCAGCGCATCGTCGGAGCAGCGCTCGAGCACCTGCGACGGGAGCGTGAAGCGCAGTTCGACGGCCATGCCTTCCACCAGCATCCCTCGCGCGCGCATCAGGAGGCCGCCGACCGAAAGATTGACCGCGGTCGCCGGCTTCCATTCACCGCCGACGCGATACTCGAGCTCGAAGTCCGCGTCGGCGCGCTTGTTGGAGCGCGCCAGCGGCGGCTGGTGGAGGCCGTCGGCGCCGGGGTGATCGCAGCGTCCGGCGGCGAGTTGGCGACGGCGCTCCTCGGCCAGCGAGACCAAGGCGTCGGCTTCGCCGTTGAGCGGCTCGAGCGAAACGTGGTACGTGAAACGCTGACCGTCGGTTTGATAGCCGTCGATCGTTCCGGCAACGTGAATACCGCCGCGCTCTCCCAGAGCGACCCGAACCTTCGTGCCGGAGCTGAAGAAACGCAACGAGCGCAGGCGGCATTCCCGGCGCCCAACGTCCTCCAGGACGGCCTCGATCGCACCGAGACCCGGCGCGACGAGGACGATCGGCAACTCGAGCGAGGGGACTGCTACCCGCCCAGTCATCTGTACGGCCACTATACGGCGCGCCGGTTCGCTAGTCAATCATAACTAGTGCGTCGAAGGTCGCGATATGCCGGCGCCTGGTCCGGCGATTTCCGCAAGGGGGACCTTCATGGCTATCTCGGTTCTCGCGTTTCTCGTGGCGATGCTCGGCTTCGGCGCTCACGGGGGCGCCGTTGCTCCGGCCGCTCACGGCGGCACCCACCACCCTGTGGCGCCGATCGTCGCGCCCGCGCCCGGCGACACCGGCGGGATGGTGCCCATCGCTAGCTAGACCTCACTAGGACGGGCTCGCTCGAACGTGAAAGCTAGGGCCGATGGAAGCAACACCGGCCGAGGTCGCCGGACTCATCCGCAGCGGCAAGCTGCTCGAAGCGCGCGCCGCGTTGGCGGAGCGTACCGGCTACCGCGATCTGATCGAGCGAGCCCGAATCGCCTTGCACTTCGGCGAGTACGCGCAGGCCGAAGCGCTGGCGGAGCGCGCCGTCTCGGTCGCGCCTCCCCGCAACGGCCGCTCGCTCGCGCGCGCGTTGCGCTTGGCGGCGCGGGCCGGGGCGGGAGCGCCCGAGAACGACGCCGTCGAGCTGGCCGAGGTCGGGCGCGCCGAACTCGCGCTCACGATCTATTACGTCGCGATGGCGGCCTACTTCCGCAACGATTTCGCCGCCGCCGGGGCATGGCTCGGCTCGCACGCACCCACGCAGCCCGCGACGCGTGCCCGCTATTTGATGCTGCGCGGGTTCGTCGCAGCCGGGAAGGGCGACGTCGCGGCACAGCTCGAGTGCAGCGATACGGCGCTAAGGCTGCTGCGGCGCGAAGCGCCGGACGAGAGCTATCTGCTCGCCCAAGCGGCGCACGTGGTGGCGTTGCTCGTGCGCGAACTGCCGTGCGACGGCTACGGAGACGCACTCGAAGCGCTCGAGCGCGAGCTCGACTGGCCGCCGGAGCTCGAGCTCATGCGGTTCGGCGTGCTGCGCGCACTTGGATGGAAACGCGCACTGCTCGGCGACTACGAAGGGGCGATGGCGCACCTGCTGCGCGCAACCTTCGTGACCGACGACCGGTTGCTGCGCGCGTACGCGCACTTGGATCACGCCTCGGTCGCGGTCTTTGCGGGCGAACGAGCGAGCGCGCGCGCGGCCTTTGCGGCCTCGCTCGCGATCATCGAGCAAACGGATTGGCCGGCGGTGCATTCCGAAGCGATCGCGGTGCTGCCGTTTGCGGCGCAGGTTGCGGCCGAGCTCGGCGAGGGCACGACCGCGCAGCGCCTGTGCAGGCAGGCCGCCGCGCTCCAGCCGCAGATCGATGCACGCTGGGCGCTCGCCCACGACGGGCGGTTTGCCGCCTTCCTCGGTGAGGCGACGGCGTTCGCGTACTTCGACCGGGATCGCGATCGCGCGCTCCTCGCCGGCGAAGCCGCGTACGCGACGTTTGCGCAGCTCGGGTATGCGTGGAGGGCGGGGCGCTTAGCGGCGCTGCTTGCGAGCGGCACGGCGCTCGCGGCGTGGCACGAGCGCGCCGAGCACTGGCTTGCGTACTACGGCACGAGCCCGCTGCGGCGCTTGCTGCGCGCACCGGCGGCCCCGGCGCTCTCGCCGCGCCAGCGCGAGGTTCATCGCTTGATGGCGCAGGGCAAGACGGGCAGCCAGATCGCGACGGAGCTCGGCATCTCGACGTTCACCGTACGCAATCACGAACGGCTGGTGATGCGCGCCTACGGCGTGCACCGGCGCATCGAGCTGCTCGAACGCGCTCGTTAGCCGAGGTACGCGAGGCGCTAATGACGGCCGCGGCGGCGCTCCCGGTGGCGCCGCACGCCCGGCGCGTAACAGTATCCGCTCGGCGACGGCGTCGTCGTGATTGCCCGCGCCCGATCCACCACCGAGCGCGAGCAACGGCGCCGCGCTTACGAACGGCTCGGTTTGGAGCCCAACCACGAAACGGGGCTTGCCCCGTGCGCGCGATCCTTCGATCCGAGTGAGGCGAGATAGGCGGCGAGATCGACGACGTCGTCGGGCGTGAGATGCGCGACGACCGCAATCATGGCGGGCGCGTCTCGGCGCGTGCCGCGCTGGATATCGAACAACTGGCGCGCGATGTAGCTGGCCGATCGCCCCGCGAGCGGCGGCGCGATCTCGCTACCTCCCAAATCGCCGCCGTGGCACGCGCCGCACGAAGCCGTCGCGGCGAGCAGCTTGCCGCGCTCGACGCTGCCGGGCGGTGCGTAGACGACGTAGATTTCGCGCGGGTCGTGATAGACTTCGCTCTGGACCGCGTCCTGCGGGATCTCGACGATGGCGTGCGCGAGCGGCGCCCACCCGTTATTCGGCGGCGCGAGCGCGAAGACGGCGCCGGTTCGGTCGGACCAAACGTCGGGAGCCTTGGAAGACTCGACCACGCGTTCGTGGCTTTGCCACGGGTGCAGCCCGGCGTAGTAGGCGGCTACGGCGAGCATCTCGGCGTGCGTCAGCCCCTTCG
Source organism: Verrucomicrobiia bacterium (assembly GCA_035505015.1). GTDB lineage: Bacteria > Vulcanimicrobiota > Vulcanimicrobiia > Vulcanimicrobiales > Vulcanimicrobiaceae > DATJRF01. Next base: position 6,868 of record DATJRF010000110.1, on the reverse strand, counting down.
CCGCGGAGATCATCGTGCGCGTGTTCGCTTTTGCGGGGTCGGCGCTCCAGCGCTCGCCGTTCTTGAACGCTTCGAGCTGCTTGACGATGTAGTCCGCGCGCAGGCCGCGCAGGTCGGCGTTTTCGGGGCGCCCGTAACCGTCGGGATGATGGCAGAGCGCGCACGCCAAGACGTGGTCGGCCTTGCTTCCGCGTGCGACGAGTTCGGGCATCGGCGGATGATCGTTCGGATACCGATCCGGCGGCGCGTACGGATCGAGCGGAGCGAGGTTTCGCTCGAGCTCGTCGAAGACGCGCTCTCCGCCCGGAAGCTTTGCGGCCGCCCGCCAGGCCGGATCCGTGCCGTACGGCCACGACGGCACCGGCACGTCCGCACGTGCGAACGCCGACGCGAGCGCGGCCAGCACGCACAGGCCTGCCAGGATGAAGCGCTTTTTAACCACGCTCGTCGCGATGACGAGCGCCATCGCAAAGCAAAGACGACGCACCTCGTGCGGCAGCCGCGCCCATGGACGGCTCGTTCTAGGAGCGCGCCGCCGGCCCTGTGATTTTCGCCCGAGTTGCGGCGCGGAGGGGGAGCCTCGGGGCTCCCCCGGTGCGAAGTTAGACGGCGGCGCGCAAGGTCGCTTCGTCTTCCTCGCCTTCCTCTTCGTCTTCGTCCTCGTCCTCTTCGTCGTCGGGCGAGACGTCGTCGACGACGGCGTGGATCTCGCGGTAGATCGCGCCGATCTCGCGACCGAGCTCTTCTCCGGTACGATCGGCGGTGACGCCCGCGAGCCAGCGGTCGAGCGCGGCGATCGTCAAGTTCATGGCGATGATGTCGTTGGATGGGGCGTCGAGATCGAGTTGCATGTAAAGCCTCTCTGAGCGAGGGGGTGACGTACGCATCAGCGTAGGGTTTGCGGGCTTAAGAAGTCGCTAAGGCCGCTTTATGCTTTGTCGCTGGATGGGACGTGAAAACCGGGAAGGATTTTCGCTGCAACCACGAGGATAGTTAGCCGGTTAAGTAGTTACCGTGAAGAACCTGTTCCGCCACCGCGAGAACGCCCCCGTCGCGTTGATTACGATCACCGTGATGCTGGGCCTCGTCATGGCGATCATCGACTCGACGATCGTCAACGTCGCGATCAATACGATCGGCGGCAACCTCGGCGCGACCGTCGACGAGGTGGCCTGGGTAGCGACCGGTTACATCCTCGCCAACGTGGTCGTGATGCCGCTCAACGGCTGGCTCACCGCCTTGATGGGGCGCAAGCGCTTCTACGCCGCGTCGCTGGCCGTCTTCACCATCGCGTCGTTCCTCTGCGGCACGGCGCGCTCGATCTGGGTGCTGGTCGCGTACCGCGTGCTCCAAGGGATGGGTGGCGGCGCGCTGCAGCCGACGGCGCAGGCGATCATGTTCGAGACGTATCCGCCCGAGCGGCGCGGCGCGGCGATGGCGATCTTCGGACTCGGGGCGATGGTCGGGCCGGCCGTCGGGCCGACGCTCGGCGGCTGGATCGTCGACAACGCGAGCTGGCCCTTGATCTTCTACATCAACGTCCCGATCGGCATCGTCGCGTTTCTGATGACGCTCGCCTTCATTCCCAATCCGAAGTTCATCGAGCGCTTCCGCGGAGCCATCGATTGGGCCGGGCTCGGCTTGATGGTCGCGGGACTGGCCTCGCTGCAATACGTGCTCGAGCAGGGCGAGCGCGACGACTGGTTTTCCTCCGATGCGATTCGCATCCTCACCGCGGTCTCCGTCTTCTCGCTGGTGGGGTTCATCGTAAAGTCGCTGCGCGACAAACGACCGCTGGTCGATCTGGACGTTTTCAAGTTTCGATCGTTCTCGATCGGGTCGATCATCGGCGTGATCATGGGATTCGGGCTGTTCGGCACGGCGCTGATTCTGCCGCTCTTCTTCCAGACGCTTCTGGGCTTCACGGCGTTCGATACCGGAATGGCGCTCTTGCCGGGCGCGCTCTCGACGGCGGTGACGATGATGTTCGTCGGGCGGATCATCAATCGCATCGACGGCCGCTATGCGATCGTGGCCGGGATGCTCGTCTTTGCGTGGTCGACGTGGTGGCTCGGCTCGCTCACCGCGCAAGCCGGCTATTGGGACGTTTTTTGGCCGCGCCTCGTGCAGGGGGTCGGGCTCGGCTTTCTGTTCGTCCCGCTCACGACGATCTCGCTCTCCGACGTGCCGATTCACGAACTCGCCGGAGCGACCGGCGTCTACACGCTGATTCGCCAGCTCGGCGGCAGCTTCGGCATCGCGATTCTCACGACGCTGCTCACGCATCAAACGGCGGTTGCCTGGAACACGCTCGCGGCCGGCGTCACCCAGTCGCACGGCTATTCCGTCGGAACGCTGACCGGGATGGTGGAGCAACAGGCGACGATGATCGCCTACAACTACGTCTTCCGCATCTGCGCGATCGTGTTCGTGCTGGCGACGCCGCTGGTCTTCCTGATCCGGCGTTCGTCGGCGGTTTCGGCAACGCGAGGGGCGCCGCAACCGGCGCGGGAGCTCGCGCTCGCAACGGAATAGCTACGGCTTCGGCGAGCTTCCCCGGTCGAGCAGGGTGGTGGTGGTTCCGCACATGGCGGCGGAGAAGCTGATGCCGTTGGGCATGCCGATACCGCTGACGTTGTCGTAGCCGGTTCCGGCGGTGTAGCCCGGGATCGATGCGAACGCGTTGGAACCGCTGGTGACGTCGAGGAAGACCTTGCCTTCACCGTAGGTCGAGAAGGCGCTGTAGAGCATCGGGTTGGCGTAGCCGAGCGGACCGCAGATCTCGACCGTCTCGCCGAGCAACGCGGTGAGGATCGCACTGGACCACGAGGTGCCGTCGACGTTTTCGTTGGCGTTAAAGATCAAGACGTCGTCGTCGACGGCGGGCAAGGCGAGATCCGGGACGTTGCGGTGGGCGCTCGATGCGAGCCCTGCGACGCCTTGCTGGTAGGTGGGAAGCCCCCAGTAACCCGAGACGCCGCCGCCCGAGACGCCGCCGCCGGAGTCGAACGAGACGGGATTGGTCGCCGGCGAGCCCTCGAGCGATTGGTTTCCGCCGACGGCGATGAAGTGCGGATCGCTGCCCGGCGCGTACGTTCCTTTGACGTTGTTGGAGCCGTTGTAGCAGGCGGAACCTTCGTCGCCGCTCGCGGCGACGAAGGTCATGCCGAGCGCGGCGCCGTGCACGGCGTCGTTCTCGGTGATGGCATCGAAACTCGTGTCGGCCGATTCGCACTCGGTAAAGGACGAGTCGAGCACCGAGACGCGCGAGGCCGCCGGCTCGGAGAGCGCCGTCGCGTACGCCTTCTCCACGCTGGCGTTGCTCAAATCGGGCGTTTCGTAATCGAACACGTCGGCGCCGGGGGCGAGCCCGGCGATCGCTTCGACGTCGAGCGTCACCTCGGTGGGATCGCCGGTGCCGGGGCCGCCGTCGACCGGCACGGCCGTGACGGTGCCGTGCGACGCGATGCCGTTGGCGGTGTAGAACGTTGCGAGATCCGCGGCCTTGTACGCGGAAAACATCACCACGCCGATCTTCGCGCCTTTGCCGTCGTAGCCGTGCTGCACCGGGAAGTCGAAGGCGTCGGCGATTCCGCGCGGCCACCAGCCGCCGGCGGGACCCGTCGTCGGCCCCGTGAGCGGCACGTCGCTGCCGGGGCCCACCGGGGTGGGCGTGGGCGTGGGACCGCCGCTCGGCGTCGGGGTCGGCTTCATTCCGACGAGCGCGACCGAGTCGACGAAGAGCTGGTCGTAAAACTTCTTGCGACCGCTGCCGGTCACGCCGAAGAAGACGTTGAGTCTCTGCCGCGCGTAGCGTTTGAGGCTCCACGACACCTTGTGCCAGTGCGGATGGTTCTTGCTGCTCCTGTAGAGCACGCGGACGACCTTGCCGCCGTCGTCGGTCAGCGCGATCTCGGCGAAGCCCTGCGGCAGCGCCGTTTCGTTGGTGTTTTCGTAGAGATACGCGCTCAGCGTCGCGTCGAGCGGAATCGTCACCGTCTGGCAGACGGCGGAGTAGCCCTTGGGCTCGCCGTCCTGCGGTTTCTGGGAACCGAGCAGCAGATCGTAGCGACCGTTCCACGGATGCTCGGTCGTGCGCCAGCTCCTGGCAGAACCGCAGCGATACCACGGCGGCAGCGGATGCTCGAAGCCGCCGTTTCTGATGACGTTGACGATGTTGTCCGGCCGCTCCGCCGGCCGGGCGTAGACGATCGAGTTGAGCTCGACGCCCAACACCAGCGGCGCGATACCGGCCGGAACGGTGGCCGGACGCACGTTGGCGTAGCGCGTCCCGTAGACGCCTTGATCGAAATCGTGGATGCGCGTCGCGAAGAAGCGTTCGACGACGCCGCTCGGCGCGCGCGCCGCGATCAGGGTGCGGTCCGGATCCGTTCGAACGATCGTGAAACCGGCCGAGCGCAGCGCGTCGAGGACGCGCCGCTCTTGCTGCACGCTCGGCGCGAAGCGTGCGTCGAACGCGCCGGCGCTCAGGAAGCGGCGAAAGCGCGGCGACGCCGGATTGGCGAGATCGTCGACCAGCGCCAAGAGCTCCGCCTCGCGATTGAAACGCAGCGCGACGACGATTTCCACCGGCGCGTGCGGATCGCGCCGGCCCAGATCGTGCGGCGGCCGCGCGAGGCTCGTCTGCGCGGCGGGAACGACCGGCGCGCCGCCATGCGCGGCGCACGCAGCCAGCGCCGCGGCCACGACCAGCGACCAGACGTGACGAAGACGCGCGCGCTTGCCCATACGCCCTCTATACGCTACCGGGCGTCCCGGCGTCCCGGGAGAGGCCGGATTTTCTTTGTTAAGAATCGACACCGGCGCTCGTGAGGCCGTAGCTCGGGCCGAGCGCTCGGCCTCGCCAGCGCAGTTCGTAGTTGAGCTTGCGCACGAGGTTACGCAGGCGGATCGCCGCCGGCTGCCCGGCCGCCACGCGTTCGGTGAGCTCGTGATGCGCCCGCAGCGCGGGCGCCAAACGCTGCAGCGTCGCGCGGGCCGCGGGCGGATGCGTCCCCGCAAAGCGCAAGAGGCGAGGATATTCCGGCGCGAAGTAGCGCTCCACGTCGAAATCATCGAGCTCGTCCTCGCGCAAGACTTCGCCCGGCGCGCCCAGCGACGAATAGTGCCGGCCCTTCTCGGCGTGCCGCCGCGGCGCCAGGGTGTGGCCGTAATGGGCGTAGACGTACGGCAGCACCAAGCGCTTGCCGTCCAGCCCCTGCAACTGCTCGTGCACCGCTCCGCTCCACGCGATGCCGGGGCGGTAGCGAAAGAACATCATGCGGCGTTCGATCGACGTGTAGAAGTCGAACGACTGGAAGAAATGCCACGTATAGGCGTCGACGAAGTCGTACGCGGCCGGAAGGCGCTCGAGGTTGCGCGCGATCCGCACCGCGAGATCGCCGTGCACCTCGTCGGCATCGACGAACGCGATCCAGTCGCCGGCGTTGCGCCGCGCGTGAACGCTCAGGCAGGCGTTGCGTGCGCCGGCAAAGCCGGTGAAAGGCGTGCGGTCGAGCGCGAGGCGGCCGTCGCGCGCGAACGTGCTCGCAGAGAGCGCCCCCGCGTGCGGCGACGGCTCGGGTGAGTTGTCGTTGACGATCAGCGTCGTAACGAAGGGTTCGATCGACGCGAGCATCGCCTCGAGGAACGGCTCCTCGCGCGGGCCGAGAATGAGGTGCGCGGCTATGGCCGGGGGCACGGGAACGGTTCCCCTTTCATCGGGCGGCCTTTCGCGCCGCAAGCGGGGCGGGCCCCCGCGCGAGACGAGGGGAATACCGCCGCATGAGCTTGCGGCTGACCGTCGATGCGCGCGTCGTCGTCGAGGACACGCGCGGCATCGGCCGTTACGCACGCGCGATCCTGCGGCGCCTGGTCGCGCGCGGCGACGTGGAGCTCACGCTGCTCGTCCCCGGCCTCCTCCCGTTTCTCCGGCGCGCCGCGTACGAGCGCGCGCTCGGCTCGTCGCGCTTTCTCCTGCGCTCGCGCGCGGGGCGGCGGGGCGTCATCTGGCACCCGGCCAACGGTACCTTCTTCTCCTCGCGCTTGCCCAGCGTCGTCACCCTGCACGACGCGGTGCCGTTTCGATTTCCGGCCGACGATCCGCGCAAGCGCGCGCACGATCAGCAGCCTTTTCTGCGCTCCGTGCGCACGGCCGACCGCATCGTCGCGGTCTCCAACTTCGGGCGCGACGAGATCTGTGCAGTCTTCGGCGTCGCACGCGAGGGCGTCGAGGTGATCTACCACGGGGTGGAGCCGTCGTTTTCGCCGGGCGTGGCGCAGGGATTACCGAACGGCATCCTGCCGGGAAAGTACCTCCTCTTCGTCGGCGATCCGCTCGGCGAGCCGCGCAAGAACTTCGCGATGCTCTACGAGGCGCTCAACCGCGCTTGGCCGGACGGCAACGGCCCGCTGCTGGTCGTCGCCGGAGCGCGCGCGCCGGAACTGCCGCGCGTCCGTCACGCCGGAAATCTCGGCGACGATCTGCACGGCAGCGGCAACGAAGCGATGCGCGCGCTCTACCGCGGTGCGATCGCACTCGCGATGGCGTCGTATCACGAGACGTTCGGCATGCCGGCCATCGAGGCGATGGCCTGCGGGACGCCGGTGGTTGCCTCGGCCGCGAGCTGCCTGCCGGAGATCGGCGGAGATGCGCCGCTCTACGCACCGCCCGGCGACGTGCCGGCCTGGGCGGATGCCTTGCGGCGCGTCGTCGCGGAGCCGGCGCTGCGCGATCGCTTGCGCGTCGCCGGGCTCGAACGAGCGACGCATTTCGATTGGGAGACGAGCGCCGGCCGCCACGCCGAGCTCTTCGCGAGCCTCCAATGAGGCTGCTCGTGCTGTGCGAGCGCGTCGACGCCGAAGGCGG
>DATJRF010000109.1:0-9265 GCA_035505015.1 Verrucomicrobiia bacterium | reverse complement strand
CGGCGCCGGTTCGCTCGAGCTTTCGATCGCGGGCCTCTATTCGGAAGGCGTCTTCTACGACTCGCTGCTCTATTCGAACCGCTTCGCGGCCTTCGACGCCGCGAGCGGCCGCGTGTTATGGCGCACGCCCACCACGGGACGCGTGAAGATGAGCGCCGTCCTCAAGGACGGCCTCGTCTATTTCGGCGATACGGCCGGGTACTTCTACGTCGTGCGGGCGACGGACGGTGCGATCCTCGCCAAGACGAAGTTCCCCGAGATCTTCACGACCTCGCCGCCGGTCATCGTGGGCGACCGGCTCTTCGTCGCGAACTCGAGCACGCTCTACGCGCTGCGACTCGAGGATCTCCGGCGGGGAGTCATTTCGGCTCCGTAATCTCTCGCCGCAGCGCCTCCGCCCGGTAGAAACCCAGCAGGATCTCGCACAGCATCTTTCCCTGCAGCGTGGCATCCGCGGCGGAGACCTGCTTCCAGACGCCCTCCCAGGCTTTGAAGAGCGCGTCGAGATTCGGCGCGCTTTGCAGGGCGAGGCGGATCGCTTCGTCGGGGAGCATCTGCACGCCGGCAGCGACGGCGTTCCAATCGTATCTCGGGAAATCGGGCATCGCTGGAGCTTCTCCGGGCGGCTTACACGGCCTCTGCCGCGAGCGGCGCGGTCGCGACGACGGTATAGTGCGACGTGTTGGCGGCCGCGTCGAAGAACGATTCGAGCAGCACCGCGGCGTCGACGGCCACGTGGAAGGGCGCAACGTCGATGGCCGGGAGCGGCCGGACCGGTTCCTTCACGCGCGCGATCGTGACGTGCGCGACGGCGTCGCCCTCGAACGTGAAGCCGAGGCCGGCAAACGCCGCGCGCGTTCGCGTGGACAGCGCGCGGTACCCCGGTCCGGCATCGCGCGCCCCGATGTAGACGATCCGCGGTTTGCGTTCGTGCGGAAACGCGCCGAGCTTATCGAGTTCGAGGGCGAAGCGCTCGCACTGCCGCGCCGCGCTCGCGAGCGCGGCGGCAACGTCGTCGGTGCGCGAGCGTTCGACGTTGCCGAGGAAAGCGAGCGTTATGTGATATTTTGCCGGGTCCTCGTAGCGCGCGGCGAAGGCGGCCGCTTGAAGCCGCGCCGCGACCGCAGCGCCGGCCGCGCGCGCCGCTTCGCCGAGCGCGATCGCCGCAAAGAGCCGGGCGCTGCGCTCACGATGACCGGGTGAGATAGGGATTGGAGACACGTTCGGTGCCGATGCTCGTGAACGGGCCGTGCCCCGGTACGACCGGGGTTGCGTCGGGGAAATCCATGAGCTTGCGATGGATCGAGGCGACGATGTCTTCCATCGAGGTGCCGCCGAGGTCCCAGCGGCCGATCGAGCCGGCGAAGAGCGTATCGCCGGTGAGCAGGAGCGGCGGCCCGCCGTTCTCGGTCACCGCGAAGCAGACGCTTCCGGGCGTATGACCGGGCGTATGCAGAACGTCGAGGCGAACGGCTCCCGCGGCGAGCTCATCGCCGTCGAGCAGCTCGCCGTCGAGCTCGACGACCGGCGGCGCGTGCGAGAGGCCCAGCCATCCCGCCTGCATCGGAAGGGTTCGGTAGAGCGGCAGGTCGGCCGGATGCAGCAGGCCGCGACCGTTCGTGAGCTCGCGCAGCCGGCCGAGCTCGGCTATGTGATCGATGTGCGCGTGCGTGTGGACCAGCAGCGTGGCGCGCAGTTTGTGGCGGCGCAGGCGCATCACCACCTCGTCGACGCCGTCGCCGCCGTCGACGACGATCGCTTCGCCGGTGCGTTCGTCGCCCGCGATCGTGCAGTTGCATCCAAGCGGCCCGACGGCAAACGTCTCGACGATCATCGTTAGTCCACCGCGATCCCGAAATCGTGGAAGCCGCCGTTGAAGTAGCCCAGCGGCGAGCCGGCGCGCGCGTCGCAGTCCAGCACGCGCCCGATCATGATCGAGTGCGAGGCGGCGTGGTGCTCTTCGATCAGCTCGCAATCGAAATGAGCGATCGTTCCGTGCAGCACCGGTGCGCCGGTTCGCCCGATGCCGAAGGCGACGTCGTCGAACTGGTGCTCGGGTACGCGCCCGGCGAAACGTTCGGCCAGGTCGCGCTGCTCGCCGGCGAGGACGTTCACGCAGAAGACCCGCGAGGTCGCGATGAACAGGTAGCTGCGGGCATCGCGATTGACGCAGATCAACACGGTCGGCGGTTCGATCGCCACGCTCGCGAAGGCGTTGACGGTGATGCCGCGCAGCTCGCCGTCCTTGAGGGTCGTCACCACCGTCACGCCGGTCGGGACGTGACGCATCGCGCGCTTGAAGCTCGCGGCGTCCAGGCTCATCGTTTGCGTGCGCCGATACCCGTGCCGTTCCCGAGCGGAAGGATCGTCGCGTCCAAATCCGGATGGTTGAGAAACGCTTCGTTGAACTCGCGCATCGGCTCGGGGCGCAGGCAGTCGTCGACGACCACCAGGCCGGAGAGCTTGAGCATCGGCACGATCAGCTCGAGATACTGCTCGTATTCGCCCTGATCCGCGTCGATGAAGGCGATGTCGAGATTGCGATGCGGGAAGTTCTCCAACAGCTGCAGCGCCGGCGTATTGAATATCTCGATGTAGTCGTCTTCTCCGGCGCGCTCGAAATACGAGCGGGCGACGTCGGTGCGCGCCATGTCGGGATCGATCGTCCAAATCTTGCCGACGCGCGGCTGCGCCAGCGCCATCCAGAGGGTCGAATAGCCGTAGGCGGTCCCGATCTCGAGAATCCGGGTCGCTTGCATCGCATGCACCAGCACCGAGAGCAGCCGGCCGGTGTCCCGCGCAACGACCGGCACGCCGTCCTTGCGGCCGTGCTGTTCGAGCTCGAGCAGCAGCGGGTCCGGGTGGGGATGGGTCGCCTCGAGATAGCGGAGCGTCTGATCCATGACGCCTGGACTCTTGGCGGGGAACCACGACCGACCTGCCCGAAGAGAGGGTGCCCTATGTCTCGGCTGCGCCTCTTCCCGCTCAACGCGGTGCTCTTTCCGGGAGCGGCGCTCAACCTGCACATCTTCGAGGCCCGCTACAAGCAGATGATCTCGGAGTGCCTGGAGAGCGGCGAAGGGTTCGGGGTGGTGCTCATCGCGGAGGGCACCGAAGCCGGCGATCCCAACGTGACGCCTCATGCGGTCGGCTCGGTCGCCGAGATCGTCGACGTCCAGTCGCTGCCCTTCGGGCGCTACTACATCTCGACCGTGGGGCGTCAGCGCTTTCGGATTACCGAGATACTCAACCGCGAGCCGTACCTCACCGTCGAGGCCGAGCTGCTCGACGACGACGACGTCGCTGCGGAAGAGGAGCTCCGCGATCTCGCGGAGCGCGTGCGCGCGTTGTTCACCGAATATCTCGATCTCGTCGTCGAGTTTTCGGGCCAGCGAGCGGCGATCGTTCTGCCCGACGACGCTCGCGGCGCATCGTACCTGATCGGCGATACGCTGCAGATCGCCGAAGCGGTCAAGCAACGCTTGCTCGAGTTGCATACCACGCGCGAACGCCTCGCAGCCGAGCGGGACTTCCTCGAGCCCCTGCTGCCGCAGCTGCGCCGCCTGCTCGAGCGCCGCCGGCGCGAGCGCGAGGCCCGGCGCGAGCGCGGTGAAGACCTCAGCTACCGCGGCGACCAGGAGAAGTTCTTCGGCAAATACTTCTCGCTCAACTAGGAGCGAGCGATCGCGCTCTTTTCGGCGCTCTTGACCACGTTGCGCAGTAAGGCGACGTTGGTCACGGGGCCGACGCCGCCGGGAACCGGGGTGATCGCGCCGGCAACCTGCGCCGCGCTTTCGAAATCGACGTCCCCGCGCAGGATGCCGTCGACCACGGTCGTGCCCACGTCGATCACCGTCGCTCCGGGCATCAGGTCGGCTCCGCCGATCAAACCGGGGACCCCGGTCGCGACGACCACCACCTCGGCCATGCGCAGGTAGGGCTGCAGATCGAGCGACTCTTTGTGCAGCACCGTCACGCTGGCGTCTTGTTCGAGCATGAGCATGGCAACCGGGGCGCCCACGACGATCGAACGGCCGATCATCACCGCCCGGCGCCCGCGCAGCGGCCAGTGGGGGCTTCGCTCGAGCAGCAGCATGACCGCCGCCGGGGTGGCCGGGACGAACTCGGTGCCGCTCCCGAAGGCCAAGTGGCCTTGGTTGGTCGGATGGGTGCCGTCAACGTCCTTGTGGGCTGGGATGGCGTCCGCGATCTCGCGGATGCGCAGATGGGGGGGCAGCGGCTGCTGCAGCATCGCGCCGTGGACCCCGGGATCGTGCAAAAGTCGCTCCAGGCGGGCTCGTACCTCGGCCGTCGAACTGCGCTGCGCAAGGCGGTCGACGTCGACGGCGATGCCGACGCGCTCGCCCGTCTTCACGAGATTGCGGACGTAGGCGAGGCTCGATTCGTTCTCACCCACGAAAACGATGACCAGCTTGGGATGAATCCCGGCCTCGCGTAGCGCACTCGTACGCGCGAGGAGTTCCGTTCGCAGTTCGGCGGCAAGCGCTTTGCCGTCGAGTATCCGGGCGGGCACGCCGTCGCCGTTTCGTCCGGATGAGGAGGCATACCTGGAACGCGTCCAACGCGAGATCGTCCTCGATAAGCGGTTCGCCGCGCACGAGTTCGAACGCGCGTACGAGAGCTTCGTAAAGACGTACAACGTCGCGCCGCACCGCGCGCGATGCAGCCCCGACGTGCTGGAGCGCTATTGCCGCCTCTTCGAGAACGGCGAGGAGGCGGCGCGCCGGCGCGAGGTGCGCTATCGCGGCATCCCACTGCACGCCGCCGTCCTGCCGGCGCGCACGATCGTCTTCGAGGGAGAAGTCGACGAGGATCGGATGGGCGATTGGTGAGCGGCCGTCTGTGGTGGCTCGCCGGCGGCGCCGCGCTCCTGGTCGCGTTCCTCGTCCTCCTGCCGTTCTTTTCGAAACCCTCGGGGGGCTCGGGTCCACAGGCGATCGTCGGGCGTCCCGTCCCGGTCATCCCGCTTCAGGACGTCGACGGTGCCGCGGTCTCGCTCTCGCGGTACCGCGGAGAGATCGCCATCGTCAACCTGTGGGCGACGTGGTGCCCGCCGTGCCGCGCAGAAATGCCCGACCTGCAGCGAATCGACGAACGGTACGGCTCGCGCGGCGTCGCGATCGTCGGCATCGACCAGGGTGAGTCGGCGCAGCGCGCGCGGGCCTTCGCCCGATCGCTGCGCATCGGCTATCCGATCTGGATCGACGACGCACAGCAGTACGGACGCGCCTTTGGTGCGTTGGGCCTCCCCACGACGGTCATCGTCGGCCGCAACGGCGTGGTTGCGCGCGCGTTCGACGGGCCGCTGACCTACGACGATCTCCGCCGCGCGCTCGAAGGCTTGCTCGCACCCTCGTGAACGCGCTCGCGCTCTTCGCACTCGCGGTCGTCGCGGCGGCTGCGACCGATATCCTCCTGCCCGGCCGCGCGCTCTACCACGACGGCTGGTTTTGCGTGTCGATCGCGGCGGTTGCGATCTTCGCGATCTTTTCGGCGCGGCGCGCCGTGCGCCGCGGCGGTTCGGCTGCGGCGATCGTGGCCGTCGCGTTCGGTGCCGCAATTGCGGGCTTTGCGGTCGTCGCCTCCGGGCTGCTCGCGCCGGACGACCGCACCGTCGTCGGCGCTCCGGGGACCGACGTGCGCGTCGACGATCTCGGCGGGTCGCTGGTTTTTCCGTTTGCGCAGGCGAGCCCGCGCTCCGACGTCGTCTTGGCTCGCACGGGGCACGCGCCGCTGCCCGTCGGCCTGAACCACCGGTACGTGAGCGCCTTCGTGCTGCGGGAGATTCCGCGGATCGTGCTCTTCGTGCAAGCGCGCGACGCCCGCGGCGGGAACCTGACGATCACGCAGCCGAACGGCGTTGCCTTCCTCTCACCCGTCTTGCTGATGCAGCAGCATCAGCCGATTCCCGGAACCGGGCTCGACGTGCCCTACGACGCGTTCGCCGTACCCGCCGCGCACCGTCTGGTGAAGGCGGTGCTCTTTTCGCCGGAACAGGCCGCAACGATGCCGGGCCTGGCCGGCATCGCAAGCTATGCCGTGCTCTTCGATGCGACCGACGAAGACGACCGGTCGCTGCCCAACGGCTTCGGCGTCGCGCCTGCGGGCCGTGCCGTGCGCGTCGGCGGCATCTCGCTCACCGGCCGCGCGATCGTTTTTCCGGCGGTCGAGATCGACGCGATCCCCTCGCTTCCGGCGGTCGCGCTCGGCGCTGCGCTCGTCTTTGGCGGGCTGGTAGCGGGATGGCGGATAGGCGCGCCGGAAACGAGGCGGCCGGAGGAGCGCACATGAAGATCGGAATCGTCGGTTGCGGCACGCTCGGCCGCGCGATCGCGGCGGGTTTGTCGGGGCACGAAGGCGTGCAGAGCATTGCGGGCAGCACGCGCCGAGGGCTGCCGATCCCGGAGCTCGGCGGCGTGCCGATCTCGAGCGATAACCGCGCCGTCGCGCGCGATGCCGACGTGGTGCTGCTTTGCGTCAAGCCGTTTCAGGTCGAGCACGTTTCGCGCGAGCTCGCCGAGGTGCTGCGCCCGGAGCAGCTCGTGATCTGCACGGCAGCCTCGGTTTCGACGGCGCAGGTGCGCTTTTGGACGAGCGAGCGCGTGCCGGTCGTACGAGCGATGCCGAACATGCCCTGCCGCATCGGTGCCGGCATGACGGTGCTCGCGGCCGGCGAAGGCGCTACCGCCGAGCACGTCGCGCTCGCGAAGTCGCTCTTCGAGACGCTCGGACGCGCGATCGCGATCGAGGAGCGCTTGATGGACGCGGCCACCGGCATCTCCGGTTGCGGCCCCGCCTACGCCTACGTCGTCATCGAGGCGCTCTCCGACGCCGGCGTCAAGCTCGGCCTCTCGCGCGAAGTGGCACGCGTGCTCGTCGCGCAAACGATCCTCGGCTCCGCCAAGATGGTGCTCGAAAGCGCCGCGCACCCCGCCGCGCTCAAAGACGAGGTGACCACTCCCGCCGGCTGCACGATCGACGCGCTCATGGAGCTCGAAGACGGCAAGCTCCGTCACACGCTCCTGCGCGCCGCCGTCGCCGCCGCCGACCGCAGCGCCACCCTCGCCTCGTCCTAAGGGATTAGAATTCGGTGGTGCTGGTGAAGGCGAAGGTTTGGATTTTGGCGGCGGGGGCGACCATGGAATAGTGGTAGCCGCCGGTGCGGATGCGCTCGGAGCCGAGCTCGCAGTGCCGCAGTGCGTCGAGAATGCTTTGGTTGAAGCGTAGGTTGCGCACGCCGCCGGCGAGGCGGCCGTTCTCGATGAGGAAGGTGCCGTCGCGGGTCATACCGGTCACGATCGCCTTCTTCTGATCGACCGTGCGAATGTACCAGAAGCGCGTTACCAGCAGGCCTCGCTTGGTCTCGGAGACGAGTTGCGCCGCGCTCTTCGAGCCCGCGGCGACGACGACGTTGAGCGCTTGCGGGCCCTGCGCGTTCGGCGCGGGCAGCGCGTGGCCGGTATTCTCGCGATCGAGCAGCTTGGCGTAGTAGCTGTCGGTCACCACGTTCTTCACCACGCCGTGCTCCACCAAGGCGAGGCGCTTCTTCGGCTGGCCCTCGTAGTCGAAAGGCATGCTCGGCGCGAGCGGATCGGCGTAGTCGTCGAGGATCGTGACGTTCTCGCCGAGGTACGTGCGGTCCAGACCGTCGCTGAAGAACGAGGAGCCTTCCTCGTACGCTTGGGCGGAGAAGTGCGAGACGACGTACGCCAGCAGCTCGCCGAACGCGCTCGGCTCGAGGACGACCGTCCATTCGCCGGGATCGACGGAGCGCGGCGCCGCGCCGCTGCGCGCTTTTTCCACCGACGCCGCCCCGATTGCCGCGGCGTCGATCGACCCGACGGCATTGGCGTGCGCCTCGGCGAAGCCGGTTGAGTCGGCGGCCGTCATCTTGACGTTGAGCGAGGCGTCGGTGCCGTCGAACGACGCCCGGGCGCCCGAGGAGTTGGCTACGGTGATGCCGCCGGCCGAGGTCGACGCGTACCCGGCGCACCAAAAACCGGCTTTCTCGGCGGCGCGGAAAACGGCGTCGCACATCTGCGCGCGCAGATCCGCACCGGCGCGCGCGGTCGCGGCGTCGTACGCGCCGGGCGGCGCCTCGGCCGGGCCTCCGGCGGGAAGGCCGGGAAGCCGCGGATCCTCCGGCGCAAGCTTCGCCATCTCGATCGCGCGGCCGGTGACGTCGGCGAGCGAACGATCGTCGTGACGATTGGTCTGCGCGACGCCGGTGCGTCCGCCCACGATCGCCCGCACCGAGACGGCCGCGTCGTCGGTCGCGACGTTCTGATTCGAGGTCTCGTGGGTGAAGCGCGTCAAGGCGTTGTCGTTCGCGTAGACGAGCACTTCGGTTTGATCCGCCGACGATCGAGCCAAGATCGCGGCGGCGAGCGCTTCGCGCGCGGCCCTATCCACGATACCCCACGCCGACGCTGACGTTGCGGAAGCGCGCCGGGGCCGCCGCTTGCGTCGTACGTCCCGTCTGCATCGGCTCGCCCTTTCCGCAGTTCGGCGTTCCCCAGGCGAACCAGGATCGCTCGTCGGCGATCGCGTCGCAGGAGTTCCAGAACTGCGGCGTCATGCCGGCATACGTGGGGTTTTTGAGCAGACGGCCGCGCTTGCCGTTCTTGATCTCCCACCCCATCTCGCAGCCGAACTGGAAGTTGAGCCGCCGGTCGTCGATCGACCACGAGCGGTTGCTCTCCATGTAGACGCCGTCTTTGACGTCGTCGAAGAGGTGCTCGAAGGGAACGTCGCCCGGCAGCAAGTTGAGGTTGCACATCCGAATCATCGGAACGAACTCCCAGCTTTGCGCGCGCACGCAGCCGTTGCTGCTGCGGCCGATGACGCGCGCCGTGTCGTTGCTCATCTCGTAGCCGGCCAGCAGCCCGTCGCGCACGATGTCGGAGGTGCCGGATTTCGTCCCTTCGTCGTCGTAGCCGCAGGTGGCCATGCCGCGCGGCATCGTGTTGTCGACGACGATCGTCACGCCGTTGGAGCCGTAGCGCAGCTTCCCGACCTGATCGGTTTCGAGAAAGCTCGTGCCCGAGAAGTTGGCCTCCCACCCCATCACCCGGTCGAGCTCCGCCGGGTGCCCGCACGACTCGTGAATCTGCAGCGACATCTGCGATCCGCCGAGGATCACGTCGACGACGCCGCTCGGGCATTGCGGGGCGCGCAGCAGCGCGAGCGCCTCTTCGCCGATGCGCGGCGCGCCTTCGCGCAGCTTTGCCTCTTCGACGATCTC
>DATJRF010000108.1:0-8619 GCA_035505015.1 Verrucomicrobiia bacterium | reverse complement strand
CGCTCGATCGCCTCGGCCGGCGAGGCGCCGTCGAAGTTCTCGCGCAAGACCGCCGAGAGTCGCGCGACGAAGTCGGACGGCAGCGCTGGCGCCTCGACCCAGCGCTCGTCCGGCGCGAGCCCCAAGAGCGTGCAGAGATAGCCGAACTCGTGGAGCGCCTCCCCGGCGCCGCAGCGCTTGGCGACCCCGTCCGCATCGGCCGCGAACTCGAGCAGCGCCGCCAGCGCCGCGGCGGTATTCATGTCGTTGTTGAGCTCGCTCTCGATCCGCCCGACGTAGCCGGTCGCGGCCAGATCCGTTGCGACCGGCGCGCTGCGCGCGTGCAGCGCGCGGTACGCGGCGCGCAGCTTTGCGAGCGCCACCGCCGCCGCCGCGATCGAATCCTCGGTGAAGTTCTTGACCTTGGCGTAGCTGGTTTGCAGGAAGAGCAGCCGGATCGCCTGCGGGTCGTAGCGCTCGAGCAGCGCGCTCATCGGCTCGAAGTTCCCGAGCGACTTGCTCATCTTGCGGTTGTCGAAGAGCAGCAGGCCGCCGTGCAGCCAGACGTTTGCCATCGGCGGGCGCTCCATGAGCGGCTCGCTCTGCGCGATCTCGTTCTCGTGATGCGGAAAGACGAGATCCGCGCCGCCGCCGTGGATATCGAAGCCGAGCCCCTGCGGATCGAGCAGCGCGCGCGCCATCGCCGAGCACTCGATGTGCCAGCCGGGCCGGCCCTCCCCGTACGGTTCGAAGGCCCAGCGAGGCTCGCCCGGCTTGGCAAACTTCCAGAGCGCGAAGTCGAGCGGATCCTCCTTGTGCTCGTCGATCTCGATACGCGCTCCGGATTCGAGCTCGTCGATGCGCCGGTTGGAGAGATGGCCGTACGCCGCAAAGGTTTTGACGCGATAGTAGATACCGTCTTCGGAAACGTAGGCGTGCCCGAGCTCGATCAGCGCCCGGATCATCTCCTGGATCTCGCCGATATATTGGGTCGCGAAGGGCTCTTCGTCGTACGCCAGCACCCCGAGCTTGCGCATCGAGTCCTTGAACTCGTCGTAGTAACCGCGCACGATCTCGCGCCAGTCCTCGCCTGTCTCGATCGAGCGCGCGATGCTGCGGTCGTCGATGTCGGTGACGTTCTGGACGTAGGTGACGCGATACCCCAAGTGCTTGAGGTAACGGCGCAGCACGTCGAAGAACAAAAACGAGCGCGCGTGGCCGAGATGCGCCTGGGCGCTGGGCGTCATCCCGCAGACGTACATGCGGATCTCGCCGTCGCGCAGCGGCCGCAGCGTCTCGAGCGCGCGCGTGCGCGTGTTATAGAGTTGCAGCGCCACGTCGGCCGATCAGATGACCCAGGACCACGCTTCGTTTGCGTCCGTCTCGGGCTCGATGTCGTTGAGCCGGCGCTCGAGCGCCTCGATCTTGCGCGAGAGGCGCGCCAGGGCGTCCGCGTTGGGGTCGGGCATCTCCACCTGCGGGCGATCCGGAACGAGGCGAATGGGCTTGCCGTCTTGCGCGACGATGCGCGCCGGGACGCCCACCACGGTAGCGTTGGGCGGCACGTCCTTGACGACGACCGATCCGCCGCCGACCTTCGCACCGTCGCCCAGGGAGATCGCGCCGAGTACCGCCGCGTTGACGCCGACCGTCACGTTGCGCCCCAGCGTCGGATGGCGCTTTCCGTGCGAGAGGCTCGTGCCGCCCAGCGTCACGCCCTGATAGATCGTACAGCCGTCGCCGACCTCGGCCGTCTCGCCGATGACGACGCCCATCCCATGGTCGATGAAAACGCCTTGGCCGATCTTCGCGCCCGGATGGATCTCGATGCCGGTCGCAAACCGCACCAGTTGTGCGAGAAAGCGCGGCAGCAGAGGGATGCGGGCGCGGTGCAGGCGCGAGATGACGCGGTGCGCGACGATCGCGTGAAACCCCGGGTACGAGAGCAGCACGTCGAGCCAGCCGCGTACCGCCGGATCGCGCTCGAGCGGGGCGCGCAAGTCGTTCGCAAACGTCTGCAGCGGACTAGCCATACTCCAGATAGTCTAACCCGGCTCGTCAACCGGAGGCTTCGCCGCGGCCTCGCCGCCGGGCTTGACCCCGCGAATCGGCTCGAACGGGCGCCCGTCGGGCCCGAAGGCGATCGGTTCGAGCCCCCGCCCGTGGAGCAGCCGCGAGTTGATCGCGCCGATGCGAATGAGGATGCGGTCGTGACCGAGCAACGGGAAGAGCAGCTCGAGCGGCGGCCCCGCCCTCTCGCCGGTCAGTGCCATGCGCACCGCGCCCAGCGCCTCGGCTTCGCCGATGCCGAACTCCGCGGCGACGGCGCCGAGGTCGTGCGCGAGCGGCAGGCCGCGCAGCTCCGGCTGGTGATCGACGTACTGCGCGACCGAATCGAGGAAAAACAGCACGTCGCGCGAGCGCAGCCGTTCGAGCTCGAGCGCCGGTACGATGCACGACTCCGCGCGCAAGGCGCCGACGCGGGCGCGGGCGTCGTCGGCGCTCTCGAGCTCGCCGCCGTAGGCTTCCAGAAACGTCTCTATCCAGCGCAGCGCCGCGGGCGGCGCCGGATCTTCCAGCACGCCCCAGCGCTGCATCGCCTCAGCCAACGCCGCCACGCCGACGCTCATCGCAGCAACGCCACGGCGTAGGCCGCGATCCCGCTGCCGTCGCCGGTATAGCCCATGCCTTCGCTGGTCTTGGCTTTCACGCTGACGCAGCTCGCATCGATGCCGAGCGCGGCCGCGACGTTGGCGCGCATCGCGCCGACGAAACCGGCGAGCTTGGGGCGATCGACGACGACCGTTGCGTCGACGTTTTCGATCGCATAGCCCGCGGCGCGCACGTCGGCGGCGCACGACGCCAGCAAGCGCATCGAATCGGCGCCTTTCCACTGCGGGTCGCTGTCGGGAAAGCGTCCTCCCAGGTCGCCAAGGGCGGCCGCGCCGAGCAACGCGTCCGAGATGGCGTGCGCGAGCACGTCGGCATCGGAATGCCCGAACGGCCCGCGCCCGAACGGCACTCGTACGCCGCCCAGCACGAACGGCCGCCCGATGGCGAGCGCGTGTGCGTCGAATCCGTGCCCGATGCGCATTACGATTCCGCCTCGCTGCGCGCGAAGCGCTCGCGCATCAGCGCCTCGGCACGCGCCAGATCCTCGGGCAACGTGACCTTGAAGTTCTCGCTCGATCCGGGGACGACGACCACGTCGATGCCGGCGCGTTCGAGCAGCGACGCATCGTCGGTCGCCTCGAAGCCCTGCCGTTGCGCTTCCTCGTGGGCGTGGCGCAGCTCGCGAAGCAGGCCGAACTGCGGGGTTTGCGCCGCCCACAGCGTCTCGCGCGCGAGCGTTCGCTCGACGCTCATCGTCACCGCGTCGACGACCTTGATCGTATCGACGACCGGCACGGCGAGGAGGGAGCCGCGCCCGTCGCGCACTTCGCGCATGCCGGCGCGGACCTCGGCGGCGCGCACCAGCGGGCGCGCACCGTCGTGGATCAGCGCCGCTTCGCAGCGCTCGCTCAGCGCGCGCAATCCCGCATAGACGCTCTGCTGCCGCGTCGCGCCGCCCTCCACCACCTGCCACGACGACCGCTCGGCGGTTTGGGCCATCACACCTTGCATCGCCTCGACCCATTCCGGTTCGGTCACGACGATCAGTTCGGCGATCTCGGGCATTTGCGCGAAGGTGCGAATCGACCAGGCCGCGAGCGGAAGGCCGGCGAGCGGCAAGAGCTGCTTGGGGCGGCCGAAACGCGTGCCGCGCCCCGCCGCGACGACGACCGCGCCCCACGAATGGATCAATGGAGCGCCCCGTCGCGCTTGGGGCGCGCGAAGATCATCCGGCCCGCCACCGTCTGCAGGACGCTGGTGACGATCACGTCGGTCTCCTCGCCGATCAGCCGGCGGCCGTGCTCGACGACGATCATCGTGCCGTCCTCCAAGTAACCCACGCCTTGATGCGTCTCCTTGCCCTCGCGGGTGACGGCAACGTGGAGCTCCTCGCCCGGCAAGACGACCGGTTTGACCGCGTTGGCAAGCTCGTTGACGTTGAGGACCTCGATGCCTTCGACTTGCGCGACGCGGTTGAGATTATAGTCGGTGGTGACGATCTTGCCGCCGATTTGCTGAGCCAGCCGGACCAGCCGCGCGTCGACGTTCCCCGGCGCCATATCCGAGAAGTCGCGCTCGACGATCTCGAAGGCGGAGAGCTCTTGCAGCTTGTTGAGCACGTCGAATCCGCGCCGGCCGCGCGTGCGCTTCTGCGGATCGACCGAGTCGGCGATCGTTTGCAGCTCGCGCAGAACGAAGCGCGGAATGACGAGCGGGCCTTCCAGGAAGCCGCTCTCGACGATCTCGACGATGCGGCCGTCGACGATCACCGAGGTATCGACGATCTTACGCACCGCCGCGCCGCGCTCGCCCGCGACGCCCTTGGGAACCGGCACGATCCGCAGCCGCGCCCCGACGCGCGCGCCCAGAAAGGCGGCGAAGATCGCGAGCAGCAGGTAGAGGACGATCGCGATGTACGTCCCCGCCTTCCCCGCTCCCGCAATGAACTCGAAGGCGATGGCTTTGATGAGAAACGCGATCAGCAGCCCGACCAGCAAGCCGAGCGCACCGCCCGCCACCTCGGCCGGAGCGAAGCGGTCCATCGCTCCCTCGACTTGATCGAGCTCGGATTCGAAGACGCTCTGCGCGAGGGGCGCGAGCAGCGCGCCGATCACCGCGCCCGCGACCGGCGAGAGAATCAGCAGCGCGTACTGCAGCCCTTCGCTCGCGAAGTGCAGCGAAAAGACGTTGAAGTACGCCTCGCGGCCGAGCAGAAAGCCGGTCACGCCGAAGACCAGCATGAAGGCTCCGCGCAGAACCGTTGCCGATACGTTGTTGGCTACTCGAATGGTATGAAGGCCCCGCAGACGTCGTTGGCGAGAAATCGGCCACGCGGGGTGAGGCGGAGGCGATCGCCGGCCCGCTCCAGCAATCCCGCCTCGGTGTACCGCGCGATCGCGTCCGCGTAATGCTCCAGCGGATCGATCCCATATCGCTCTTTGAACGCGCCGAGCCGGACCCCTTGCTCCGTCCGCAAGGCCAGCATTGCGGCCTCGCCGGCCCGGCGAGCGCCCTCCAGCCGCTCGCTCTCCCCGGGGATCACCCTCCCGGCAAGCGCCGCTTCGGCGTACTCCTCGAGCGAGCGCGTGTGGACGGAGCGGACGCCGCCGCGGTAAGCGGCGGCGCCGACGCCGAGGCCGGCGTACTCGCCGTTCTCCCAATAGTTCTCGTTGTGCGCGCAGCGGTGCCCGGGGCGCGCGAAGTTGCTGATCTCGTAGTGCTCGTAGCCGGCCTGGGCGAGCATCGCGATCGCACACGCGTAGAGCTCGGCTTCGCCCGCGTCGTCGAAGAAGGCGCGCGGTTCGCGCGCCTGCCAGCCGGCATACGGCGTCCCCGCCTCCACCGTCAACCCGTAGGTCGAGACGTGATCGACGTCGAGGGCGATCGCCGCCTCGAGCGTGCGCCGCCACGATTGCGGCGTCTGGCCGGGGACCGCGAAGATGAGATCGAGCGAAACCGACGGCATACCGGCCGCGCGCGCCTGCGCGACCGCGTCGCTCACCATCGCCGCCGTGTGCTTGCGCCCCAACGTCGCGATCTCCGAGGGATCGAACGATTGCACGCCGATCGAGAGGCGCGTGACGCCCGCGTCGCGGTAGCGCGCGAGATCGCCAGCTCGTACGAGCTCGGGATTAACCTCGATCGTGAACTCGCGCTCGGCGGCGCCGCCGGGCGCGGGGAAGTGCTCGCGCAGGGAGCGCGCCAGCCGGGCGATCGCCGGCGCGTCGTACGCGTTCGGCGTGCCGCCTCCGAGAAAGAAGGTCGCAGCCGTCGCCCGCGGCTCGCGCTCGAGCTCGGCGTAGAGCGCTTCGAGATAGCGTGCAGCGGCGCTCGCCCGCATCGGCCACTTCGCAAAATCGCAGTACGGACAGAGATACGGGCAAAACGGCAGATGGACGTAAACGCCGATCGGGCTGCTCGTGATGGCGGGCGTCAAACTCCTGCGATGAAAAAGATGGCGAGGCTGCCCGGACCGCCGTTGACCGAGAGCGTGGGGCCGCCCTCGTAGACGACCAGCGATTTCGGCGGAAAGCCGAGCTTGGTCTTGAGCAGGCTCACGATGTGCTCGGCAAGCTCCGGCGCTTCGATATGCCCGACGGCAAAGCGCGTCTTGGTCGCTTCCTCGACGTGACGGGCGGCGACCTCGATCATCAACTCCTGCGCCTTCTCGTACGTTCGCGTCTGCGCGGCCGTCTCGACCAAGCCGTTCTTGGTCTGCAGCACGGGATTGACCTTGAGCACGGTGCCGAGGGCGACGATCGCCTTGTTGATCCGCCCGCTGCGCCCGAGATAGGTCAGATCCGGCGTGATGAGGTACCCGTGCTGCTTGGCGCGCGCGGCTTCCAGTTTTTCCGCGATGTCGGCGGCCGAGGCGCCGGCTCGCGCCATCTCTCCGGCCACCTGCACCTGCAAGAGCTGCCCGCCGGAGAGCGTCTGCGTATCGACGACGCGAACTTTGCCGCCGAACTTCACCGCGGCCTCCGAGGCGTTGGCGTAGGTCTTCGAGAGGCCGGAGGAGACGATCGGCGCGACGACCTCGTTGCCGGCCTCGACGGCCTTGGCGAAGAGCGCCTCGAAGACGGCCGCCTCGGGCGGCTCCGTCCGCGGAAAATCCTTAGCGGTGACGAGACGCGCGTTGAAGTTCGTGCGCGTGATGTCGACCCCGTCGCGCAGCCGCTCTTGACCGAAGATGATCCAGATCGGCGCCACCACGACACCGAGATCGCGCACCGCGGCGGATCCCAGATCGCAGGTGCTGTCGGTAACGATCGTTACGCCCATGCTACCCTCCTCATTCCCTGGCAACGAACACGCCGACGGCGCCTTCTCCGCCGTGCGTTGCAATCACCGGCCCGGCCTCGCTCATCTCGATCGATCGCGAGCCGTCCTCCCCGATTCGCTCGCGCAGCTTGCCCGCGACGGCTTGCGCGAGCGGCGGAGCGTTGGTATGGACCACGACGAAGTGCGCGGGCCCGTCTCCGGCGGCTTGCAGTACGAGATCGAGCATCGCCTGCGTCGCGCGTGCGAAGGTGCGCACCTGCGCTTCGGCGCAGACCGCGCCGTCTTTGAGCGAGAGCACCGGAACGATCTTCATCAGCGAGCCGATCATCGCTTGCGCCTTGCCGATGCGCCCCGTACGCTGCAGGTGCGAGAGATCCGAGAAGCACGCATAGAGGCGCTGGGTCGCGCGGATCCGGTCCAGCTCCGCAACGATCGCGGCGGCGTCCTCGCCGTGCGCCGCGAGTTCGCTGGCTCGGATCGCGAGCATCCCGAGCCCGGCCGCGGCGGTCTGCGAATCGTAGACCGTGATTGCGGCGCCGGGGAACCGCTCGCGCACCGCACCGGCCGCGGCTTGCGCGGCGTTGATCGTTCCCGAGAGGTGCGAGGAAATAACGATGCAGAGCACCTCGTCGCCGGCTTGCACCGCAGGGAGGAACGCCTCCTCGAACATCGCCGCCGTGGGCTGCGAGGTGGTCGGCAGCACCGGATCGGTCTCGAGCTTGCGGTAGAACTCCGCGCGAGAGAGCTCGACGTAGTCCTTGAAGCTGCGATCGCCGAAGACGACGAAGAGCGGAACGACGGCGATGCCGAGTTCGGCGGCGCGCGCCGGCTCGATATCCGACGTCGAATCGGTGACGATTGCGACGGCCATTCGCGGCCTTAGACCTTTGCCACGTGCGGTGCGATCAGCTCGGTGATCTTTCCGACGACGTCGTGTTCGGTCTCCTCGATGGCGACCCGAATGGCGCTGCGAATGGCGTAGCGGCTGGCGCGGCCGTGGCTGACGATGCAGTTTCCGCGCAAGCCCAAGAGCGGTCCGCCGCCGTAGCTCTCGTAGTCGAAGCGCTTGCGCAGACGGCGAAGCGCGGGCGCCAGCATCGCCGTGCCGAGCTTGGAGAGGAGGTTTCCGCCGATGAGCGCGTCGCGCATGACCTTGGTGAGATCGGCGATCATGCCTTCGCAGGTCTTGAGCACGACGTTGCCGACGAAGCCGTCGGCGACCAGCACGTCGGTCGCGTTGTGGAAGAGATCCTTGCCTTCGACGTTGCCGATGAAGTTCACCGGCGCCTCGTCGAGCAGGCGGGCGGCCTCGAGCACCTGCGCGTTCCCTTTGGTCCGCTCTTCGCCGTTCGAGAGCACCGCAACGCGCGGATTGGCGATGCCGAGCACGGCGGTCGCGTAGGCCGATCCCATGATCCCGAACTGCGCGAGCCACTCCGGGCGGCAATCCACGTTGGCCCCCGAGTCCAGGAGCACGAAGCTGCCGTTGAGGCCCGGCCAAATCGTCGCGATCGCGGGGCGCGCGATCCCCTCGATCGTGCGCAGCTTGATCAAAGCGATCGCGAGGAAGGCGCCGCTGTTGCCCGCCGAAACGACCGCGTCGGCCTCGCCGCTCTTGACGAGATTCACCGCGATGCCGAGCGAGGTGCGGTCGGCCGAACGCAACGCTTGCGAGGCGTGTTGATCCATCGGCACCGTTTCGGCGGCGTGTACGACCGCGATGCGCTCCGCACCCGGGCCGGTCAG
>DATJRF010000107.1:0-3635 GCA_035505015.1 Verrucomicrobiia bacterium | reverse complement strand
TGCACTTTCACCCACATACGAACTAAGCAGAAGCGCCCGCCGATCGCAGTGATCATCTCCAAGCGGCACTTTTCGTCGAAGGCGCGACCGCGCTCGGCAACTGCGTAAAAGACCAGCGTCATCTGGACACCTAGAGCACGCCGGCTTCGCGACCCAAGGCGTTGTAGATGGACCTACCCCGATTGGCGCCCGCTATCGAGGCCTGCCCATTACGCAGGCTCCCTCAGGGGTTCTACGGGGGTTTTAATCCCCGTAATCGCCGAGCCCGCGCGGAAACGTCGAAAATGACGAAATACGCGGAAGCACCGGCGGTTATTGGGGTTTTCGCTTTCTCGCAATCGCGCCGCGCTTTTCTAGGTTTCGCTTCGGCTTGCTTCGCATGTAAGGGGTCTTGCTACGACTCCCTTACCCCACAACTCCAAAACCACCACTTTGCCACATCTTCTCCGGAAACCATCGCAAGCGTCCGCATGAACCGCGTACCGTCGCGCAGAACCCAGGGCGGCGAAGCATGAGCACGACAACCACCCCCATTGGCTTCGGCGCCTTGGGGCTTCATCCGGCCTTAGTTGAGGCCGCTTCCGCGCTCGGATACGAAGAGCCGACCGCGATTCAGCGTGAGGCGATTCCGCCGCTGCTCGAGGGGCGCGACGTCCTGGGGCAGGCGGCGACCGGGACCGGAAAAACCGCTGCGTTCGCGCTGCCGTTGCTGCACCGCATCGGCACGACGGCCGAGGATGGCCGGCGCGTTCGCGGGTTGATCCTCGTGCCGACGCGCGAGCTCGCCATGCAGGTGGCGCAGGCCGTGCATAAGTACGGGCGCCTGCTCGGCACGAGCGTGCTGCCGGTGTACGGCGGCCAATCCGTCGGGCAACAGCTCCGCGCGCTCAAACGCGGCGTCGACGTGGTCGTCGCGACGCCGGGGCGCGCACTCGATCACATCAACCGCGGAACCCTCGACTTGAGTGCCGTCGAGTTTTTGGTCCTCGACGAAGCCGACGAGATGCTCGACATGGGCTTCGCCGACGAGCTCGAAGCGATCGTCGCCGCCGTTCCGGTCAAGCGCCAGACGGCGCTCTTCTCCGCCACGATCGCGCCGCGCATCCGCACGATCGCCAAGCGCTACCTCCACGACCCCGTTTCGGTCACCATCGCCAACGAAACTCCGGCCGCCGGCGCGAAGGCGCGGGTCCGCGAAGCGGCCTACGTCGTGCAGCGCGCCTACAAAGCGGCGGCGCTCGCGCGCGTGATCGATATGGAGTCGCCCACCTCCACCATCGTCTTCTGCCGCACGCGCACCGAGGTCGACGAACTCACCGAGGTCCTCGCCGCGCGCGGCTACCAAGCCGAGGCCCTTCACGGCGGCTTCTCGCAGGAGCAGCGCGATCGCGTGCTGCGCCGTTTTCGCGAGAACGTCGCCGACGTGCTCGTCGCTACCGACGTCGCCGCCCGCGGGCTCGATATCGAGCATCTCTCCCACGTGGTGAACTACGACGTGCCGTCCTCGCCCGACGACTACGTGCACCGCATCGGCCGCACCGGCCGGGCCGGCCGCGAGGGCGTCGCGATCACGCTCGTGGAGGCGCGCGAGCACCGCCTTCTGCGCAACATCGAGCACCACACGAAGCGCAAGATCGCGATCCAACCCATTCCCACGGCGCACGATCTGCGCGCCCGGCGCCTCGACCTCACCCGCGCGGCGCTCGAAGAAGCGCTCGCCGAGGGCGAGCTCGACAAGTACCGCCTGGTCGTCGAGTCGCTCGCCGCGCAGCACGACGTGCTCGATCTCGCCGCCGCCGCCGTCAAGCTCGCCGATCGCGCCCGCGAAGGCGGCGACGATAACGACGACGAGATTCCCACCGCGCCCGCCTCGCTGGCGCCGGCCTTCCTCCAACCCAAGGGCGCAAAGAACCCGGCGCGCGCGGCGTTCGCCGAGCGCGCGCAGTCGACGGAGATGACCAAGCTGTGGATCGGTTTGGGCCGCAGCCAGCGCGTCGGCCCGGGCGATTTGGTCGGCGCGATCGCGAACGAGGCGCGCATCAACTCGCGCGAGATCGGCGCGATCGATATCGCCGACACGTTCTCCATCGTCGAAGTCTCGAGCGCGCTCGCCAAGGGCGTGGTCGCCGCGCTGCGCGGCAAGAGCATCCGCGGCAAGAAAGTCACCGTTCGCATCGACCGCAAGGGGTGAGCATCGCCCAACGCCGGCCTTCGGAGGCGGGCGCAACGAAACCGCGAAGACGTGCGTTCCTCTGCTAAGGGAGGTGTCGCATAATGGTCGATCGCCGGCGCTTTTTGATTTCCAGCGGCGTTGCCGTCGCGGGGAGCGCACTGCAGGCGTGCGGGGCTCGCGGTCCCTCGCAGAGCGTGCTGCCGAGCCAGCCCGCGTCGGAGCGAGCCGATGCGCGCGAGCCGCACGCCACCGTGCTCACGCTCACGCGCCAAAACTCACCTTACGTCTTGCCCGAGCCCGGGAAGCTCGAATACAGCTTCGACGCTATCGATATTCTCTCGGGCGGGCAGCTCGTGGTGGTGGGGCCGCTTCTTCTCAACGTCGGGACGCTCAGAAAGCGAGATAGCTGATATGACGGAGCCATTCGCGGCGCAATCCTCGGATATCGCGATCGTCGGCTTGCCGGGCGCCAACGGAAAGGCCGGCGCAAGCGGCGATGCGGGAAGGCTCGGTACGCGCGGCCGTGACGCCAACTGCAACTGGATGAGCAACTGCACCGACGCCTCCACCCCCGGCGGTACCGGCGGCAACGGCACCGACGGTCAAAACGGCGAGAACGGCTCGCGCGGCAACGACGCGCAGCCGGCCACCTTCACCATCGCCACCCTCATCGGCACGCCGGTCTTCGTGAACGCCGGCGGCGACGGCGGTACCGGCGGCAACGGCGGCGGCGGCGGCGCGGGCGGGAACGGTGGCGACGGCGGCCAGGCCTCTCGCTGCCCCACCGGCTCCAGTTGCGCCGGGTCCAACGGCGGCGATGGCGG
Organism: Verrucomicrobiia bacterium; assembly: GCA_035505015.1. GTDB lineage: Bacteria > Vulcanimicrobiota > Vulcanimicrobiia > Vulcanimicrobiales > Vulcanimicrobiaceae > DATJRF01. Next base: position 638 of record DATJRF010000107.1, on the reverse strand, counting down.
CAACGGCGGGAACGGGATGCGCGGCGGCAACGGCGGGAACGCCGGGAACGGCTCGCTCGTGAAGATCACGTACACGCCCCAAACCCCGGCTCTCGACACGGTCACAGCGAACGCGCTCGCCGGCCGCGGAGGGCTCGGCGGCCTTGCCGGCTCGGGCGGCGGCGCCGGAAATGGGGGGCGCGGCGGCGGCGGCGCGGCCAATGGCAAGACCGGAAGGCAGGGCTCGGCGGGAATGCCCGGCACGGCCGGCGCCAACGGCACGGCCGGCCGCTTCGACGTCACCAAGCTCTAGGCGGCCATGAGCGTCGCCGAGCTCGCGCTCGCGCTCGACGGGTCGCCGTCCGTCCCGTCCTCCCTCAACGCCAGTGGCATCCCGCTGCAGTACTGCTGCACCTGGGATGCTGCCGGCCCGCGCCTGCGCGTGCTCGCCGATCCGGCGAGCGACTGCACCGATCCCGCGGCGCGCGTCGCGCGTTCGCGCCGCGCGCTCGGCGAACTCTTCGCCCGCGCGCAAGCGGGCGCGCTGCTGCCGCTGGCGCAGCGGCTCTTCGACGCCTCCACGCACGATCTCGCCGCCGTGCGCGACGGCGTCTGCTGGCTGGCGGCCGCGCTCGACGCGCCCGGCGCCGCGCTCTACG
>DATJRF010000106.1:0-8253 GCA_035505015.1 Verrucomicrobiia bacterium | reverse complement strand
GATGTCGCGGCTGAGCTCGGCGAATTTCGGATTGCGCGCGACGAAATCGGTCTCGCTATTGACCTCGACGAGGACGCCGATCTTGCCGCCGGCGTGGATGTAGCTCGCGACCAGCCCCTCGTTGGCCACGCGCTCGGCCTTCTTCTCGGCCTGCGAGGCGCCGCGCTCGATCAGGAGCGCCTTGGCTTTCTCGACGTCGCCCGCGGCTTCGACGAGCGCCTTGCGGCAATCCATCATCGGGGCGCTCGTCTCTTCGCGCAGCGCCTTGATCTCCTCGGCCTTGGGCTGGTACGACATAGCGGTGCTCACCAGTTCTCTCCTATCCTCACGTTTCTTGCTTGCGTAAAGAGAGGCCGGCAGGCCTCTCTCGTCGCGTTCGGGGGCGGCGCTTTAGACGCCGGCGGGTTGCGCGTCGGCCGGCGCTTCGGGAAACTCTTGCGCGTCGTACGCGCTCTCGTCGTAGGAGCTCTGGCTCTCGGTCCGGCCCTCGATGATCGCGTCGGCGATCTTTCCGACCATCAGCTTGACGGCGCGGATCGCGTCGTCGTTGCCGGGAATCGGGTAGTCGATCTCGTCGGGGTCGCAGTTCGTGTCGATGACCGCGATGATCGGAATCTTGAGCTTGCGCGCCTCGAGGACGGCGATGCGCTCTTTCTTCGGGTCGATGATGAACACGGCGTCGGGAAGGCGATGCATGTCCTTGATGCCGCCCAGGAAGCGCTCGAGCTTGCTCATCTCGTCGCCGAGCTTGGCCACTTCCTTTTTCGGAAGACGGTCGAAGTCGCCCTGAGCCTTCATGTTCTCGAGCTCGCGCAGGCGCGCGATACGCTTCTGGATCGTCGCGAAGTTGGTGAGCGTGCCCCCCAGCCAGCGCTGGTTCACGAAGAACGTCCCGGCACGCTCGGCCTCCTCGCGCACGACGTCCTGCGCCTGCTTCTTGGTGCCGACGAAGAGGATGACGCGACCGTCGCGCGCCAGGTTGCGCACCACGTCGTAGGTCTCGCGCAGCTTCTGCACGGTCAGGGCGAGATCGATGATGTAGGTGCCGTTGCGCTCCTGGAAGATGAACGGCTTCATCTTCGGGTTCCAGCGGCGGGTTTGGTGGCCGAACTGGACGCCGGCTTCGAGCAGCTCGCGCATGGTGATGACGGACAAGGTAGACCCCTTTCTGGCCCCCGGCCGCCTGCCGTCCTGGCGTTGCGGTCGCGTCGTGAGGCCATTGCCGCCGAGCCTCCGTGCCCGGCGTAGTGAAGACAACCGCGCGATTATACCACGCCCGGCCCGGAGCCGCGCAAGCACATCGGGCAGGTGCCGCCGGTCATGCAAAAGTAGCAAGCCAGCGGAGCAAGCATTCTAGAGGAGGGTCCCCGTTGCGCCTTTCTCCCCTTCGCGCGCTGTTGGCGTGCGCGTTGCTATCCGCCTGCGCCCACGCGCAGAACGCAGCCTCGCAGCAGTCCTCGGCCCCGCCCAGCCCGCCGCCGGCCGCCGCCGAGGCCACGGCGACCGCCGGCGGCACGGAATCAGCCCCCGCCGCGCCCGAGGCCTCGCCCACCCCGGAGCCGACCCCGACGCCCGACGCCAACCTCATCTCCCCGAAGAACGGCACGATCGTCCGCAGCTATCCCCAGGCGGCGGTCGGGGACCGCAGCCCGAGCGGCATCGCCGACGAGGGCATGAGCTTCGAGAGCACGGCCGCCGGGCCGTTTGTCTTCGTCTACGAGTTGCCCGGAACGGCCACCATCTCGAGCTTCACGGCGCAGCTGCCGGCGGCCCAGCCGAGCGCGCCGCCGGCGACGGTGGCGTTCGCGGTCTCGACCACCGGAGCGACCGGCGACTTCCGGGACGCCGGAACGATCTCGGCGGCCCAAACGCAAACACCCCAGGCGATCCACGCCGGGGTCGCCGCGCGCTGGGTGCGCGTCACCGTCAACGCACCCTCGGTCGACGGGTTCGGCGCTACCGGCACGTTCGCGCCGCTGCCCACCGGCGTTTCGCCGGCCGGCATCTACGTCGAGCTCGACGCGGAGCCGCAGAAAAACGGCGCCTTCAATCCCGTACCGAGCAATCAGTCGCCGTGGTACCGGCGCATCGTGACGTTCGGGAACTCGATGACGGCGACCGAATGCGCCGACGGGCGCTACGGTGACTCGTATCCCGGGACGCTCTCCGGCCGAACGTGGTCGTTTGGGCACGGCAGCGACGCCGGCGACTCGGCCATCGTCAACGACGATGCCTCGCTGATCGTCGGCAGCCAAAGCGGCAGCCCGTTCTACCTGCTGCGCTCGAGCGCGCAACCCAAAGACTGCGAGCCCATTACCAGCGGCACGGGAAACACGGCGGTGCTGGTGCTCGACTCGGACTCGCCGCAAGGGCTCTATCCGGTCGACGACAACCGGCTGCCCGGCTACGCCTACTCGCGCGTCGACGCCTCGATGCTCGACGCCGATTCTCTCGCGGGCAAGAGCATGGCGATCATGAACATGCTCTGCGACGCGTCGGCGTACGTCTCGAAAGGCCAAACCGACGGCCTGCTGCAATGGGTTTCGGCCGGTCACAAGCTGCTCGTCGTCGACTCGGACGAGTGCGAGAAGTCGTCCTACGCGTTCTTGCCGTACGCCTTCACGACCAGCAATCCGGGCGCGCACGGCGCCGCCGGCAGCCGGCTCATCGTGGTGGAATCCGACGCGCTCGGGACCACCGATCGCAACGACGCCGCGCATTTTTTCGATCCGCAGCTCTTCATCAACGAGGGCAACAACCAGCTCGGCGACGCCAACATCGTGACCACGCAGGACTCGCATTGGTGCGGGCATCTCTTCGGGACCAACGCGAAGAACGACAACGGCTTCATGCAGATGTACGCCCCGTACGGCTCGGGCGTCATCATCTACGACGGCTTCGATCACGACGATTCCGGCAACCCCGGATACGAGCGCGTCCGCAACCTCGAGTTCGCGCTGGCGCTGCCGGCCGGCATGCCGTGCACGCAAAGTGCGGCGCTCTCGTTCCTCATCCAGCCCGACCAAGAGGCGACCTTCAGCTCCGGCACGGCGGCGACGCTGCGCGAGCCGATGGAGACGCTGGCCAACCTCGGTTGGAGCGGTCACGTCGACGTCAAGACGGGCGGCGACTTCCCCGCAACGGTCGCCCCGAGCGGCTTCGACATGTCCGGCGGCACGCAGCCGCTGCAGGTGGCGGTCAGCGTTCCGGCCTCGGCCAAGCCGGGCGTCTACACCGTTACGGTCACCGGGACCGGCAGCGACGGCAAGACGGCGCAGGCGACGATCACGATCACGGGAAGCGCGCCGATCAAGAAGGCTGCGCTGCGCAAGCACCAGCGCATCCGCATCTACGGCATCCACTTCGACTACGACAGCGCGCGTATCCAGCCGCGCTCGGAGCCCGTGATCGCCGATATCGCGGCGTTGATGCGCGCCAACCCCGCCTGGACCTTCGAGGTCTCCGGCCACACCGACTCCGACGGCGGAGCCGCCTACAATCTCGCGCTCTCGCAGCGCCGCGCGCAATCGGTCGTCAACGATCTCGTCGCGCGCTACGGGATCAAGCGCGCGCGGCTGGTCGCCAAGGGCTACGGCCTCACGCGGCCGGTCGCCTCAAACGCGACCGACGCCGGCAAGGCGCTCAACCGCCGTGTCGAGCTGGAGAGGCTGCAGTAGCCGTGCGGCGCCTTGCGATCCTCGTCGTCCTGGTCGTGCTCGCGCTGCTGGCGATCGTCGCGTGGCACGCGCTTTGGGGAGGCGGCACGCAGAATGCCGCCTACGCAACGCTCTTTCCGACCGGGCCGATCGCTTGCCCGCAGAACCCGGGCGACCTCTCGGGCATCGAAGGCTGGGCGCCTGGTGCCGGTCACGCCGCCGAGATGGGCAACAGCGCGGGCACGAACGCCGGCGGTTTCGCCGGCGGGCTGGCCGGCTCGGCGCCGTCGCCCGAGGCGACCGCACCGGCCTCGCCGTGCACCGGTCTGAGCCCGGCCCTGGCCGCGCGTTTCGACCGGATAGCAGCCGACGCCACGTATATCCCAACCGACGGTTTCGATCCGGCGGCACGCGCCGGCGAGCTGGCGGACCTCGATGCCGCGTTCGCCTTCGTGCGCGACCACATCCAGACCGACGCCTACGCGGGCTCGATGCGCGGCGCCGCGGGAACGCTCCAGGCTCGCGCCGGGTCGCCGGCCGACAAGGCGCTGCTGCTGGCGGCGCTGCTCGCATCCAAAGGCGTGCCGGTGCGCTTCGTCCACGCGCAACTCGGCGACGGCGACGTCGCCGCCGTCGTCGCCGCGGTGCTGGCCTCTCCCCCGCCGCAGCCGCCGCCGAACCTCTCCGCCGCCTTCGCCGCGATGGGCGTCGATCCGAGCGCCTCGCGCACGGCGGCCGGCGCGCTGCGGCAGCGAACGCAGGCCGCCGCCGACGCGACCATCGCGGCGGCCGCCGCCCCGGCGCAGACGCTGCTCGCAACGCTCGCGTCGAAGAACGTCGCGCTGGCGAGCAGCGATGCGGCCCTGCGCGCGGCTTGGGCCGCGAACCTTCGCGACCACTGGTGGCTCCAGGTCGAGGTCGACGGCGCCTGGGTCGACTACGACCCGACGCTCCCCTCCGCGAAGGCCGGCACGCACGTCGGCCCGGCCGCGCTGCCCGATACCGCCGACGATCTGCCGGCCGGCGTGCGCGCGACGATCGACGTGCGTTTGGTCGCGACCCGCTTCGGCGCGGCCGCTCCCGCCACGCTGGTCGAACGCACGATGGATCTGCGCGACGTCGACGCGTCGCCGATCGTGGTGACGATCGGCGATCGCGACGGCGGCAGCTCGGCGATCGCGACGGCGACCTCGTTCGTGCCCTCGATCGGCAGCGGCGGCGGCGAAACGACCGGCGATGCCTTCGCCAGCGACGCTCTCGCAACCGTCGACCTCGAGATCGTCGTTACGCAGCCGGGCGCCCCACCGCGCCTCTACCGGCGCAGCGTTCTGGATCGCCGCCTCGACGGGAGCGCAACCCTCGATCCGGCCTGGACGCCGCGGCGAACCGCCTACGCACTGACCGCCGGCTACACGCTTCTTCCCCTAGCCGGCGATCTCGATCCCGGCTTCGCGGGGTTGCGCGAAGTCGAGGGCCTGCGAACGGTTCAAGCCTTCATGGCGTACGCCGCCGCCGGCGGCGACGGCACGCAACTGCCGCCGCTCGCGCCGCAGACCTATCCGATGCAAGCCCTGCACTACTACGCGTACGACCAGTTGATTCGCCGGCGGCTGGAGAGCAGCGGGGCCGTCCGCTTCTACTTCGACCGTCCGCAACTGGCGATCGAGCACCACGGCTTCGATCTCGCAGGCAACGTACCGCGCGCGATCGCTGGGTTCGACGTCGTCGAGAACGGCATGTCGGCCAGCGGCACGCAGCCCTCCGCGGCCGTGCGCGAAAACTTCACGCGCGGGTACGTCGACGAGTTTGCGGAGCAGCATCTCTTCTCGGCACCGAGCGACGGCGGCACGATCGCGCTGCTCGAGGCCGCGCGTAAATCCGGCATCGCGCTCGAGGTGCTGCAGGGCGACCGTTACGGAGGCGTCGCGATCGCACCGAGCAAGCCGGTGCAGCTCGACGGCTCGCCGCGCATGGGCTGGTGGCAAGTCGACGTGCAGAACGGAAACCTCATCGGCCGCATGGGGCCGGACGGCGCCGGGCAGGAGCTGGCCGAATACGCGATCGCCCGCGCCAACGATTGGTCTACCCTGCTCTCCATGGTCGAGTTCTACGGCGACTTCTTCCGCTGCATCGCCGGAGCCGTCGAGGCGCCGCTCGAAGGACGCAGCGGCGCGCGGGCGCAGGAGTGGTTCAAACAGTGCGCCGGTGCAGCGCTCTGCAGCTACCTCGAGGCGCTCGGCAGCAGCGAGGCGATCTCGCGCGCGGAGTGGAGCGATCTGCAGGCGCTCATGTACAACATCCTCGACATGAGCGTCACCGGGAGCAAGGACGCCTGGCCTCCCAGCGGCGGCTACGCCTGCGGAAAGTTCTTCAAGAGCCCGTTGTAGAAGCTGGCTAGCCATGCAATGGCTCGTCACCGGGGGGCTCGGCTTCATCGGCTCCACCTTCATACGCCTGGCGCTGCGCGAGCGGCCCGAGCTGCGCATCGTCAATCTCGATGCGATGACCTATGCCGGTAACCCGGCCAACCTGGCCGACGTCGCGGCCGATCCGCGCTATCGCTTTCTGCGCGGCGACATCGGCGATCCGGCCGCCGTTGCCGAGGCGCTCGCGAACGGCGTCGACGCGATCGTCAACTTCGCCGCCGAGACGCACGTCGATCGCTCGATCCTCGATCCCGAAGCGTTCTTGCGCACCGACATCCTCGGCACGCACGTGCTGCTCGAAGCGGTTCGCGAGCGCTCGATCCCGCGCTTTCTCCAGGTCTCGACCGACGAAGTGTACGGCGACGTCGCGCACGGCGAGTCGCACGAGAGCGACCCGCTCCGCCCGCGCAGCCCGTACTCCGCAAGCAAAGCGGGCGGCGACCTGCAGGTCCTCGCCTACTTCGCGACTTACGGCACGCCGGTGCTGATCACGCGCGGCAGCAACACCTACGGGCCGCGCCAGTATCCCGAGAAGCTCATCCCGCTCTTCGTCACCAACCTGATCGACGACGAGCAGGTCCCGGTCTACGGAGACGGCCTGCAGGTACGCGACTGGCTGCACGCCGAGGACCATGCTCGCGGCATCCTGCACGTGCTCGAACACGGCGAGCTCGGAAACGCCTACAACCTGGGCGGCGGCAACCCGCGGACCAACTTGGAGATCACGCGAGAGCTGGTCGAGCAATGCGGACGTTCGATGGAGACGCACGTCAAGCACGTGATCGACCGCGCCGGCCACGACCGCCGCTACGCGATCGACTCCGCCAAGGCACGCGCGCTCGGCTGGATGCCGCGCGTGCCCTTCGAAGAGGGCTTGAGGGCGACGGTGGCGTGGTATCGCGCGAACGAGGCCTGGTGGCGCCCGCTCAAGTCGGGCGAGTTTCTGGCGTACTACAAAACGCAGTACGCGCACCGGTAACGTTGCGATGGCAACGAGCTTCGAAGAGGCGCTCGCGCTGCACCGCGAGGGCCGGCTCGAGGAGGCCGCGCAGGGCTACGAGTCGCTGCTCGCCGCCGAGCCCGCCCAGTTCGGCGCGACCTACTACTTGAGTCTGCTGCGCGCGCAGCAAGGCCGCGCGCAGGATGCGCTGGAGCTCGCGCGCGCGGCGGTCGCCCTGGACCCGGAATCCGCGCAGGCGCAGTGTCACCTCGGAACCGTTCTCCTCACGCTCGAGCGCCACGCCGAGGCGATCGCGCATCTCGAGCGTGCGATCGCACTCGAGCCCGAGTACGCGCAAGCATACAACAACCTCGGCTCCGCCTATCTCACGCTCGAGCGGCCGGAAGAGGCGGCGCGCTGCTACGAGCGCGCGCTCGCCCTCGATCCGCGCTACGCCGAAGCCCACGGAAATCTGGCACAGGCGCTAAGCGACCTCGGCAAGGACGAAGAGGCGATGCCGCACTTCGAGGCGGCGCCCGCGCTACGACCCGAGCAAGCCAAGGCGCATGCCGCCGTGGGCGCGGCGCTGCGCACCATGGGACGGTTGGACGAAGCGCGTGATGCACTCGAACGCGCGATCGAGCTCGAGCCCAGAGCCGTGCACCTCTATCGCCTGCTCGCGGACCTCGGCGAGCTCAGCGACGAGCGGATTGCCGCCGTCGAGGCGATAGCGGCCGATGTCGGCTCGCTCCCGCCCGAAGCGCAGATGGACGTGCACTTCACGCTCTCCAAGGCCTATGCAGGACGAAACGACCCGGAGCGCTCGTTTCGCCACATGCTCGCGGGCAACGCCGTCAAGCGAGCCGGCCTCGAGTACGACGAGGGCGAGGCGCTCGGCGTCTTCACCAACGTCGCGAACGTCTTCACCCGCGAGCGCATCGCGTCGCTGCTCGGGGCCGGGGATCCTTCGCCGGCGCCGATCTTCATCGTGGGTATGCCGCGCTCGGGCTCGACGCTGGTCGAGCAGATCCTCGCGAGCCATCCGAGCGTCTATCCGGCCGGGGAGCTGGAGCTCTTCTCCGAGTCCGTTGCCGCCGTCTTTCCCGGCAACGGCGAGCCGCTCGACCGGCCCCATCTGCAGCGGCTCGCGCAGGCCTACCTCGCCGGCATTCGCAAACTCGCGCCGTTCGCGGAGCGCGTCACCGACAAGATGCCGGCCAACTTCCATTTC
>DATJRF010000105.1:0-5085 GCA_035505015.1 Verrucomicrobiia bacterium | reverse complement strand
CGAAGCCGTCGCCCTCGAGCGGCCCGATCTGGTGCTGTTGCTGGGCTGGATGCATCTGCTCGCCGAGCCGTTCGTTCGCACCTTCCCGGGATTGCTCAACATCCACCCGGCCTTTCTGCCGCTCGATCCCGCGCGCGACGACGTGGTCGCTCCCGACGGCGCCCGAATCGCCGCGTTTCGCGGTGCGCGGGCGGTCCGCGACGCGATCGCGGCGGGCAGCCCATGGACCGGAGCAACCCTGCACGCCGTCACGCCGCAGACCGATCGCGGCCCGGTGCTGGCACGGCGCCCGATGCGCCTCTCGCCCACCGACGACGAAGAGACGGCGCTCGCACGCCTACATCCGCTCGAACACGAGGTCGTCGCCGCCGGAATCCGCCGCTGGCTCTTCGAGCGGTAGCGCCCCCGCGATCCGGCCTCTGCGTTCGCCGCTCGTCCTTCGTCCTCGACTTCGGCGCTGCGCGCCTACGCTCAGCCCTTCGACTTCGGCGCTGCGCGCCTACGCTCAGCCCTTCGACTTCGGCGCTGCGCGCCTACGCTCAGGGTGACAAGGGGGGGGGTTAGGGTGAGAGGACGGGTTGTTTTTTGCTGGTGACGGCTTTGTCTTTGAGGCGGAAGCGGTCGACGACGTTGCGGAGGTTGCCGGCGGTGGAGTCGAGGGCGTCGGCGAGGTTGCGCAGTTCGGCGAAGTGGTCTTGCATCACCCTCGCCGAGGCTACCAGCTCGTCGGCGGCCGCGGCGTCGCGTTCGCAGGTCGAGGCGATGCTGGTGATCGCTTCGGCGAGCTGCGAGGATTGCGCCGCCATCTCTTCGGTCGCCGCGGAGTTCTCTTCGACCACCGCCGAGATCGACTGCATGGCGTCGACGACGCCGCGCGTGGTCGAACTCATCTGGCCGGCGGCGTCGAGGATGCTCGCCATCGAGGAGGCGCCTTCCTCGGTGACGCGGCGAATCGCGGCCAGGGCGCTCGCGGTCTCGTCGGATTGCGTGACCGCGGCGACGACGCGCTTCTCGCCCGAGGTGACGCTCGCGGCGGCGCCTTCGACGCGGCGCCGCACCTCGGCGATGAGCGTCGCGATCTGCTTGTTCTCGAGCGCGCTGCGCTCGGCGAGCTTGCGCACTTCGCTCGCGACGACGGCGAAACCGCGGCCGGCCTCGCCGGCGCGCGCCGCCTCGATGGCGGCGTTGAGCGCGAGCAAGTTGGTCTCGTCGGCAAGCGAGTCGACGGTTTCGAGGATGTTCCCGATCTCGCCGGAGAGGCCGGAGAGCGCGCGGATCTCTTCGGCGGTGCGGTGCGTGATCTCGTTGACCGAACGCAGCTCCGCCAGCGTCTTGGAGACGATCGACTCGCCGCTTTCGGCCGATTTGCGCGAGCGCTCGACCGATTCGCCGAGCGTGCGTGCCGTCGCGGCCATCTCGTCGGCCCGGCGCGCCAGCTCCTCGGCGCGCGAAGCGGCGCCGCGCACCTGCATCGCCTGGTCGTTAGCGCCCCGGGCGATCTGCGAGACGCCGAGATTGAACTCGGTGACGATCGTATTCGCGGCGACGGCCTGCGAGGAGAGGCTGCGCATCGCCTCGGAGGTGCCGCGCGTCGCCGCGTTGACCTTCTCGACGAAAGAGCCCGCGCCCGAAGCAGCCTGTTTGACCAGCGCCGCGCTGGGGACGAGATCGTCGGAGGCGCTGCGCACGTTGCCGAGCATCCCTTGGAGATTGCCGACCATTCGCTCGAGCGAGACGCCGAGGCGGTCTTCCTCGGACTGCGAGCGCGTTTGCACGGCCAGTTCGCCGCTCGCGATCAGCTCTGCGGTCTCGGCCATCGAGCGCTGGTATTCGACCATGTGCGCGAACGCGCCGACCAGCGGAAGGAGCTCGCTGGTTCCGACGCCGCGGACCTCGCCGTCCAGCTTGCCGGTCGCGAGCTCTTCGGCGACCCGCCGCAGTGAGGCCGCGTCCCGGCGCAGGCTGCGGATGACCAGCACGATTGCCGCCAGCGTGACGGCAAAGATGACGATCGCGGCGATCGCGACGGTGGCGACGAGCTGCAAGGTCAAGCGCTGTACGTCGCCGATCGAGAAACTGGCGACGTAAATCCCGACCGTCTTGCCCGCGCGGGAGACGACCGGCTGGGCGTAGACGAAGAGCGGCAGGCCGGCGATGGTGGCCGGTCCGGCGTAGGGCGAGCCGTTTCGCGCCGCGGCGAGCAGCGCATCGGGAGGCTTCGCGGTGACGACGAAACTGCCGTTCTCTTGGAGGTTGGTCGCATCGAGGACGGGCGTGCTGCCGAGCAAGGAGAAGATCGTCAGATTGGCGCCGGTGAGCGCGGCGGCGTCGTTGACCATCGAGAAGTCGTCGCGCCCTTGCGCGCCCGTGAAGGCAAGTTTTCCGCCGGCATCCGACGCTAGCCCACCGCGCTCCGCGACGCTGCGAAGCGCGGCGATGGCATGCTTAGCCTGGTCGGTAAAGCGAGCGTACTCCGCCTGCCGGACGAACCAGAAGACGCCGGCGATGGAGAGCAGCGTCCCGATCGTGAATGCGAGCGCCGTGGGAACGACAAGGCGAGCGGCAAGAGAATGCGTGCGCATAGGCGTCCAGTATGCACCCGCACGCTTAACTCACCGTTAACTCGCGACGGTGCGGGAAGAGCGCCGCGAGCGCCGCGCCTTCCGCCAGGAAGGCATCGTGACCGTGGTCGCTTTCGAGTTCGACGTACGTCGTGGAGAAGCCGTGGCCGCGCAAGCGTTCGGCGGCGGCGCGAACGTCGCCGGGGCGGAAGAGCCAGTCCGAGGATATCCCGATGAAGTGCAGCGGTGGCGAGGCCGCGACGGCGGTCGCGTCGCGCACGTCGAAGGCGTCCATCGCGTGCGTCAGGGTCGCGTACGTGGCCGCGTCCATCCGCGCTGCAAAGCCCTCGGCCGCACGTTCGAGGTAGCTCTCGACGTCGAAGCAGGTGCCGCCCGCCCGATCTCGCCGGCGGCCGTGCCGCCGGCTCAAGAGCGCTTCGCTCTTATACGTGAGCATCGCGAGCTTGCGCGCGGTGCGCAGGCCGCGAACGGGATCGAGCGCGAGGCATTCTCGCTGGATGCCGTTGAGCGCGATACCCATCGCGCTGTGGTGATCGTGGGCGCCGACGACGATCGCCGCACCGACGCGTTGCGGATAGTCGAGCGCCCATTGCAACGCTTGCATCCCGCCCAGCGAGCCGCCCACGACGTAGGCGAGGCGCTCGATCCCGAGCGCCCGGAGCGCGCGCGCCTGCGCGCGCACCATGTCGCGCACGGTCACGTTCGCAAAGGGCTCCCCGGCATTGGACGGGCCGGTCGAACCGTAGCGTCCGCCGAGCACGTTGATGCCGATCGCGCACCACGCGCGCGTGTCGAACGGGCCGCCTTCGCCGACGATGTCGGGCCACCATTCGGCGACGCGGCTCGAGCCGGTGAGCGCGTGCGCGATCAGGACGGCGTTCTCCCCGTTGGCGGCGAGATCGCCGTCGATCGTCACGCGCTGCTCGACTGCGGGCAAGCGTTGCCCGCAGTCGAGTTCCAGCGCGCCGATGCCGATGGTGTGCTCCCGGATCACGCTCCCAGCGCCTGGCCGAGATCGGCCAGGATGTCGCGTGCGTCCTCGATGCCGACCGAGAGCCGCACCGTCGTCTCGTCGACGTTGCTGCGCAGGCGTTCCTGCGGCGTGAGCTGCTGGTGCGTCGTCGATGCGGGGTGAATGACGAGCGACTTCGCATCGCCGACGTTGGCCAGCAGCGAGAAGAGCTGCAGCCGGTCGATGAAGGCTTTCGCGTCCTCTTCCGAGCCGCGGATGCGGAAGGTCAGGATCGAGCCGGCTCCGTTGGGAAGATAGCGCTGCGCGCGCTCGTGGGCCGGATCGCCCGGCAGCCCGGGATAGCTCACCGAGCGCACGCGCGGATGTGCCGCCAAAAACTCGGCGACGGCTTGCGCGTTGCGCGTGTGGCGCTCGATGCGCACGCCCAGCGTCTCGAGCCCTTGGAGCAGTAGCCAGGCGTTAAACGGCGAGAGCGCCGCACCGACGTCGCGCAGGAGCTGCACGCGCGCTTTGATGAGATAGGCGAGATTGCCGAAGGTCGCGGCATACTGCAGTCCGTGATAGGACGGATCCGGTTCGGAAAACTCCGGGAAGCGGCCGCTCTGCAGCCAGTCGAAGCGCCCGCTGTCGACGATGACGCCGCCGATCGCCGTGCCGTGCCCGCCGATGAACTTCGTCGCCGAATGCACCACGATGTCGGCGCCCCACTCGAACGGGCGCAGGAGGTACGGCGTCGCGAGCGTGTTGTCGACGACGAGGGGAAGGCCGTGGGCGTGAGCGACGGCGGCGACCCCTTCGATATCGAGGACGTCGATCTTCGGATTGCCGATCGTTTCGGCGAAGACCGCCTTGGTGTTGGGGCGGATCGCCGCTTCGAGCGCGCCGGGATCGGCGAAATCGACGAGGCTGACCTCGATGCCGAAACGCGGCAGCGTGTGCGCGAAGGCGTTGTAGGTGCCGCCGTAGAGCGAGGCCGAGCTGACGACGTGGTCGCCGGCTCGCGCAAGCGTGAGGATCGCGTAGACGACGGCGGCTTGTCCGCTCGCGACCGCGAGCGCGCCGACGCCGCCCTCCAGCGCCGCGAGGCGCTGCTCGAGCACGTCGGTGGTCGGGTTGTTAATGCGGGTGTAGATGTTGCCGAACTCTTCGAGCGCGAAGAGTTTGCCGGCGTGGGCGGTCGAGTCGAAGAGGTACGAGGTCGTCTGGTAGATCGGAACCGCGCGGGCCTTCGTCGCGGGATCGCCGCCGAAGCCGCCGTGCAGCGCGACGGTGTCGAAGCGGTACGGTTCTTTCTTTTCGAGGGATGCGGTCACGGTGTGGTGGTTCCTTTCCCGGCCATGAGAACGCACGGAGGCGAGGCCGGAGCATGGAGTGGGGGTTGGGTTACGCTTGCGGGCAGGCTCCTTGCGCGCGCCGGTCGATCCGTTCGCGTGGCGCGTGCGCCGCCGCAGGCCGAAGCCGCTCGGGGTCGGCGAGCGGATCGAGCTCGAGCAGCTCGTCGCTCCAGAGCGGAAAGCGGGGAAGATCCGG
>DATJRF010000104.1:0-3269 GCA_035505015.1 Verrucomicrobiia bacterium | reverse complement strand
AGCGCCTGGGCTGCGACGTCGTGCGCGAGCCGGTGTACGGACTGCCGGCTGCGTGGATTGCGCCGGGCGATCGCGAGCGGCTCGTCGAGGCCGGCGCGCTGGTGTTCGATCCGATCTCGGTGCTCGGCTCGCACCTCGCGGAAGTGGCACGCACGCACGCCGCCGAGCTGGTCGGACGCCAGGAGCTGCACACGCTGCTCGAACATCTGCGCGCCTCGGTCCCAGCGCTCGTCAAGGAGATCGGCGGCGACGCGCTGCCGTTCGGCGCGTTACATCGTGCGATCGGACTACTGCTCGCCGAGGGTGCGTGGCCGCGCGATCCGGTGCGCGTACTGGAAGCGATGCTCGAAGCGGGCAACCGCGACCCGCGCGAGCTGGCCGAGGCGGCGCGGCGGGTGGTCGTCCCGGGCGTTCTGCGCCGGCGCGGCGTGGCACAGCTCGACGCGCTCGTCTTCGACCCCGAGTTCGAGCGGCGGTTGGCAGCAGGCTGGAACGGCGGCGGCGTGGAGGCAGGTTCGCCCGAGACGGCGATGCTGGTCCGCGACTGCATCGACGCATATGCCGCCCAAACACCGCGCGACCGGGCGGCGGTAGTCTGCACGGCCGCGCTGCGGCCCGTTCTGGCGGAGTTCTTGGTGCGCAGCGGCATTCGCGTCGGCGTGTTCGCGTACGGCGAACTTCCGAGCGAGCTTGCGGTGGTTCCGACACAGGTCGTACGCTAGCCGTTTGACACCCGACGGCAGGCCTTGTAACGTGGGAACGTTAAAGTCCACCGGCCCGGCGGGCTTACCCGCCCAGGGCCGCTTGCTTGCATCGCTCCATGCCGGATGCCAATGAACTGGAATAACCTCAAGACGCCGTTCAAGGCGGTCGTCGTCCTCGCAATCGTCGTTCTGTCGTTCCTTGCGATCTGGCCGATCTCGCAGAAGATCCGGCTGGGTCTCGACCTCGAAGGCGGCTCGCGCCTTTTGCTTCAGCTTTACCCGACCGCCGACGTACCGACCATTACGTCGGAGGTTCAGGCTCAGACGCGCGAGGTTATCGACCGCCGCATCAACGGCCTCGGCGTTACCGAGCCATCGATCAGCAACGTCGGAACCGATCGCATTCTGGTCGAGCTGCCCAACGTCAAGAATCCGGATCAAGCCGAGCAAGTGCTCAAGCAAGTCGCGGTTCTGCAATACAAGATCGTGCCGTACGACGTCAACCAGAAGGCGCTGGCGGCGCAACAGCTCTTGGACAGCAATGCGGGCACGCCCAAACAGCGAGCTCAGGCGGAAGCCTACGTCGCCCACGGCGCCTACGACGCCAGCGGTCCGGTCGTCTATTCGGGCAAGGATTTGAAAGCCGCGCAAGCCGGTTTCAGCCAGCAAGGCGGTCAGCCGCAGGTCTTCTTTCAAACGAAGGATCCGGCTAGATTCGGTAAGCTGACGTCGGCCAACGTCGGGAAGCTGCTCGGCATCTTCCTCGACCAGCGGTTCATCGAGGCGCCGGTCATTCAGAGCCCGATTTACGACAGCGGCGAGATCAACGGCAGCTTCACTCAAGAGCAGACCGTGACGCTGGCCAACGAGCTCAACGCCGGCGCGCTTCCGGTAACCGTCAAGATCGTCGAGAAAGAGACGATCGGGCCGACGCTCGGAAAGATCGACCTGGTCGAATCCCTGCGCGCTTCGATCTTCGGCCTGGCGCTGGTGCTGATCTTCATGATCGTCGTCTACCGTTTGCCCGGGTTCCTGGCCGACGTCGCGCTGGTGATCTACGTTGCGGTGATGCTCGCGATCCTCGCGGTCTCGCACGCGACCCTGACGCTGCCCGGCATCGCCGGTTTCGTGCTCTCGATCGGTATGGCGGTCGACGCAAACGTGCTGATCTTCGAGCGCATCAAAGAAGAGCTGTGGAACGGAAAGACGATGCGCGCGGCGGTGCGGACCGGTTTCCAGCGGGCTTTCTCGGCCGTCTTCGACAGCCACTTCACGACGATCGTCGGCGCCTTCGTTCTGTTCTCGCTCGGCACCGGAACGGTCAAGGGCTTCGCGTTCACGCTGTTGTGGGGAACGATCGTCTCGCTGTTCACGGCCGTCTTCATCACGCGCTTCTTCGTCGACGTGCTGGTCGATAACGACGTGTTGAGCTCGCCCGAGCTCTACGGCGTCAAACGCGGCGACGTCGGCGTCTTCGCACGAGCGGGGGCGGCGTAATGCTCTTCCGCAGACTCAACTGGAACATCGTCGGCTGGTTCCGAATCGTCTCGACGGTTTCTTCACTCGTCATCGCGCTGGGCATCGGCTCGATGATTTATCACGGCTTCCAAGGCGGTCAAGGCTTCCAGCCGTCGCACATGCTGCGGCTCGGCCTGTCGTTTACCGGCGGCACCGAGATCGACGTTCAGTTCGCGCAGCCGGTCTCGACCGAAGCCGTCACCAAAGCGCTGGCTCCGCTGAATTTGAGCGACGAGCAGGTGACGACTGCCGGAACGGCCGGCAAAGGCTTCGTCATTCAGACGCAGACTTCGTTCGCGAACGATTCGCGGCCGCTGTGGAACGCGCTCGCCGCGGCCGGCACGGTCGATCGCGCCGGCTCCTCGATCACCGCCGTGGGCCCGTCGCTCGGGCGGGAGTATCTGATCAAAGCGCTTTGGGCGCTGGTCATCGCGCTCGGCATCCAGTTCGTCTATATCGCCTTCCGGTTCGGCTGGAACTACATCTTCGGCTTGGTCACGGTCATCGCGCTGGTGCGCGACGCCGCGATGATGATCGGGATTTATTCTCTGGCGGGCCGGCGTGCCGACGACGCCTTCCTCGCTGCGGTCCTGACCGTCATCGGCTACTCGGTCATGGATACGATCGTCATCCTCGATCGTATTCGCGAGAACACCAAGCTGATGGCCGGCGCGCCCTACGAAACGATCGTCAACGAGTCGATCAAGCAAACGATGACGCGCTCGTTCAATACGCTCGCGACCGTCGTCATTACGCTGATTGCGCTGCTCGCGCTCGGCGGCGGAAGCCTGAAGAACTTCGCCTTCGCGCTGCTGGTCGGCATCTGCTCGGGCGGCTATCACTCGATTTTCTTCTCGGCGCCGCTGGTGCTGGTATTCCGCAAGCGGCAGATGGAAGCGGCGGCCCGGCATCGCCGCTCGAGTCTGAGCGCCGAGCGGTCCGCGCCGTCGCGCGCTCGCTCCGACGCCGCATCCGCGCAGAGCCGCGGGATGGCGCGCGAAGACATCGTCGCCGCGCGCCGCGAACGGCGGCAGAAGGCCAAGGCGG
>DATJRF010000103.1:0-14482 GCA_035505015.1 Verrucomicrobiia bacterium | reverse complement strand
GCCGAGCCCGCGTTTGGGCCCGCTCACGCGTGCGCTCCGATCGGTTCGAGCATCTCGCGCGCGACGGAAATGTACGCTTGCGCGCCGCGGCTCTTGAGGTCGAAGAGAATGACCGGCTTACCGAACGACGGCGCTTCGGAGATGCGCACGTTGCGTGGAATCTGCGTCTTGAAGATTTGCTGCGGAAAATGTTTTTCGAGCTCGGCGATCACTTCGAGCGCCAGACGCGTGCGTCCGTCGAACATCGTTACCAGTACGCCGCTGACGTGCAGCGTGGGATTGAGCGCGTCGCGAACGCGCCAAATCACCGACGTCAACTGCGCCAAACCTTCGAGCGCGTAATACTCCGCTTGCACCGGAATGATGCAATCGTCCGCGGCAGTCAGCGCGTTGATCGTGAGCAATCCGAGCGACGGCGGGCAATCGATGAGGATGTAATCGTAGCGTTCCGCAATCGGCGCGAGCGCGTGACGCAAGCGCGTTTCGCGCGAGAGCGCGGCGACGAGTTCGATGTCGGCGCCGGCAAGGTTGATCGTTGCCGGCACGAGCCACAAGTGCTCCACTTCGGTCGCAACGATGACGTCGTCGACCGACGCCTCTTGCATCAACACGTGATACACGTCGCGCGCGATGCGCGATTTGTCGATGCCGAATCCGGTGGTGGTATTGCCTTGCGGATCCGCGTCGACGACGAGGACGCGTGTGCCGAGCATCGCGAGGGCCGCGCCGAGATTGACGGCCGTCGTGCTCTTCCCGACGCCGCCTTTTTGATTGACCAGAGCGATGATGCGACCCAAAGAACGATCCGTGTGCGTAGCGAAGGAGAAAACCCCTACGCGCCGATCTTTTCGTCGCGGCCGAGATGCTCGTCGAGCAGTCGCAGGAGCGTCTGGCGCTCGTTACGCTCGGGCTCATCGGTGACCTGCTCGAAGAGCCAGCGCAGCGCCGCGCCCACGCGCTCGTCGCCGCGAAAATCCGCCGGTACCGAGCCTCGCCGCACGAGCGCGGCGACGACGTCGTCGCCGCCGACCGCGAGATCGGCGACCGAGAAGGCGGGTTTGCGCGCGATCTCGGCGCGCACGCGCTCGGCGAAACGCTCGTTGCGGTCGTCGCGCTTGGGCAGGCCGGAGCCCGCCACGTCGGCCATGCGCAGCGCGTGCTGCCGCTCGAAGGCGCCCGGCCCCACCCGGCGGATGAGCCGCCGCAGCGCCGCGTCGGACATCTGCGGATCGGCGAGGTACATGTGCTGGCGGACGAGGTGCTCCACGGCCTCGACGACCGCGCCGGGGAAGCGCAACCGCGCGAGCATCGCCCTCGCCATATCCGCCCCGACGAGCTCGTGCCGGTAGAAGTGTGGGCCGTCCTTCGTACGGGGCTTGGCGACGTCGTGGAGCAAGGCGGCCAAGCGTAGGACGAGGTCGCCCGGCGGGGTGGCGTCGAGAGTGACAAGAGAGTGGCACCATACGTCGTAGGCGTGCCACTCGTTCTGCTCGACGCCGACGCCTTCGAGCAGTTCGGGCAAGATCGTCGCCAAGACGCCCGTTTCGCGCAGCAGCTCGAGACCGGTCGAGGGACGCTCCGCCTGGACCAGGAGCTTGGTCAGCTCGTCGGCGATGCGCTCCGGGGAGACCGTCGCCACGAGCGCCGCCGAGCGGCGCATCGCCTCGAGCGTGGCCGGGGTGAGCGTGAAGCCAAAGCGCGCCGCGAACTGGGCGGCGCGCAGCATGCGCAGCGGATCCTCTTCGAAGGCCTGGGGGAGAAGGATGTCGATCCGGCGCGCGGCGATGTCCGCCGCTCCGCCGTACGGGTCGACGAGGGCGCCGGAGGGCAGCGCCCGCGCGATCGCGTTCATGCGGAAGTCGCGCCGGAGCAGATCCTCCTCGAGCGGCACCTCGGGACCGCTCTGGAGGTCGAAGTCGCGATGGTGGGTCCCGGTCGAGCGCTCCCGCCGGGGGAGCGCGATGTCGACGGTTTGCCCGCCGGTGGTGAGCTTCAGAACGGCAAACGAGGCGCCGACGAGGTCGACGCGCCCGATCGCCTCGAGGCGGCGGCTCAGCTCCTGGAGGGCGACGCCGGTAACGACGTAGTCGAGGTCTTTGACCGGGACGCCTCGCAGCTCGTCGCGAACCCGCCCGCCGACCGCGTAGAGGGTGCCGCCCGGGGGGAGCGCGGCCGCGATTCGGGCGTCCAGCGGCTGGGTGTACTCCATCCGTTCTATCCTAGCCCAAAGGACCGCGGGATCGCCCCTGCCACCGAATTGTTTCACGTGAAAAAGACGGCGCCGGTAGGCAGCGAACTCCAGGCGACGATGCGCATCGGGTTGAGCTACGACCAGGGCACGGCGAAGTACCCGCTCTACGCCGGGGCGCTCGCGGCGGCCGGGGCGCGTCGGGGCCTGACGGTCGAGCCGATCTGGCTCGGCGGGATCGGCCGGCCATCTGCCATCGATGCCGTCGACGATCTCGACGGCATCGTCGTGACCGGGGGCGCCGACGTTGAGCCCTGGCGCTACGGCTTCGACGACCGCGAGGGCCTCTGCGTCCACGTGCTCCCCGAGCGCGACGAGGCGGAGCTGCCGGTCTTGCGCCGGGCGCTGGAGCTCCGAATCCCGATGCTGGCCATCTGCCGGGGAATGCAGCTGCTCAACGTTGCATGCGGCGGCTCGCTGATCCCCGATCTCCCGGGGCACGAGCAGCCCGATACCGTGCGCCACCGCGTCGCGATCGCCCCGGACTCCTGGCTCGCAGCGAGGCTCGGCGGCCTCGAAGGCGGCGAGGTCTCCACGGCTCACCATCAGGCGGTGGATCGCCTCGGGGGCGGGCTGCGAATCGCTGCCGCCGCCCCGGACGGGGTCGTCGAAGCGATCGAATGGTGCGATCCGGGGGCGCGGCCGTGGCTGCTCGCCGTGCAGTGGCACCCCGAGCGGATGCGGCTGGAGGAGCCGCTCTCGGGCGCGCTGTACGAGGCGTTCTTCGACGCGGTGGAGCATCGCTCACCGTGAGAGCTCCGGCGACCTGCATCGAACGTACGTTCGCATCCGCGCTCGGGATTCCCTCGTGATGCGGCAGTGGAAGCGCTGGCTCGCGATCCTCGGGCCGGGCCTCATTACCGGTGCATCCGACGACGACCCGTCGGGTATCTCCACCTATTCGATCGCCGGAGCCTCGGCCGGATTCTCGATGCTTTGGGTGGCGCTGCTCTCGACCCCCATGATGGCGGTCGTCCAGGGAATGTGCGCGCGGATCGCGCTGGTCAGCGGCTCCGGCCTGGCGCGCGTGATGGTCAAGCGCCTGCCGCTCTGGCTGATGCTGCCCCTCGCGATCGCCGTCGTCGCCGCCAACACGCTCAACGCCGGCGCCGACCTCGAAGGGATGGCCGCCTCGGCCAACATGGTGTTCGGCTTCCCCGACGCCCTCTGGGTCCTCTTCTTCGGGACGCTGCTGACGGTGCTGCAGATCGCCTTTCACTTCAAGACCATCGCCTCGGTCCTGAAGTGGATGACGGTCGTGCTCTTCGCCTACGTGGTGACCGCCTTCGTGGTGAAGCCCGACTGGATCGAAGTGCTGCGCCGCAGCGTCCTTCCCGAAATTCACCCGAACGTGGCCTGGCTCACGACGCTGATGGCGGTGCTCGGCACGACGATCACGCCGTATCTCTTCTTCTGGCAGGCCGACCTGGAGATCGAGGAAGAGAAGGCGAGCGGGAACCACAGCGTGCTCTTGCGCAAGTCGGCCGGCCCCAAGACGATCGCCGACATGCACCTCGACGTCAACGCGGGGATGATCTTCTCGAACCTCGTTGCGTTCTTCATCATCGTGGCGACCGCGGCGACGCTCTACGCTCACGGCGAGCGCAACATCGCCACCGCTCAAGACGCCGCCCGGGCGCTCGAGCCGCTGGCGGGCCGCTTCGCATACCTGCTCTTTACGCTCGGGATGGTGGGCACCGGATTGCTTGCAATACCCGCGCTGGTCGGTTCTTCGGCCTACGTCGCCGCCGAGACGCTCAACTGGCATCGCGGCCTCAACTTACCGCTGCGCCGCGCGCACGGCTTCTACGGAGCGCTGGTCTTGGGGACGATCGTTGCGATGATCTTCGCGCTCGTGCACGCCGATCCGATCGCCGCGCTCTTCTGGTGCGCGGTGATCAACGGCATCGTTGCCGTCCCGCTGCTCGCGGTGATCGTCGCCTTCGCCGGCAGCGAAAAGCTGATGGGCAAATGGCGCAGCTCTCCGCTCGCCCTCGCCTGGGGCTGGTTCACCGTAGCCGCCATGGCCCTCGTCGCGCTCTCCATCTTCGTCTTCTGGGGCAAAAGCTAGCTCCGCCCCGTCACCCGGGGTGCCAGCGTCGACGAGAATGGGGAGACGATCAGGGCGTGGCGGGATGCGTAGGCGAGCAGGGCTGCGGATACGATCAGGCTCGTCGCGACGGCTGGGATTCCGGCTTCGGGGCCGAATGCGCCGCCCGTCAGCCAGGCGGGTCCGGTGAGGTGCGCGGTCAGCAGGCTCGGGAGCAGGGTCCGTCCGGAGACTTGCGTCCCGTAGACGGGGCCTTCGAAGAAGTTCCACGCGAAATGCAGCCCGATCGGAAGCCAGAGGTTCTTGGTCACGGCGAACGCCGACCCGAGTAGGACTCCGGCCTCGAGGGCGATCGCGATCGCCGAGACCCAGGTCGCGCCCGGATTGAAGGCGTGTGCCGCGCCGAAGAGCAGCCCGGAGACCGCGAGCGCGATCCAGGTTCCCGCCCACTCTTCGACCAGGCGAAAGAGCGCACCGCGGAAGAGCAGCTCCTCGAAGACCGCGCCGGTTCCGAACAGCAGCACGGCGATTGCTAGGTCCCAGGTTGCATGGATCCCCGTCACGCGATAGTGCCCGCCGAGGGCGAGCTCCAGGACGACCAGCGAGAACATGAGCGCGCCCAGCCCGGCGCCTAGCGCGAGATCTCGTCCGGCATGGCGCGGATCGAAGCCGATCGCCGCCGGCGTTCGGCCGGTGGTCATGCGTTCGACGAAGACGATGACGCCGAGCAGCACCGCGGCGACCGCCGAGGTGGCGGCGATGCTGCCCCACGCCGTGTGCCGGCCGCCCTGTACCGCGAGCACGATCGCAAGCACCGCCGCGAAGGCTGCAACGATCAGTGCGAGCCGCACGAGCGGGAAGGCGAAAAAGCCTCTCACCGCCTACGTACGGCGGCCGGCAGGCCCGAGTTTCAGGCTAGCAGCCCAGGGGCCTTCGCAGATTCCGCTCCCGGCGACGTGCCGATTGGGATCGCCGCTGGACGCGTACCAACCGGAGAACGCGTTCCCGTCGCCGGAGAGCTCGAAATGAAAGTGCCCGGTGTTGCCGTTGGATTCGAGCGTTAGCTACGGCGGATAGCAGAGGGGGCGTTTCTCCGGGACGCCGGTGCGGCGGGGAAAGCGCTGCGGCGTCGCGGCGATCTTGCGCACCAGCACGATGCGGCGCTCGCCGTCGAGAACGTGCTCCGATTCGAGGGTTCCGCCGAGCATGAGCGCGGCGTCGTCGAGAGCGCGCCGCTCGCGTTCGTCGAGCGTCCCGCGCTGAAGGATTGCGGTGCCGCCGGCGGCGAGCAGCGGCAGCAGCAGCTCCGCGACGGTCGGTGCGAGCGCGACCGCGCGCGCGGTAGCGCTTGCAAAATGCTCGCGCAGCGCCGGGTCGTGCGCGGCGACCTCGGCGCGCTCCGCCACGACGATACCGCGCAGGCCCAGGCGTTCGACCGCTTCGCGCAAGAAGCGCGCCTTCTTTTGCGTGGTCTCGATCATCGTGACCGCGATCCCGGCGGCGAGCGCGACGGCGATCGCCGGCAGCCCGCCGCCGGAGCCGACGTCGGCGTAGGGCTCGCGAACGTAAGGCACGACGCTCAGGCTATCGACCAGATGCGGCGCGAGCTCGTGCGCGCTCTTCGCGCCGGTGAGATTGACGCGCGCGTTGGCCTCGAGCAACAGCTCGCCGTAACGCGCCAGCGGCGCGATCAGCCGGGATTCGACGCCGCTCGCCTCGAGCAGCGCGGCCAAACTCACGCCGGCGTCGTCTCGCGCGAACGCGCGACGAACAGGCTCAAGATCGCGACGTCGGACGGGGTCACGCCGGCGATGCGGCCGGCGGCACCGAGCGTGCGCGGCCGCTGTGCCGCGAGCTTCTCGCGCGCCTCGCGCGAGAGCGCGACGATCGCCGCGTAGTCGAAGCGCTCGGGAATCGTTACGCGCTCGGTCTTGGCGGCTTTCTCGATCGCCAGCTCTTGGCGCCGCACGTATCCGGCGCACTTGATTTCGACGGCGACGCGCTCGCCGATGACCGGATCGAGCGGTGGCTCGAATCGCGCGGCCACGTCGCCGTACGCGAGCGACGGCCGGCGCAAGGCGTCGGCGATCGTCGCGCCGCCCTCGAAGCGTTCGCCGGCGACGTCGCACGGACCGATGCGCGCGCGTTCGGCGCGTGCAATCCCGTCTTCGAGCGCGGCGCGACGGCGCACGAAGGCCTCCCACGCCTCGTCGTCGACGATGCCGGCGGTGCGCCCGATCGGCGTCAAGCGCAGATCGGCGTTGTCGTGGCGCAGCACGATGCGGTGCTCCGCCCGCGACGTGAGCATGCGGTACGGTTCGTCGACGCCTTTGCTGATGAGATCGTCGATCATCACGCCGAGGTAGGCGTCGCTGCGCGAGAGGCGCAGCGGCTCGTCGCCGCGCGCGGCGAGCGCGGCGTTGGCGCCGGCGATCAATCCCTGGGCGGCGGCCTCTTCGTAGCCGGAGGTGCCGTTGAGCTGCCCGCAGTGGTAGAGGCCCGCGATGCGGTGCGTCTCGAGCGTATCGCGCAGCTCCGTCGGCGGCACCATGTCGTATTCCACCGCATAGCCGGCGCGCAGCATCGCGCATTCCTCGAGCCCGGGCAGCGTGTGCAGCATCTCGAGCTGGATCTCGGCCGGCAGCGACGTCGAGAACCCGCCGACGTAGAGCGTCGGCTCCTCCCAGCCCTCGGGCTCGATGAAGATCTGATGCGAAGGATTGTGCGCGAACTTCACGACCTTGTCTTCGATCGACGGGCAGTAACGCGGGCCGACCCCGCGGATGAGATCGAGCCCGTAGAGCGGCGAGAAGCGCAGGTTGTCGCGCACCAGCGCGTGCGTGCGTTCGCTCGTCTGCGTGACGTAGCACGGGAGCTGCGGCCCGCCGAAACGCGGCTCGCTGCGATAGGAGAAGAGCAGCGGCACGGCGCTGGGCGGCTGGCAGAGCATGCGCTCGGGGGCCACGGTGTTGCGGTCGATGCGCGGCGGCGTGCCGGTCTTCAAGCGCCGCGTCGGAAAGCCGAGGCGGCGCAGCGCGTCGGCGAGTCCGGGCGCCGGCGGTTCGCCGAAGCGGCCCTCCGCTTGCACCACGCTGCCGCGAAAGGTCTTGCCGCCCAGGAACGTACCGGTCGCGAGCACGACGTGCCGCGCGAAGTAGCGCTCGCCGCCCGCGCACGCGACGCCGCGCACCTCGCCGGCTTCGACGATGACGTCGTCCACCAAACCGGTCGCAATCGTCACGTTGCGGCGAGCGCGCAGCGCTTCGAGCGCGAGCCGGGCGTAAGCCGGCTTATCCATCTGCTGGCGCAGCGCGCGCACCGCCGGGCCTTTGCTCTCGTTGAGAAAGCGCGCGTGCAGGCTCGCGCGGTCGGCGATGGCCCCCATCGCGCCGCCGAGCGCGTCGATCTCGCGAACGAGCTGCCCTTTGGCGCTCCCGCCGATCGACGGATTGCAGGGCAGCGTGCAGATCTTCTGCGGATCTCCCGTCACCAGCAGCACGTCGACGCCGGCGCGCGCCGCGGCGAGCGCCGCCTCGACGCCGGCGTGGCCGCCTCCCACGACGATCACGCCGGCGCCGGACTGGTTCACGGTGTGCCGGGAGCCTCGGCGGCGTGCTTGCGCAAACGCAGCGAGAGCATGATCATCGTGACGCCGAAGACGATCGCGTAGGCGCCGATGATCCAGATGACGGCGAGCGCGCCCGCCATCGGATGCCAGATCATCAGCACGCCGAAGGCGATCGAGCAGAGCCCGCCGACGATCAGCCAGATCTCGTTGGAGATCTGCTTGCGCAGCTGGACCGCGGCGAACAGCTCGAAGATGCCGGTGAGGAACGCCCACGCGGCGATCGTGATGTAGAGCGCGATGGCGGTGACCCGCGGCTCGAAGAAGGTGATCGCCGCGATCGCGAGCCCGACGATGCCTTCGAAGAGGAACGGCCACCAGCGCTCGTGCGCTTGCGCCGCGCGCATCGCTGCGACGATGGCGAAGACGCCGTCGACGAAGGCGTACGCGCCGAAGACGATGATGATCGCGAAGATCGTCGCGCCGGGCCAAGCGAACGCGAGGATGCCGAAGATAACGGCGGCGATGCCGCGGATGAGCAGCGCCCACCAGTTTCGTGCCAGCGTGTGAAGCATTACGGCGTCACCGATCCGTCGGCGCGCACGACTTTGTTCACGCGGCAGAGGTTGGGCGTCGGCCCTTCGTAGGCGTAGCCCATGAAGCTGTTGGTCAGCGTATGCGTGACGACCGCGCCTTGCGTGAAGCTGCCCTTGTCGATGACGATGCCGGTCTGACCGTGGTAACGAACGAAGAAGTTCACCTGCACCGCCGGGACCGGGCGCGCGTTGACGTAGCTCACGGCGATGCCTTTGGTCGACGTCCCGTCGTTGGCGACCGTGCAGCTGATGATCTTGATGCCGTATCGCGAGACGTTCTGGGCGCCGGCGGCGCCGGTCGAGAGCGCGAGCACGGCCGCGAAGGCCGCCAGAGTTCGAAGCATGTGCCTCCTACTTTCCGATACAGAAGCGAGCAAAGATGCCGTCGAGCACTTCTTCGGCGGCATGGGCGCCGCTCACATGCCCGAGCGCGGCGAAGGCGCGGGCGATTTCACCGGAGGCCAGATCGCTGGGCTCCCCGGCCCGCAGGGTCGCGCGCGCGCGCGCCAGCGCGTCGAGGGCCTCGTTGACCGCCTCGAACTCCCAGAGCGCCACCAGGTGCGGGCGCTCGAAATCGGGGCGTTCGCCGCCCCAGCCCGCCGCGGCGATGGCCCGGCGCAGCCGCTCGAGCGTCGCGGGGTCGCCGGTGCTGCCGCAGATCGGCTCCCAGGCGGCCAGCTCGCGCGCGCCCACATCGCCCAGATCGGCCTTATTTGCAAAGAGGATCCGCTCGCGCCCGGCGGTCGCCGCGAGCAGCCGGCGCTCGGGTTCGCCGGGCGGCTGCGAGCCGTCGAGCACGACCAGGGCGATCCGCGCCGCCTCGAGCGCCCGGTGGGTTCGCTCGATGCCGGCCGCCTCCAGGCGGTCGGCGTGAGCCCGAATCCCGGCCGTGTCGACCAGGCGCACCGGCATGCCGTCGATGGCGATCTGCTCCTCGATCGTGTCGCGGGTCGTGCCGGCGATCTCCGAGACCAGGGCCCGCTCCTCGCCGAGCAGCGCGTTGAGCAGCGAGGATTTGCCCGCGTTGGGCGGCCCGACGATCGCGACCGTCACCCCCTCGCGGACCAGCCGCCCGAGCTCGCCGTCGTGCCGCAGCCGCACGAGCGCCGACTCGACTGCGCCCAGGAGCGCGTCGAGGCGGCGCGGATCCGGCTCGGGAACCTCTTCGGGAAAGTCGATGCTTCCGGAGAGTTCCTCGAGCAGTTCGGTCAAGGCCGTGCGCTGCTCGCGGACCGCACCGGAGAGCCCGCCGCCGAGGTTGGCGAGGGCGGCCCGGCCGGCCGCGCGCGACTCCGCGTCGATCAGGTCGGCCACCGCCGCCGCAGCGTGCAGATCCATCTTGCCGCCCAGGAAGGCGCGGCGGGTGAACTCGCCGGGCGCCGCGAGCCTGGCCCCGCAGGCCAGCAGCGCGCGCATCACCTCGCGCGCGACGACCGGCGAGCCGTGGACCTGCAGCTCCAGAAGGTCCTCGCCGGTGTAGCTGTGCGGCGCCGCAAAAAAAATCGCGAGGCCGCGGTCGATCGGGGCGCCGGTCTCGTCGAGAATGCTTGCGTAGGTGGCGTACCGCGCCCGCAGCGGCGCGCCGCTTGCGACCAGGCGCGACGCGAGCGCGCGCACGCCGGGGCCGCTGACGCGCACGACCGCGATCGCGCCCTTGCCCGGCGGCGTCGCGATCGCGGCGATCGTCTCGCCTCCCACGTTACGCCGCGCGGGCGCGCTCGATCGCTTGGAGCAGACCCTCGGGGTCGTCGGTTCCCAGGACGATCGGGAGCCCGGCGCGCCGGTGGATTTGCACGCCGCGGCCGAGTGCGACGTTCCACACCCAGCCGCGCACCGTGAGGTGAATGCCGATCCCGTACCAGAAGCTCACGGGAACGATCTCCACCGATTCGACCTGGTCGAACGGCACGAAGCCGCCGGGAAAGCCGAAGGTCAAGCCCCAGCGCACGCCGCTCCCCTCGACGCAGACGGTCAGGCGGGCGAACGCGGCGATCGCGAGCAGCGGAACGACGAAGACGATCGCGAGCACGATCTTGGAAAGCAGCGGCGTGGACGGGGCGGCAGCGTAGAATCCCAGCACGGCGAGCGCGGCAGCGGCGATCGCCGCCAAGTAGGCGATGAGCAAACGCCCGACCTGCTCGTGCCGGTAGATCACGGCTACTTCGGAAAGACGACCACGCAGCGCTCCGGCTCTTCGCCCTCCGATTCCGTGCGCACCGCGTCGGAGTCGGCGATCGTAAGGTGGACGATCTTGCGCTCCGAGGGGAGCATCGGTTCGAGCTTCTGCGGCTTGCCTTCGCGGATGCAGCGTTCCATCGTCGCGATCGCCAGGCTCTTGAGCACCTCGGCGCGATGCGCGCGATAGCCCTCGGCGTCGATCGTGTAATAGCGGCGGTTGTTGCGCACGCCGGCGTTGAGCATGTTGTTGAAGACGAGGTTGAGCGCTTCGAGCGTGTTGCCGTGGCGGCCGATCAGCATCGCCAGATCCGGCCCGTTGATCTCGAGATACTCGCCTTCCGAGCGGGGAATGTAGCGGATGTCGGCTTGGCCGATTCCCATTTGCTCCAGGATCGTTGCGAGCAGATCGCGCGCCGGCTTGGCGGCCTCGGGCAGTTCGTAACGCGTGCGGTCGCGCGAGCCCGCGTGCTGCGGCGGCCCCGAGCGGCGCCGTCCGCCGCCGCCGGCTCCTCCGCCGCCGCGCCGCCCGCCGCCTCCACCGCCGCCCGGGCGAGCCCCGGCCGGCTTGGAACCCGGGATCGCGCGGTCGCGAATGTTCGCGGGCTGCTCTTCGAACTCGAAATCGTCTTCGTACAGCATGGTGATGCTACGGAACCTTTCTTACTTTTTGTTCTTCTTCTTGCGAGTGCGCGGTTTGTTGGGGCCGGGTTTTGCTGCGAGCGCCGCAACCGCGCCGCCGCCGGCGTCGGGAAGGTCGGCGGTGATGACGTGATCGCTATCGATGAAGGAGAGCGGCTCGTGGTAGCGGCGCAGCAGGTAGAGCTGCTGCCCCATTTGGAGCACGTTTTGCGCGAGCCAGTAGAGCACCATCGCCGACGGCCACTGCGCGCGGAACCCGAAGAAGCCGATCATCAGCGGCGAGACGATCTGCATCATCTTCATCTGCTGCGCCTGCGCGGGATCGGTAGCGGGCATCGTGGTGAAACGCATGCTGATGTACTGCGAGACCATGTAGATCACGATCAGCAGGATGTCGGGCTGCGCGAGGCTGCTCGCGAGCATGCCGATGCCGAAGAGCTTGGGCGCGTGCGACGCGAGCGCGGAGCCGATCCACAAGAAGTTCGTCGTCTCGTAGAGATTCTTGTGGAGCACGACGACGTAGTAGACCGAGAAGAGCACCGGCATCTGCGCGAGCAGCGGCAGGCAGCCGGCCAGCGGGTTCACGTTGTTGGCCTTGTAGAGCGCCATCGTCTCTTGCTGGAGGCGCTGCGGCTCGCTCTTGAAGCGTTCTTGGAGCTTCTTGATTTGCGGGGCGACCTTCTGCATCGCCATCATCGACTTGAACTGCGCCGTGTTGAGCGGCCAGAAGAGGGCGCGGATGAGCGCGGCCAGGACGATGAGGCTGACGCCGAGATTGCCGATCGGTTTGTCGATCGTGAGGACCAGCCAGGAGAGACCGTTGACGATCGGGTCGAGCCACGACGTCGCGAGGAGCAGGTGCAACGATTACCTTTCTGTTGCGCTCGAATGCGCGTCGGGAACGAAATCGACGCCGCCGGGATGCCACGGATGGCAGCGGCCCAGGCGGGCGAGTGCGAGGAGCGTGCCGCGCAGCGCGCCGTGCGCGCGCAGCGCGTCGATCGCGTACTGCGAGCAGCTCGGATAGAAGCGGCAGCTCGGCGGCAGCAGCGGCGAGATCAGGAAGCGGTAGAGCGCGATCGGGGCGATCAGCAGGTAGCGCACGTCAAGCCGGGCCGAGGGCGCGGTAGAGATCCGCGCGCAGCGAGCCGAATGCGGCCGCCGCGGCAGCCGGGCGAGCGACCACGAGCAGGCGCATCGAGCGGCGTTGCGCGAGTGCATCGTCGAGAATCGATACCAAACGGCGTCGCACTTTGTTGCGAACCACGGCCTTTCCGATGGGGGTGCCGACGGCGATGCCGACGAGCGAGCTTGCATCGCCGGGTTGGGCGTCGGCGCGGTAGACGGTCAGGGTCTCGGTCGCGACCCGCCGGCCACGCTGCCGCAGGCGGGCGAAATCCGCCCGGCGGCGCAGGCTGGCGAAGCAGCGCATCAGACGGTCAGGCGATGGCGCCCCTTCTTGCGGCGGCGCGCGAGCACCTTACGGCCGTCCTTGGTGCTCATACGCTCCAAGAAGCCGTGGACGCGCTTGCGCCGGCGGTTGTGCGGTTGGTACGTCCGCTTCATGGCGTTCCTCTCAAGAAGACCCGGTAGTCGGTAACTCTGTCATCCTGAGCGTAGCGCCTGGGGCGCGGAGTCGAAGGACGCAGACAGCCCCTGATTATAGCCTAGCCACCAGGTCCGGCGTCAAGCTGGAAAGCTCCGCCAGGACCGGCAGGGCCACCCTGCTAACGGCAAGGGCCTATGAGTCCCCTCGGTCGTATTCCTAGACAAGCGGCCGGCCGGCCGCACGGGAATGCTTCCCCGGACCGGTGCGGAATCTGGCGACCAAACGTTTTCTCGGTCGAAAACGTTGGAGGATCGATGACCGGCACGGAGCGCGCGGCGACCACGGGCGATGCGGTAAAGACCGCAGCGGTGGTTGCCGTCGTCCTCAACTGGAACGGCTTTCGCGATACACAGGAGTGCCTGGAGAGCCTGCGCGAGTCGACGATCACCCCAGCCGCGATCGTCGTTTGCGACAACGGTTCGATCGACGGCTCCTTCGAACGTCTCAAAGAGTGGGCCGCCAGTAGAGGCTTTCCCTTCGTGGCATATACGACGCCGAACGAAGCCTTTAGCGCGCCGCCGTCGTCCGCCCAGCTCGTATTCGTTCAAATCGGAGCCAACCTCGGCTACGCGGGGGGCAACAACGTCGGCCTTCGCTACGCCCTCGAGAGCGCCGGCGCCGAGTACGTATGGATTCTCAACAACGACGTTGTGGTCGATCGCGCAGCGCTCGAGTCGATGCTGATCTTGGCGGATGGCGATGCGTCGATCGGTATGGTCGGATCGACGATGCTGCGCTACGATCAACCCAATCGGGTCCAGGTGCTGGGCGGCGGCAACATCGTGCTCCCGTTCTGCCACGATACGCAGATCGGCGCCGGATGCGCCGCCGACCGGTTGGGCGGTGAGGCGTTTGAGGTCGGCCATTTGATCGGTGCGAATCTGCTGGTGCGGGCTGCGGCGCTGCGCGACGTCGGGCCGATCGACGAATCGTACTTCCTGTACCGCGAGGAGACCGACTGGTGCATCCGCATGCGAGCTCGCGGCTGGCGATTGCTCTGTTGCACGAGCGCTAAAGTTTGGCACAAGCAGTCCCGTTCGATCGGGTTCAAGAGCCCGCTGCACGATTATTATGCCGTCCGGAACATGCTGCGCCTGGTCAAGAAATACTACCGGCCGTACCTTCCGGCGGCGTTCGCCTACATCGCGGCGAGGGCGCTGCTCCCGAAGCTGCTGCGACTGGAGATAGCCCGCACCGCAGCGGTATGCTCGGCCGTGCGCGACTTCTTTGGAGGCGTAGAAGGCCGGCCCGCGCATCACACGGACGCGGTCTTCGTCGGCCAATACATTGCCAAGGAGCACGGAAGGATCCTCCCCCGGAGAACGCCGCAGCGAGAGAAGTCGTCGCGCGCTAGCGCCGCCGGTTAGATCGCGCCGCTAAGGATTGGGGCAATGACTGGCGGTCGAGTTGAGCCCCGCCGTGATATTGAGCTGCGGATCGACGACGTGCACGAGCTTGGTTGCGCCGTAGTCATCGAGCTGGTCCTTCGAGGCGACCACGCAGTAGCCGCCGGTGCCATCGAGCTTATAAACGACCTGCTGATCGGCATTCCGATAGAATCCGGCGGGAAGGGGCTTTATTGCGGGGGCCGGCGGCG
>DATJRF010000102.1:0-10839 GCA_035505015.1 Verrucomicrobiia bacterium | reverse complement strand
GAAGTTATGGAATCCCAACGGAGCCGACGGGCTGCTCTACGGCGGCGGCGACTTCTTCGTCAAACAAGTCGTTTCGGCCGTCGTCTGCAGCGTCTGGGCATTCTGCTTCACCTACGGCATGCTCTGGCTCATCAACCTGGTGACGCCCGCCAAGGTCGATCCCGCCGCGGAGGAACGCGGCCTCGACATCACGCTGCACGGTGAAGAAGCGTATCCGCTGGGCTTCTAAGGCTCATCCGAACGGATAGTCCGGGCGGCGACTGCCGCCCGGACGCTCGGTCGTGTATGATCGCTGGGTTATGAATCCACGCTTTCGCCGCTGCGCGCTCGCGCTCGCCCTGTGCCTCGCCGCAACGGGCGCGTACGCATGCGCGCAGACCGCCTCCCCCACTGCGAGCCCCTCACCCGCGCCGTCGGCGACGCCGAGCGGCCCGAGCGACCCGTGCGGCTCGATCCTCTCCACGGTCAATCGCCCGACCTTCACGACCGGCGTCTGCACGCTGCAGACCGGGCATTTCGACATCGAGAACGGATACACGAACTACGTCACCACCGGGCCCGGCGGGGGCAACGACGGGACCTATCCGCAATCGCTCGTTCGCGTCGGTACGTTCGATCCGCACCTCGACGTCGAGCTCGGGCTGCCGAGCTTCAACCGCGCTTCGACCGGCGGCACGATTACCAGCGGCTGGAGCGATCTCAACGTTGGAGCCAAATACGAGCTCGGTTACGGAGCGCGCTGGCTCTACGGCGTCAATACGGTCGTCACGCTGCCGACCGGCTCCAAGGCCTTCTCGGCGGGTAACGCGCAGTTCACCGGCAACTTCAACTGGAGCTACGCGGTCAACTCCGTCATCGGCGTCGCGGGTACGCTCGGTTTCAACGCGATGAGCGCCTACAACGCGGCCGGTTCGCCGCAATCGTACTTCGCGTTCGTTCCGACGCTCGAAGTCTCGGCGGCCTTGCCCGGTACGCCCAATCAGCTCTTCGGCGAATACGCCGAGTTCTCGCAAGCCGGCCCGAACCTCGGCGGCCGGAGCTACTTCGATTTCGGATACGAGCGCGACTTCGGCCCGCACGTCCAGTTCGACGTCGAGTACGGCTTCTCGCCGACGCTCGTCGCAGGCCAAAAGCAACACTACGTCGGCGCCGGCCTCTCGTTCATGCACTAACGTACCGTCGCGGCGATCATCGGCTGCGGGCGCCGGCGGCACGGCGCACGGCCGGCTCCACGGCGAAGGCTCCGACGGCGAGGGTCGCTAGCGCGACCGCAAACGTGGCTGCAACGATGTCGCCGCGGAGCGGAATATCCGGGGGCAGCGCGAGCGCCAGTGCGATCGAGAGCGCGCCCCGCATGCCGGCGACGCGGACCACCTCGAGCCAAGAGCGGGGGAAGCCCCCCGGCAAGAGCATTCCGGCAACGCCGTACCGCGCGACGGCGATCGCGACGAGACTCGCACCGACGAAGAGCGGCGTGCGCGCGATCGGCCCGAGCTGCAGCGAGGCCCCGACCAGGAAGAACACCAGCCCGTTGGCCAGCAGCGCGGCCACGTCCCAGAAGCGGTGGACGTCCTCGGCCATCGTCAGCGTCAGCCAGCGCCGCTCGTAGAAGCGCAGGGCGATTCCGAAAGCGATCGTCGCGAAGATGCCGGAGAGATGCAGCGCATCGGCGGCAAAGTAGACGCCGTACGCGCACACGAGCGTCGCGACGATTTGGGTCCTCGCGTCGGTGCGGCCGCGCAGCGCTCGCGCGACCCCGAACGCGAGCGCCGCGCCGGCCAGAACTCCTGCGGCCGCTCCCGCAAGCGTCAGGATCGCCGACCAGGCGACGGCAGCCGCGCCCGCACCCAGCGCCAGTGCCCCAAGAATGCCGCGGTAGAGCAGTACCGCGACCGCGTCGTTGAAGAGCGATTCACATTCGACGATGGTCGCGAGGGTGCGCGGCACGGCGACGCGCCGAAAGACCGCGACGACCGCGATCGGATCGGTGGCGCTCAGGATCGCGCCCGCGAGCAGCGCCGGGACCGCCGGCACGCGCACGATCGTCAATACCACCGCGACCATCGTTGCCGTCAAGAGAACGCCCGGTCCCGCAAGCGTCGCAATCGCCGGCCACTGCTTGGCGATCGCCCGGTAATGCAGGTTCCACGCCGCCTCGAACAACAGCGGCGGCAGGAACACGGAGAGCGTCGCATGCCCGAGCGCGTAGGTGAACTTATCGGGCTCGGCAAGACCGAACCCCACCCCCGCGGCAACGATGACGAGGATCTGCCAGATGCTCACGCGCCGGCCTAATGCGTGTGCGTGAAGTTGCCGACGCTCGCGAGCGCGCCGATCCGCTCGATGGTGCGGCGCATCCCGAGCGGGCGCTCGGGCCGTCCGACGGCATCGAAATACCACTGCGGATCGATGTTGAGCGTTCGCGTCTGGACCATCGCGATCGGAACCTCGCGCAGGAAGGCCTCCATAGCGGCGACTTCCGCATCGTCGTCGGTGACGCCCGGATGGGTCAGCAGATTCAGGCTGACGCGCAAGCCGCGCCGCGCGGCCAGGCGAATCGACGCAAGAACGTCGTCGAGCGCGTAGCCGGCCGGCCGGTAGTACGAGGCGTAGGCGTGCGGACGGAACGAGTTGAGGCTCACGCGCACCGCCTGGAGCCCCGCATCGATGCAGCGCTCCAGCGCGGAGGGCATGCTGCCGTTGGTATTGAGATTGATCGTTCCGTTGGATCGCGCCGCCCGGATACGCTCGATCGCGCGCGCGATCGTGGTCGAGCGCAGGAGCGGCTCGCCTTCGCAGCCCTGCCCGAAGGAGACGATCCCCTCTTCGACTCGCTCGAGATGATGGATCGCAACGCGGGCCAGCTCCTCCGCGCTCGTCTCGAAGGCGATGCGCACTTGGGGAGAAGGCAATCCCGCCTCCGGCTCCTGCTCCGAGATGCAGCCGACGCAGCGCGCGTTGCACTTGGGCGAGACCGGCAACGCCGCTTCGCCGCGCTCGAGAAAGACGTTCTGCGCGGTGAAACAGCCGTACTCGCGCGAGCAGAGCGCGACCTGCGAGAGGACGCGGTTCGAGGGGTCGCTGCCCAAACGCCGTTCCAGCAGTCCTTCGAGCTCGCCGCGGTCAAACCGGCGGGGTTGCCAGTCTTCGCTCTCGTCGGTCTTTGCCGCAGCGACGTAGAGCGCGTCGTCGACCACGCACGCAAACGTATAGCCGAAGAGCGGCAGCGCGGGCGCGCCGGGATCCTTCTCGAAGGCTGGGACGAGCAGGCGCGTGTAGCCGGCGGGCAAGACGACGGCGAGAGCGAAGCGCCGCGAAGCGCGGCCGCGCGTGGTGAGCGGGCGCCGGCCCGGCAGCACCATCGGCACGGTACCAGGCGGCGCGGCGATGAGTTCGCCGGGCGCAGCTTCGCGTATCACGCCGCCGTCGCCGAGCGGCACGCTGCCTTCGTCGAAATAGATGCGTCCCTTCGCGTCGCAGTAGGCGAGCCCGGTCATAGCGCCTTGCGCAGCTGGTACTGCGCTTTGACTTTCTCGAATCCATGGCGCTCGTAAAAGGCGTGGGCGCGCTCGCGTACGACGTTGGACTGCACCCGCAGCAGCGACGCTCCGCGCGCGCGCACCCACGTCTCGGCCGACTCCAGCAAGCGCTCGCCGATCCCCTCGCCGCGCACCGCTTCGTCGACGACGAAACCTTCGATGAAGCCGCACAGCCCGGCGACCACGTCCTCGTCGACGCAGACGCCGACCCACCCGGCGATCTCGCCGTCGCGCAACCCCAGCAGAACGGCACGCCGCGCGTCGAGCCGGCGCAAGCGCCCCTCGACCTCGCCGGCGGGAACGTCGTAGCCGAGTTGGCGCATTAACGCCGCGACCGGCACGGCGTCCTCCGGCCCCGCCGGCCGCACGGTGGTCGTCCGGTTAACGCGCAGCGCCGGCCTCGAATCGCAGTTCGGTATCGAAGACGCGCACGGCCGGACCGATCAAGTAGGCGGCTTCGCCTCGCTCCCATTCCACCACGAGGCGGCCGCCGGGAACGAACACCTCGACCGGCGACGCGAGCAAGCCCTTCTCGATTGCCGCACTGGCGCAGGCAACGGCGCCGGTTCCGCACGCCATCGTCAGCCCGACCCCCCGCTCCCAGTGGCGCACGCGCAGCGCCTTTCCTTCGACGGCGGCGATATGCACGTTCGTACCGCGTGGAAAGGCGGGCATCGTCTGCAGCCGAGCCGCCAGCATGGTGAGGTCGATGTCGTCGGCCCGCTTGCGAAACAGCACGACGTGCGGGTTACCCAGATCGACGTAGCGCGCATCGTCGAGAAACGGCACGGGCGTTGCGGCGATGCGCGGGGTGCCCATGCGCACGCGCACCAAATACTCGGGCTCGCGCGAGACGATCTCCGTCTCGATCGGTCCGGCGGAGGTCTCGAAACGCAGGCGTTCGCCTTCCCCGGCCTCGTCGAGCCAGCGCGCCGCGCAGCGAATCCCGTTGCCGCACATCTCGGCCTCGCTCGCGTCGGCGTTGAAGATGCGCATTCGCACGTCCGCGACGGTCGAGGCGTCGATGACGATCGCGCCGTCGGCGCCGATACCGGCGTGCCGGTCGCAGGCGCAGCGCGCGAAGCTCTCGAGATCGTCGAGGGGTACGGTTCGCCGGTCCAGGATCACGAAGTCGTTGCGCGTCCCGTGCATCTTCGTGACGGGCACGCGCACGCTACGGCTCTCCCGCAGCCGCCGCAGGCGCGCCGGCTTCGTTCGAAGCGACGGCCACCGGCGCTCCCGGAGAGATCGTCGAGATCGCGTGCTTGTAGACCAGGTGCGTCTTGCGCTCGTACTCGAGCAGCACGGTGAACGGGTCGAAGCCTTTGACGACGCCGCGCAGTTGGAATCCGTTCACCAAAAAGACGGTGACGGGCGCGCCTTGCCGCTTGCATTCGGCCAGAAACGCATCTTGGAGGCCGGCCATACGTTCAGACTCGCTTCGCAGACCAGCCGAGCTTTTCCCGCGCCGCCGCCGCCACCTCGTCCGGGCGAAGCCAGAGCGCGGCGCGCTCGGCGCGGAACCACGCGCGCTGGCGGCGAGCGTAGCGCCTCGTTGCGCGCGCGAGCACCGCTCGCAGCTCGGCCGCCGTGCTCCAACCGCGCAGATGCGCAAGCGCTTGCGGATAGCCGACCGCGCTCGCCGCGACCGCGTCGCCGCCGATTCGCTCGGCCTCTTCGAGCAGGCCCGCGCCGAGCATCGCGGCGGTCCGCTCCTCGATTCGTGCGTCGAGCTCGTCCTGCGCACGATCGAGGACGACCAGCAGGCTCGGGATGGCCTCGCTGCGCAGCGACGGGAGCGCTCGCTCGCGCAGCCGCGCGCTCGGAACGAGCGCGATTTCGAGCGCGCGCAGCACGCGATAGGCGTCGCCGGGATGCAGCGCCGCGGCGCGCTGCGGGTCGCGGCGCTCCAACCACGCATGCAGGAACTCCGGCGGGTGCACGCGCGCCTCGCGAGCCAAACGTTCGCGCACTGCCTCGTCGTATTGCGGCGCCAACGCCACGTCTCCGCAGAGCGCGCGCAGATAGAATCCGGTACCGCCGGCGACGATCGCGCGCTTGCCGCGCGCGTGGATCGCGACGATCGCAGCGAGCGCGTCGGCGGCGTAGCGCGCCGCCGAATAGCGTTCTCGAGGATCGAGAAAGCCGATCAGATGGTGAGGGATCGCCGCCAGCTGCTCGGGAGAGGGCGCCGCGGTCCCAATCGGCATACCGCGATAGATCTGGCGCGAATCCGCGCCGACGATCTCGGCGTCGAAGGTGCGCGCGAGACGTACGGCCAGTTCCGACTTCCCGCTGGCGGTCGCGCCCGCCAGAACGAGCACGCCTTCAGACACGCTTGAACATGCGCGCGATCTCGGCAGGCGTCAGCCGCAGCATCGTCGGGCGGCCGTGCGGGCAATGCATCGGGTTGGCGCAGGTCTGCAGCCGCTCCATCAGCGAGGTCATCTCCGCGAGCTCGAGGCGCTCGCCGGCTACCGTAACCGAATGGCACGCGAGCGAGGCCCAGATGCGCTCGCGCACGTCGCGCTGCTTGGGATCGGCCGTCAGATCGCCCAGAAATCCTTGGAGATCGAACGGCCGGGCACCGTAGCCTGCGGGCGTCGCGACGATGCGGTACGAGCGGTCGCCGAATGCTTCGATCTCGAGGCCGCCCTCGCGCAGCAGCTCGAGCGCGCGCTCGAGGGCGAGGCTCGCCACCGCGTCGATCTCGACGACGACCGGCACCAGCAGCGGCTCGCTGGGTGCGGCCTCTTGCGCCCGCGCGACGATCGATTCGTAGGCGATGCGCTCGTGCGCCGCGTGCTGATCGACCAGCAGCAGCGACTCGCCGTCGCTTGCGAGAATGTACGTCAGGTCGAGCTGCCCGAGCACGCGCAGCCGCCGCCCCGGCACGTCGCTCTCGTCGCCCGCGCGCTCGCCCGAAGCGCCGACTCGCTCGAAGAGCGACGCGACGTGCGCCAAGCTGGCGTCGATCCCGGGCGGTGCGGCCGAGTACGCGCCGCCGGCGTGCTCGCGGTAACGCTGCGCCGCGTGCTCCGCAAGCGTCGCCGCGATCGCGCGGCGCACCGCGTCGAAGCACTGGCTCGCGTAGCGCAGGCGCACGTCGCTCTTGGTCGGATGGACGTTCGGATCGACGTGATCCGGCGGCAGATCGAGCATCAGGACGCCGTACGGATGCCGGCCGATCATCGCATAGGTCGCGTAGCCCGCCGTCCACGCGCCGGCCAAGAGCGTGCTGCGCAGCAGGCGCCCGTTGACGAAGAGCAGCTGCATGCGCCGGTCCGGCCGGTCGTAGCCGGGCGCGCTGACGAAGCCGTGCAGCGATCCGCCGAGCATGCTCGCCGCCGACGGATCGAGCGGAATCAGCGCGGCCGCAGCCTCGCGGCCAAAAACCATCGCCAATCGCTCGCGCGGATCGGCGGCGGCCGGCATCACCCAAACGTCTTTGCCGTCGTGCCGCAGGGTGAATGCGACGTGCGGATAACCGAGCGCGAAACTCGAGAGCCACGCCGAGATGCGCGAGAACTCGGCGCTGGGCGAACGCAGGTACTCGCGTCGCACGGGAACGTTTTCGAAGAGCGACTCGGCGCGCACCCGCGTTCCCATCGGCGCCGCCGCCGGCTCGGGCAGGCCGATCGATTCGGCGTGCGCGACGACGCGGGCTCCGATCGCCGCCGAGGGTTCGCGCGAGAGCAGCTCGACGCGCGCGACGGCGGCGATCGACGCTAACCCCTCGCCGCGAAACCCGAGGGTGCCGATGGATGCGAGATCGGCGGCATCGGCCAACTTGCTCGTCGCGTGCCGGCGCAGCGCCGCGGGGAGTTCGGAGGGCGGAATACCCGCACCGTCGTCGACGACCTCGATCGCGCCGGTGCCGCCGCGCTCGACGGCGACGAGCACTCTCGACGCCCCCGCATCGACGGCGTTTTCTACCAGCTCTTTGACGACCGATACCGGACGTTCGATGATCTCGCCGGCGGCGATCTGCCCGACCGTCACCGCGTCGAGCTCGCGAATCGACGACACGAGCCCTGGGGTTCGCGAGGGATGGGCGGCCTCCCGGCTTATAGTAGCGCCATGCACGTGCTGCTCGCCTTGCTGCTCGCCGCGCTCCAAGGCGAAGCCGCTCCCGCGTCGCCGGTTCCGTCGCCGAGCCCTGCGCCGACGCCGCGCTTCTCGCTCTCCGGGAGCGGATCGAACGTCTTTATCGATCAGGCGACCGGCGGCCCGGGCGTCACGCCGCCCGAGGGGCCGGGGTTTGCCAAGGGCTCGCCGGTCTCGCCGATGTCGCCGTACGATTGGTTCACGAGCGCCCCGGTGACGCCCGGCGTCGCGGGGATCGGGCAGTACGTGCTCACCGCGCTCTACCACGCGACCGGCTTCGATTTCTCCGCGGACTTCGGATTTGCCGGACTGAGCGGGAGCTCGACCAACGCGCTCTACTGGGGCGAACCCCTCATTCCCACGATCGACGATCACGCGCTCTCGCACGCGATCCCGTA
The DNA here is from genome assembly GCA_035505015.1 of Verrucomicrobiia bacterium. GTDB lineage: Bacteria > Vulcanimicrobiota > Vulcanimicrobiia > Vulcanimicrobiales > Vulcanimicrobiaceae > DATJRF01. The sequence continues at coordinate 2,795 of DATJRF010000102.1, read as the reverse complement.
TTCGATCGTCTTCCCCACGCACGCGGGTCAGGACGACGCGAACCTCCTCGACGCCAACCTCATCGGCGCCTCGGTCGCCGCGGCGGACGGAAGCTGGAAGGTCACCGGCGGCTACTTCAATTTGACGCAGAGCGACCGCTTCGTTTTTGCGCCGCCGGCGATCACCAGCGTGACGCCGTCGCTGGGCGCGACCACCGCCGAAACGCTCGGCCCCGGCATGCCCTCGATCGATGCCTGGGCGCCGAGTCCGGCGACGCTGCCGCTGCTCGGCGCCGACGGCCTTTGGCACCACGGCAGCGCGACGCTCGAAATCTCCGACGCGCTCCTGCCGGCGCTCGCCGGAACCGACGCGCGCCTGACGATGGGTTCGCTGGTCGACGACCGCGGCGAGTACGGCCGTTACTCGCTGCAGATCGCCAACATCGGCACGAGCGGAAACCCGATCGAGACAACGACGTATTTCGGCTCGGACCAGGTGCTGATCCCGACGCCGCAAGGGCGCTTCTTTACGAGCTCGCTCGCCAATCAAGACCAGAGCATCGGCGGAGCGCGCGCCTTCTTCCATCCGCTGCGCGGATGGGATACGCTCGTCGAGCTGGGACGCTCGTGGTATCAGGCCGGACTCGTCGCCGAGCCGGGAAGCTCGCACTACGGCAACTTCGAGCACTACGCGCTGACGCGCCACCTCGGCGGCGATACCGCCACGATCGAGTATCACCGTTTCGACCCGACCTACGCGACGGTGATTTTGCCGTACGGCGTTCCCGAGAACGTCTGGAGCGTCGCGTGGTCCTGGCCCGGCGTGTGGCTGAAATCCACCTATCAGATCGTGGACAACAGCATCATCGGCGCCAACCGTGCCGGCTTTCACTTCCGCTACGATCACCCAAGCAAGACGCTGGAAGTCCACGCGAGCTACGGCGACTGGCGCCAGCTCGTCCCCGAAACCGAGGCCAACGCCTCGCAGGCCGGCTTCGTCGACGGCTTCTTCCTCATGCAGCAGAACGGCTTCGGAACCTACGGGCACGATCGCCAACTCGGTCTCTACGTCGCCTATCATCTTCCCAGCGACGACCTCGCGTTCGACGGCGTCGAAGACTACCTCGATCGCGACGCCGATCCGGGGCAGCCGCTCGACGCCGTCGCGATGCGAGCCCCGCAACTGGTGGCCAGCTGGACGCATCACTTCGGCAAGAAGTTTCTCGCGGTCGGCGGCTACGGCCGCTACGAGATGACCGGCATGTGGGCGATCACGCCGGTCGACGCGATCTACGGCCTCGGCTTTGCCGGCGTGCAGTTCGCTACCGGACCGAAGACGGCACTCTTAGTAGAGGCCCGGCGCTACGGTTTGGTCGGGCTCCCCTCCCAGGCGGGCGGCCTCCCGCCGGCGATGCACGGCAGCGCGCTGATCGTCGACCAGCGAATCGCTTTTTAGCCTCCCGCGAGGCTAGGGGTAAGCCCGCCTCCACGCGAACGGCAACGCCGTGCGCGCCGCCTACCGCTCGCTCGGGGCACTCTTTTTGGCGGCCGTCGCTGCGGCGGCGGCCTTCGCGCACTATGCCATCGACGTCGTCGGCGACTACGCGCTCCCGCACGACACCTACGACGACGTGGCGCACGCTTCGCGAGAAGTGCTCGCCATCGCCGCCGTCGTCATCGCCCTCGGAATCGGAATGCGCGCCCTGCGCCGGTGCTGCGAGCTCGGAGCGGCGCACCGCCTGCTGCTGGTCGCGCCGGCACTTTCCTGGAAGGCGTGCCTCCCCTTCGCCGCCTGCACCGCGGTACTCGCATCGATCGTCGTTCCGGTCATGGAGCTGATCGACGCTCGCGCCGCCGGTGCTTCGATCGACGACCTGGGCGACGCGTTCGGCGGATCGATCCTGCTCGGGCTCGGCGTCACGATCGCGTGCGCGGCCGTCGTCGCCTTCTTCACCTTCGCGCTCGCACGCTGGCTCGTCTCGCATCGCGAACGGATCGTCGCAATCGTCGTCAGCCTCGTCCGGCTGCGCGCGAACCGGCACCCGAACTCCCGGCACCGCCGGCTGCGCACCGCGAGCCCGAGCCGGCGGCGCCACCTCCACGCGCGCAGTCTCTGTAAACGCGGACCTCCGGATGTTGCCGCAATCACCGCGCAACATCTCACCGCACGAACCAAAGGAGATCCGTGTGCTTCATTCTCTTTCCCGCGCGATGCGAGGCTTGCTCGCCATCGCGCTGACGGGCGCTTTCGCCATACCGGCGAGCGCCGCGACGCCGGGCGTCCCGATCGGCAGCATCGTCGGTACGGTCGACGACGCGACCACCGGCCTTCCCCTTCCTAACGTCGACGTTCGCGTCGTAGGCTCGCCGGCTACCGCGCGCAGCGACGCTGCCGGCCACTTTACGCTGCTCTCGCTGCCCCCGGGCAGCTACCGCCTATCGCTGGTTCGCCAAGGCTATCAGCCGGCGGTTTCGGAGCCCATCGCCATCGGAGCGACCGTCGTGCGCGTCACTCTCGCGATGCAAGAGGGGACCAACGGGCTGCAAGTCATTGCGATCACCTCTGCGCGCAGCAGCGACTCGCTCCAGCAGTCCAGCACCTTCACCAAGACCCTCAACGCCGAGGAGCTGCAGCGCGAGGGGATCGTTCGCGCCGGCGACGCGCTGCGCACCGAACCCGGCGTCAACAACGGGATCACCGGCGATACCGCCGCGCTAGCCGACGACGTGAATCTCAGCATTCGCGGCATCGGGACGCTCGAGACGGAGGCCGCGATCGACGGGCACCCGATCGGCTACGGCATCTCGGGCGGCTA
>DATJRF010000101.1:0-2636 GCA_035505015.1 Verrucomicrobiia bacterium | reverse complement strand
GCTTCGCCGCCGGTTCGATCGGCCCGACCGGCATGCTCGTGTCGTCCTCCGATCCCGCGCTCTCGAAGATCACCTACGAGCAGCTGCGCGACGTCTACGGCGAGCAGGCGCGCGCGCTCGTCGAAGGCGGTGCGGATCTGCTGCTGCTCGAGACGATGCAGGATCTGCTCGAGCTCAAGGCAGCCATCGCCGGGATCGTGCGCGAGTTCGAGCGCGGCCTGCGGCGCGTGCCGATCCAAGCGCAGCCGACGCTCATCACCGAGGGGCGCATGCTGCTCGGGACGGATATCCGCGCGATCTGCGCGACCCTCGACGCGCTGCCGATCGACGTCATCGGCCTCAACTGTTCGACCGGGCCGGCTCAGATGCGCGACTCGATCCGGTACTTGTGCGAGAACTCGCGCTGTTTCGTGAGCGTCATCCCCAACGCCGGCCTGCCGGTCATGGGGCCGCGCGGCGAAACGATCTACCCCGAGACGCCGGAGGAGCTGGCCAAAGAGCTCTCCGACTTCGTGCGCGAGTTCGGCGTCGACGCGGTCGGCGGTTGCTGCGGCTCCACTCCCGCACACATCAGTGCGTTGCGCGCCGCGGTGCAGTCCGTTCATCGCGTGCAAAGGCGCCCTTCGGCTTCGGCGCTGCGCGCCCACGTTCGGGATGACGAGTCGCGGCCGCAGTCCGTGGCGTCGGCGATGACGGCGGTCTCGCTCGAGCAAGAGCCGCGACCGCTCATCGTGGGCGAGCGCATCAACAGCCAAGGATCGCGCAAGATCAAGCGCCTCTTGCTCGAGGACGCCTACGACGACATCGTGCTGGTCGCGCGCGAGCAGGTGGAGGGCGGAGCGCACGTTCTCGACGTCTGCGTCGCGCTCACCGAGCGCGCCGACGAAGAGGCGCAGATGCGCGAGGTGGTGCGCAAGCTCGCACAATCGGTCGAGGCGCCGCTGATGATCGATTCGACCGAGCCGCGCGTCGTCGAGGTGGCGCTGCAGAACTATCCCGGCCGCGCCATCGTGAACTCGGTCCATCTCGAAGCCGGGCGCTCCAAGATGGACGTCGTGCTGCCGATGGCGGTCGAGCACGGAGCGGCCGTCGTCGCGCTGACCATCGACGAGAGCGGGATGGCCAAGACCGCCGAGCGCAAGCTCGAGGTGGCGCGCCGCATCTACGACATCGTCTGCGGCGAGTACGGCCTTGCGCCGGGCGCTCTGATCTTCGACGATCTCACCTTCACCCTCGCGACCGGCGAGCCGGAGTTCCTCGATTCGGCGGTCGCGACGATCGAGGGCATACGCGCGATCAAGCGCGAGCTGCCGGGCGTGCTCACCTCGCTCGGCGTCTCCAACGTCTCCTTCGGGCTCAAGCCCGCCGCGCGCGCTGCGCTCAACTCGGTCTTCCTGCACCACTGCGTCGAGGCCGGCTTGGATTGCGCCCTGGTGCATCCCAAAGACATCACGCCGTACTTCGAGATCGAGCAAGAGATTCGCGACCTCTGCGACGACCTCGTCTTCAACCGCCGCCCCGACGCCCTCGCGCGGCTGATCGAGCGCTTCGAAAACGTCGCGGCCACCGCCGGCGCCGATAGCGCCGAAAACGACGAAGACCTGCCGATCGAGCAGCGGATCCACCAGGCGATCTTGCGGCGGCGCAAGGACGGCGTCGAGGCGAAGATCGACGAGGCGCTGGAGTCGCGCACGCCGGTTGCGGTGCTCAACGAGATCCTGTTGCCCGCGATGAAAGACGTCGGCGACCGCTTCGGCCGGGGCGAGCTGATCCTGCCGTTCGTGCTGCAGTCCGCCGAGGTGATGAAGAAGGCGGTCTCGCACCTCGAGCGTTTCCTGGAGAAGCGAGAGGGCTCGACGAAGGGGACGGTCGTGCTGGCGACGGTCTTCGGCGACGTTCACGACATCGGCAAGAATCTCGTCAATACGATCCTGAGCAACAACGGTTACACGGTGGTGGATCTCGGCAAGCAGGTGCCGATGAACGTCATCCTCGAGAAGGCGATCGACGTCGAAGCCGACGCGATCGGCCTCTCGGCGCTGCTCGTCTCGACCAGCAAGCAGATGCCGATCTGCGTGCAGGAACAGGATGCGCGCGGGATGCGGTTCCCGGTGATCGTCGGCGGCGCCGCGATCAATCGCGAGTTCGGGCGGCGCATCGCGCTCTTGGACGAAGGCGAACGTTTCTTCGAGCCCGGCCTTTTCTACGCCAAGGATGCGTTCGAAGGGCTCGAGATCATGGACGCGCTCGTCGATCCGTCGCGGCGCGAGACCATGGTGGAGCGCCAGCGTTCGGAGGCCTTCGCACAGCGCGATCGTGCGCGGACGGCGGTCGCGCCGGCCGCGAGCCCGGTCCGCTTCTCCGCCGTCAAGAACGAGCGCGCCGACGTGCCGAAGCCGCCCTTCTGGGGCGCGCGGACGCTCGAAGGCGTCGACCTGCGCGAGCTTTGGGATTGCTTCGATCTGCGCAGCCTCTTCCGGCTCTCGTGGGGAGCCGCCAACACCAAGGGCGACGCGTACGACCGGCTCGTTCGCGAAGAGTTCGAACCGCGGCTCGAACGCTATCGCGCGAGCGCGATAGCCGAGGGCTTCTTGACGCCGCGCGTGGCGTACGGCTACTTTCCGGCGGCGGGCGAG
>DATJRF010000100.1:0-12701 GCA_035505015.1 Verrucomicrobiia bacterium | reverse complement strand
CCCTGGTCGAACGGTCCGGCCGGCGCGTCGTTCTGAATCTTATAAGCGGCGTGCGTGGGGCGCTCGCGCGCTTCGCGCAGCGCGCTCGCGAGCTCGCTTGCCGAGCCGAAGCGATGTTCCGGGCGCTTCTGCAGGAGGCGGTTGACGATCGCAGCGAGCGCCGGGCTGACGCCGAGCTCGCGCTGGTCGAGCGACGGAACGGGATCGCCGATGTGCTTGAGCGCGACCGTCACCGGGGATTCGCCGCCGTACGGCAGCTTGCCGGAGAGCATCTGATAGAGCACGATGCCGACGCTGTAAAGATCCGAGGCCTCGTGGAGCTCGTGCCCCTGCGCCTGCTCCGGCGAAAGGTAGAAGACGCTGCCCATCACGAGGCCCGGCTTCGTCAAGGTCATCGTCTGCTGCGAAACGGCGCGCGCGATGCCGAAATCCGAGAGCTTGACGACGTCGTCTTTGGTGACGAGGATGTTGGCCGGCTTGATGTCGCGGTGCAGCAGCCCGCTGCGGTGAGCGTAGGCGAGGCCGGAGGCGATCTGAGCGGCATAGTCGATCGCGACCGGTTCGGGGAGCTTTCCGTCCGCCGCGATGATCTCCGCGAGCGAAGGTCCGTCGACGAGTTCCATGACGATGTAATACGTCTCGCCCTCGCGCCCGACGTCGTAGGTGGCGACGATGTTGGGATGCGAAAGCTTGGCGGCCGACTCGGCCTCCTGATAAAAGCGGCGAACGAACTCCGCGTCGGCGGCGTACTGCTCGCGCAGCACCTTGATCGCGACGCGCCGGCGCAGCACGGTATCGGTACCGCAATAGACGATCGCCATCCCGCCTTCACCGAGCTTGCGGTCGAGCCGGTAGCGATTGTTGAAGATGCGTTCCTCGATCACGCCGTCACGAGCTCTTGTAGGTACGCAGCGCCGTCTGCAGCACGTCGCGTGCGATGGGGGCGGCGACCGTCGCGCCGTACCCGGCATTTTCGACGACGATTGCGACCGCCACGCGCGGCGCGTAGGCCGGGGCGAAACAGACGAACCAGGAATGCGAGGCGCCCAGGGGGTTCGTCGCCGTCCCGGTCTTGCCGGCGACGACGACTCCGGGCAACTGCGCGGTCGTCCCGGTCCCTCGCGTAACCACGGCCACCATCATCTTGGTGACGTTCGCCGCGGTCTGCGCCGATACCGGGCTTGCGAGCGTCCCGGCCGCGAAGACGCTGGCCGGCGTTCCGTCGCGCAGGATCTGGCGCACGATGAAGGGGCGCGGCTCGTTGCCGCCGTTGGCGATCGTCGAGGCGATCAGGACCATCTGGAGCGGCGTCATCAGCAGCGCGCCTTGGCCGAACGCCATCTGGGCGAGCTCCCCTGGGACGATCGAGTCCTTCGGCGGCACGCCGGCATGCGCGGCGGGAAGCTGAAAGTCGAGGCTTTGCCCGATGCCCCAGCGAGCGAGGTAGTCGTAAAAGGTGTCGGTCCCCATCTTCAGGCCGATCTGCGCGAAATCGACGTTGCTCGAAAGGGCGAACGCCGTCGTGACGTCGGCGTAGCCGGAGGCCTCGCCCTCGTTGTTGTGCAGCGTGAAGTTCCCGATCTGCAGGTAGCCGGGATCCTCGAAGCGCGAGTCCATCGTCACGGTGCCCGAATCGAGCGCCGCCGCGGCCGTGAACATCTTGAAGGTGGACCCGGGCGGGTAGAGGCCGTCGAGGGCGCGGTCGAGCAGCGGGCTCTGCGAGTCGCCCACGAGCGAAGGGAACTCGGCGTCGAAGTCGTTGGGATCGTAGCTGGGCACGCTCGCAATCGCGAGCACCGCGCCGCTGCGCGGATCCAGGACGACGCCGGCCGCTCGGGCGTGCTGCGAGAGCAGATCGTAAAGCTCTTGCTGAACGGCGGGAACGATCGTCGTCACCACGTCGTCTCCCTTGCTCGCGAGCGTGCGGCCCGCAAAGGCCGCGCGTATCGCGGCCAGCTGCGTCATGGGATCGCCCGTCGTGTCGGGGGGCGTCAGCGCTTGGTCGTAGGCCTCCTCGATGCCGCTCGTCCCGTACCGAACCGAGACGTAGCCGATCGCGTGCGCGACCGCCGGACCCATTGGATAGTCGCGCCTTCCGCCTTCGCTGCTTGCCAGAACCGTGCCGTCGGTGGCGAGGATCCGTCCGCGGTTGGCGTCGAGCAGCGCGTGGCGCGGATTGCTCGGTTTGATTGCGATGGCGGGGGCCTGCACGATCTGCACGTACGCTTGGCGCGCGGCCAGCAGAGCGAAGAGCAGGACGAAGAGCCACGAGAGCCGTTTGATCGCGCGGTTGGTCATGCGCGGTCGGTGCCGGGTGCTTCCTCACGCGACTCGCGCAGCACGGTGAAGCCTCCGGCCGCGGTACGCACGGCCAGGTAGGAGCGTTCGCGATCGGCATCGAGCAAGAGATCGATCATCGCCGCGGCGGTTGCCAGATCCACGTCGTCGATCGTCATCACGACGTCGACGCCGCTCTCGCCGAGCAGCGGCGGTGCGACGTACGCGCAGAGCGGCAGCGTCTCGAAGTGCCGCTCCTCGTACGCGCCGTTGCGCCAAGGGCCTCGCTTGCCGAAAACCTGTGCGTGATAGTCCCAAGCGCACAGCTGCTTCTCTTTCCAGACGAACTCGTCGCGGACGCAGAGGCGGCGGCACGCGGCGCACTGCACGATCGCCGCGGGCGGATGCGAGAGCCCGTCGGCGATCTCCTCGGGAACGTCTTCGATGTTGAGGACGGCGCTCTCGTCGATGCGCTCCGGCAGCGGCGCCTCCCAGGCGATACGCGCCAGTAACTCGATGTCGCGCATCGGCGCGATGAATGCCCGCTCGTCCTCGGGCGGAAAGGTGCGATCGACCCAATCGAAGAGGCCGGCGAGGGCGATACCGACGTTCTGCCACCCCTCGCCGACGACCACCCCGACCGGCGTCCAGGCGATGGGCAAGAGCCGCGCGGTGATGGCTTGGCCCTCGGGCCGGAAGCTATTGACCGCCGCCAGCGTGCTGCCGTTCCCGCCCAGCACGAAGACGCGCGGCTCCTCCTGCAGCTCTAACGCGCCGCCGAGGCCTGCGCCCTGCGATACTCTTGCAAGCTCCGGGGCGGTCCCGCCTTGCTTTCTAGCGCCTCCGCGAGGGCTCGAGCCGTATCCAAACTGGTTAAACACGCGATACTCGCTTCGACCGCCGCGCGGCGAATCTTGTAGTTGTCGGATATTTCACGCGGGCCTTTCGCGTCGTTGACGACCAGGTCGACCCGGCGCGACCAGATCAGGTCGAGCACGTGCGGCGAGCCCTGCGCGATCTTGTTGACGCCCTCGCACGCGATTCCGGCGGCCTCGAGCACCGCGCGCGTGCCCGGCGTCGCGACCAACTGGTGCCCGAGATCCGCATACCGCCGCAACACCGGCACCGCCTCCGCCTTCTCCTCGTCGGCGATCGAAACGAGGATGCGCCCGCCGCTGCCCGGCAAGCGTACCCCGGCGCCGACGAACCCTTTGCGAAGCGCGCCCGCGAAGGTGTCGTCGATGCCGAGCACCTCGCCGGTCGATTTCATCTCCGGGCCGAGCACCGTCTCGACGCCGCGCATCTTCGAGAACGAGAACACCGGCACTTTGACGACGACGTACGGAACCCGCGGATGCAACCCGGTGCCGTACTCCATATCGCGCAGCTTCTCGCCGAGCGCAATGCGCGTCGCGGCCGCGACCATGTTCACGCCGGTCGCCTTCTGGATGATCGGAACCGTGCGGCTGGCGCGGGGGTTGGCCTCGATGATGTAGAGGGTACCCTCGTGAATCACGAACTGGATGTTGATCAAGCCGCGAATGCCGAGCTCGCGCGCGATCTCGGCCGTCAGCCCCGCGATCCGCCGCTCCATCGCCGCGTCGATCGTCTGCGCGGGATAGACGCTGATCGAGTCCCCGGAGTGAATGCCGGCACGCTCGACGTGCTCGAAGATGCCCGGGATGAGGATGTCCTCGCCGTCGAAGACGGCGTCGACTTCGACCTCGAGACCCTTGAGGTACTTGTCGACGAGCAGCGGCGCAGCGGGCAGGATCGGCGGCGCCGATTCGGCGTACGACGCGAGCTGGCCCTCGTTGTAAACGATCTCCATCGCTCGCCCGCCGAGTACGAACGACGGGCGCACGAGCACGGGGAAGCCGAGCTCGCGTGCGATCGCGCGGGCCTCGCGGAAGCTGCGCGCGGCCTTGCCCTCCGGTCGCGCCACGCCCAAGCGCGCGAGCGCGGCGTCGAACTGCTCGCGGTCCTCGGCCATGTCCAGCGAGGCGCGATCGCTGCCGACGATCGGCACGCCGCGCCGCGCGAGTTCGCTTGCGAGATTGATCGCCGTCTGCCCCCCGAAGGCGAGCATGACGCCGAGCGCGTCGGTCGCCCGGTACGCCGACTCGACTTCATCGGCGCCGGGCGGCTCGAAGATCAGCACGTCGGAGACGTCGAAGTCGGTCGAAACGGTCTCGGGGTTGTTGTTCACGACCACCGGCGAGCGCCCGGCCTCGCGCAGCGCCCACGCGGCATGGACGCAGCTGTAGTCGAACTCGATCCCCTGACCGATGCGGATCGGCCCGCTGCCGACGACGACGACGGCTTCCCCGCGCGGGCGGCGCATCTCGTCGCTCTCGCCGCGCGAGAGGTAGTAGTACGGCGAGCGGGCCGGAAACTCGGCGGCGGCGGTGTCGACCATCCGGAACGCGCGCCCCCCGTCCTCCCCGGAATGGCTTGCGAGACCGGCTTTGGCGTATCCGTATGCGCTTGCGGTTTGGAGATCTTCGGGGGTGGGGTTGGTTCGCAGGCGCCTTTCGAGCTCGACGAGCGCGGTGAGCTCGTGGAGCCAGAAGCGGTCGATGGCTGAGGCGGCGTGGATGCGTTCGATGGCGGCGTCGCCGTCGCCCGCGTCGAGGGCGCGCCGCAGCAGTTCGCAGACGGCGAAGAGGCGTTCGTGCGTGGGGCGCGCGACGATCGCTTCGAGCTCGGCGTCGCTCCACTCGCCGTAGAGACCCGTGAGGGCCTCGCGCCCGAGATCGAGACCGCGCACGGCTTTGATCAACGCCGCCCGGAACGTGCGCCCGATGCCCATCGCTTCGCCGGTGGATTTCATCTGCGTGCCCAGATGCGTGTCGGCGAGCGGGAACTTATCGAAAGGCCACCGCGGGATCTTCACCACGGCGTAGTCGAGGGTCGGCTCGTAGGCGGCTTTGGTGACGCCCGTCACGGGATTGGGGATCTCGTCGAGCGTTTGGCCGAGCGCGATCCGGGTCGAGATCTTGGCGATCGGATAGCCGGTGGCTTTGGAGGCGAGCGCCGAGCTGCGCGAGACGCGCGGGTTGACCTCGATGATCGCGTACTCGCTGCGTTCGGGGTGCAGCGCAAACTGAATGTTGCAGCCGCCCTGCACCTCGAGCGCGCGGATCACGTTGAGGCTGGCTCGCCGCAGCAAGTGGTATTCGACGTCGGAGAGCGTCTGCGACGGTGCGACCACGATCGAGTCGCCGGTGTGCACCCCGACCGGATCGACGTTCTCCATGTTGCAGACGACGATGCAGTTGCCGCGCTGATCGCGCAGCACTTCGTATTCGATCTCTTTCCAGCCCAGCAGCGAGGTCTCGAGCAGCACCTGGTGGATCAGGCTGGCCGTCAAACCGGCGTCGAGCGTTTCGCGCAGTTGCGCCTCGTCGTAGACGACGCCGCCGCCGGTGCCGCCGAGCGTGTAGGCGGGACGGACGACCAGCGGATAGCCGGTGCGCGCCGCGAAGGCGACGCCCTCGTCGAGCGTGGTGACGATCGCGCTCTCGGGAACCGGCTCGCCGATCTCGATCATCTTGCTCTTGAAGAGCTGACGGTCTTCGGCCAGCTTGATGGTCGCGACCGGCGTGCCGAGCAGCTCGACGCCGTAGCGCTCGAGCACGCCCGCTTCGTCGAGTTCGACCGCGAGATTGAGCCCGGTCTGTCCGCCGAGCGTCGGCAAGAGCGCGTCGGGGCGTTCGCGTGCGATGATCTGCTCGACCGAGGCGACCGTGAGCGGTTCGAGGTAGACCGCGTCGGCGATCTCGGGATCGGTCATGATCGTCGCCGGGTTCGAGTTGACGAGGACGACGCGATGGCCTTCTTCGCGCAGCGCGCGGCACGCCTGGACGCCGGCATAATCGAACTCGGCGGCCTGACCGATGACGATCGGTCCGGAACCGATGACCATGACGTTGCGCTGCGACACTAAAGAGCGCTCTTTAGCCCGCGGCCGGGCGGAGTCCTAGGGATTCCCGCCCGCCGGGTAGCCTCGGGCGCGCAAATGATCGATCGCCTTGGCGTAATCCGTCGAAAGGTGCTCCTCCTGCGCGACCACGTCGTGCGCGCGCGCCGACGAAGCGATCGTGGCGAGGAAGAAGTTTCCGCCGGCGTCGCGCGCCCCGGCGAAGAGCGAATCGACGAAGGCTTGCTGGAGCTCTACGACGCGCGTCTGGACGTCGTAGAGCTTCGTGAGCTCCGCGCGGTCCCCATACGGCATCAGGGTCAATCCGTCGCGCTGCGCGATTTGCCAGGCCGTCGTTTCGGGGAGAAACTCGCCGTAGCCGTGCGGCATCGCTTGCTGCAGGGTCGTTGCGAACTCCCAAAACGTCACGACGCCGCCGCGGCGCTGCCCCGACGCAACGAGGGCGTCGAGCGTCTCGCCCGCGCGGCGGTGCAGCGGCTGCTGCCCGAGCAGCTGCTCGCGGTTATCTTGTATCTCGACCGCGAGATACGAGAGGTCGCGGCGCAGAACGACGCGGTCGTGCACGCCGTCCTGCCAGGCATTGACCGCCAAGCCGGCAATGACGCCGAGCGCGACGGCGACGATCTGCACCAGCAGATCGCCGAGGTCGAACTCGAGCGGCCGCAGCCGCAGGAAGCGAGGCCGCTCCTCCTCCATCGTGGTATGATGCGTTCGTGCGTCTCCTTGCGATTCCGCTCCTCGCCGCCACGCTGCTGTGCGCTTGTCAGACCGCGTCGTACCGGGCCACCTCGCAGCTCGCGGGGACGAACTGGGAGGCCCGCGACGCCGGCCCGCGCGGCAGCTCGTTCGGCGAGCTCCTCTTCAGCTCGAAGCTGACGCCGGCCGGGATGGGGGTGGTTCAGCTCTCGTCGCAGCGGCAGGCGTTTTACCAGGTCCTCGACGGGAAGCTCGTGCTGCGGTACGGAGGCGAGAACCACGCGTTCGATTTCGCGCTCGACGGCGATACGCTGACGCTGGACGCGCTCTCGGCGACGGGCAAAGCGTTGGGATCGCAGCACTTCGACCGCCATCCGTAGCGGCGTTACGGCTGCAGCCGCCGGCTCTCCCAGCCGCCTGCGGTGCGGCGGTATTCGATGCGGTCGTGCAGTCGGTTCGGGCGGCCGGCCCAGAACTCCAAGCGCGCCGGCACGATCAGGAATCCGCCCCACGAGTGCGGCCGCGGGACCTCGGAACCCTCGAAGCGTTCTTCGAAGTGCGCGAAGCGCTCCTCGAGCACGGTGCGCGATTCGACCGGCTCGCTCTGCTCCGAGGCCCACACCGCCAGCCGGTGGCCGCGCGGCCGAGACTCGAAATACTCATCCGACTCTTCGTCGGAGAGCACGCTCACGGCGCCCTCGATTCGCACTTGCCGCTCGAGCGCGCTCCACCAGAAGACGGCGGCCGCCTGCGGATTCTCCGCGAGCTCGCGTCCTTTGCGACTGAAGTACGAGGTGTAGAAGCGCAGGCCGCGCGCGTCGAGGCCGCGCAGCAAGACCATTCGCGCCGACGGAGCGGCGCCGGCCGCGGTAGCCACGCACATCGCGTTGGCCTCGCGAACGCCGGCCCGCTCGGCATCTTCGATCCAGGCCGCGAGCGAGCGGATCGGATCGGCGTCGAGCGTGCGCTCGAAGGGAACGCTCATGGGTATCGCCCCGCGCCGAAACCGAGGGTAAACGCAGCGAGCATGCCGAGCGCGGCGATGACCGCGAAGCCGAACGAGCCGTCGACTCGGCGCCGCTCGAGCGTCGCAGTGCGCCCGAGATGCTCGAGCGCGTCGCGCAGCTGCGTGGCGTTCTCGACGCGCGCGTAGGCGCCGCCGCTCACGGCGGCGTAGGCGCGAAGCGCCCCTTCGTCGATGGTCGCTTCTTCCTCCGTGCCCGGAATGAGCCCGCCCTGCGGCGTGCCGATGCCGATCGTATACACGGGGATGTGATGCGCCCCCAACCACTGCGCCACCTCGCCCGGATCGACTCCGGTGTTGTTGACGCCGTCGGTGATGAGGATGACGACGCGATGGCCGGCCGGCGGAAGGTTCTGCGCGGCGAGCTGCAGCGCGTCGCCGATCGCGGTCGCTCCATTCGGCAGCGGCACCGCGTCGAGCGCCTGCGAGACCGCATCGTGATCCGCGCTGAGCGGTTGAACGACCGCGGCGGTTCCGGAGAAGGCGATGATGCCGATCTTGATCCCGGCCGGCGCTTCTTGGATGAAGGCGCGGGCGGCCGCCTTGGCGGCGTCGGCGCGGGTCGGCGTAACGTCGGTGGAAGCCATCGAGCCCGAGGTGTCGATACAGATGAAGACGCTCCCGTCGCGCGCCGGTACCGGCAGCGTCAGGTGCGGGCCGCCGAGCGCGAGCGCAAGGCACGCGAGCGCGACGCCCCAGAGCGCTGCGAGCAGGCGCCCGATCCAAGCGCGCGGGCGCACCGCTTCCCGGAAGAACGGGATGCTCGAGTAGGCGAGGTCGGCATCGCTCTTGCGGCGAGCGAGGGCGCGGTAGAGCAGGGCGAACGCGAGCGCCGCCAGCAGCCCTGCGACCAGCCACGCCGGCCGCTCGAAACTCACCGGAGCACGCCGAAGGCGCGCGCCAGCGAAGCCGCGCCGTCGGTCTCCTCGAGGATCCCGGTTCGCCAGTTGGCGGCATCGAAGCGCCGCAGCAGATCGTTCTCCCGCTCGCGCACGGCACGCGCGTACGCCTCGCGCTCCCGGCGGCCCACGTAGGCGCGCACGCTCCCGCCCTCGGCGCCGCGCAGACGGACGAAGCCGCGCAGCGGCAATCCGCCGTACCAGGGATCCCGCGCGACCAGCGCCGTGCAATCGTACCGCGCGCCGAGCTGGGCGAGCAGCGCGTCGTGGTGCGGACGCAGATCGAACCAATCGCCGATCGCCAGCAGGGCGGTGCCGCGCGGGAGCGCCGCGCGCGCCGTCTGCAGCGCGCGCTCGAGATCGAACGGACCGCCCTCTTCGCTCGCGGCGAGCAGCGCGTGCGGCTTGCGCTGCAGAGCGGGCGGGGTGATCGCATCCGCGCGCACCTCGATGCAGCGGTCGTCGCCCTTCGCGCACAGAAACCACTGCGCCATCGCCTCGGCGGCGGCGGCGCGCAGCGGGCGCCGCCGCCCGACGCCCATCGACGGCGAGCGGTCCAGCAGCGCGGCAAGCGTGAGCGCGACGTCCTCGAGCACGACGCGGGTCTGCAGATCGCCCGAGCGCGCCGTCGCGGCCCAGTCGATGCGCCGCACGTCGTCGCCGGCGGCGTACGCGCGCAGCTCGACGAACTCGTATCCGTCGCCCCGATAGATCGTCGGCGAGCCGGCACCCAGATTGCGCGGCCGCCGCTTGCCGCGCAGCAGCGCGTCGCGCAGCGTCACGGCGCCGGTACCGCCCCCACGAGCGCCGCAATCAGCCGCTCGGGGCTCACGCCCTCGGTGGTCAGGCGAAAGTTGAAGCCGATGCGATGGCGCAGCGCGTGCGGCGCGACGGCTCGCACGTCGTCGGGCAACGCGAAGTCGCGCCCGTCGAGCAGCGCGCGCGCTCGGGCGAGATTGGCCAGAGCCAGCGTCGCGCGCGGGCTCGCACCGTAATCGATCAGCTCGCCGGCGGCGAGCTCGACGCCGCGCTGCGAGCGGACGACGATCCGTTCCGCTTCGCGGGTCACGGCGACGAGCTCGACGATGTAGCGTTTGAGCTTCTCGTCGAGGTGCACCGCGTGGGCGAGCGCTCGCCACTCGCGCACGTCGTCGAGCGTGGCGACGGCGTGCAGCGGCTGCGTATCGGCGACGGCAAAGCGCTCGACGATCGCGAGCTCCTCTTCGCGGCTCGGATAACCGACGTTGACCTTCATGAGAAAGCGGTCCATCTGTGCGACCGGCAGCGCGTAGGTCCCCTCGGAGTCGAGCGGGTTCATCGTCGCCATCACGACGAAAGGATCGGGCAGCGCGTGCGTCTGCGGGCCGATCGTGACTTGGCGCTCCTGCATCGCTTCGAGCAGCGCCGACTGCACCTTGGCGGGCGCGCGGTTGACCTCGTCGGCGAGCACGACGTTGGCAAAGATCGGGCCGAGGACCGTCGCGAAGCTGCTCTCGCGCTGGTCGAAGATACGCGTCCCGACGATATCGCTGGGCAGCAGGTCGGGCGTGAACTGGATGCGCTTGAACTCCCCGTCGAGGGCTGCGGCGAGCGACCGGCAGGCGAGCGTCTTGGCCAAGCCCGGCGGGCCCTCGAGCAGAACGTGTCCGTTGGCGATGAGCGCCAGGAGCAGCGCTTCGATGACGCCGGCCTGACCGACGATCGTGCGAGCCAGCGCCTTGGCGAGTTCTTGCGGTCCGGTCTTGCGAGATAACGCTCCAAGCAGAGGCAGGCGGCGTCGATGGCCGGCGCGAGGTCGGCATCGTAGGTGAAGGCGGCCCGCTCGAGCGAGCGCAGCACGTCGTGCATTCCAGGCTCGAGGCCCGGCGTTGCGAGCACGTCGGCGAGCGTCGCGCCCTCGTTTGCACCCAGCATGCGCCAGACCGCCGTGCGCACGCGCACGGCGCTCGCGCGCGTGCGCTCGGCGCTAAGCACGCTACGCGCGTCCTGGAGCTGTTCGCGCCGGCTGCGGGGCCGTGGGCTCGGCGCCGGAACGACCGGCACCGCGATCGCCGCCGGTGCCGCGACGGCCGCCGGCCGCGGACGGCGGCGCAGCAGCAAGAAGGCGACCGCGAACAGGCTCGCCACGCAGAGCGCCCAGAGCAGCAGCCTCCGCAGCCAGTCCCAGAGCGCTCGCAACGACGCCGCGCCTTGCCCGAGCGGCTCGAGCGCGCCGCCGGCGACGTTCAAGCGCAGCGCGTTGGTGTAGAACTCCTTGGCTTTGCCGTCGCGCGCGTCGATCGCTTGCAGCGTGACCGGCGAGATCGCGATCGGACCGGTGTGGTGCGCGACGACCGTGAGCACTTCGCGGTAGTCGGTACCCCCGGGGCCGCTGCGCAGGCTGCGCTCGTCGCCCTGCAGCTCGAGCTCGGCCAGGATCGGCAGCGTTACGTCGTCGATCTCGCCGACGTTCTCGCGAACGTGCAGCGAGACGATCAGGTGAAAGGGCACTTCGAGCTGCGGATGCGCGGTATCCGCGGTGAACGAGAAGGCAGTCACCGTCAGACGCTGCAAGGCCTGCGCGCGCGCCGGCAGGCCCGTCAGGGCGAGCAGCAGCGCCGCGGCGGCTAGCGCACGGGCAGCGAAGCGGACTCGAACCACTCTGCAAAGAGCCGGCGAGCGTCGGAGGGACCCGGCGAAGCCTCCGGGTGGAACTGGACGGCGGCGATCGGGAGGCGGCGGTGGCGAAAGCCTTCGTTGGTTCCGTCGTTGAGATTGATCATCGTCGGCTCGAGCTCGCCGGGCAGCGATTGCGCGTCGACCGCGTAGCCGTGATTGTGCGCGGTGATGACGACGTCGCCGGCGAGAAGGTCTTTCACCGGCTGGTTGCCGCCGCGATGTCCGTACGGGAGCTTGTAGGTCTTGGCACCGCAAGCCAGCGCCAGCAACTGATGCCCCAAGCAGACGCCGAAGAGCGGCGTTCGCCCGACCAGGCCGCGCAGCGTTGCGATCGTTTCCGGCAGATCGGTCGGATCGCCCGGACCGGGCGAGATGAAGACGGCGTCGGGATCCTCGCCGAGCAGCTCTTCTTCGGTCGCGTCGTACGGATAGACGCGAACTTGTGCGCCGAGCGCGCAGAGATCGCGCAGGATCGCACGCTTGACGCCGCAGTCGAGCAACGCGATCTTGGCGCCGCCCGGGGCGCCTTCGACGTACGGCGTGCGGGTCGCGACGCCGCGGACCAGCCCCTTGGTGTTGGCACCGCGCACGAAAGCGGCCAGCTCGCGCTCGGCGCGCTCCACCTCCTCCTCGCCGGCCGCGAGCGCAGCCCAGATCGTGCCATGCTCGCGCAGCGAGACCGTGATCGCGCGCGTATCGGCGCCGATCAGGGCGGGTACGCGCTGTTCGTCGAGCCACGATCGCAGCGTCTGCTTGGCGAGATGGTGCGAGGGATGCTCGGCGATCTGCTTGACGACCACGCCCGCGACGCAGGCGCGCGGGTACTGCGCCGCCACGCCGGAGATGCCGTAGTTTCCGATCATCGGGTAGGTGAAGGTGAGGATTTGACCGGCGTAAGACGGGTCCGTCAAGGCCTCCTCGTAGCCGGTCATTCCGGTGAAGAACACGGCCTCGCCCAGGGCGATCCCGCGATATCCGAGGCCGTGCCCGTCGAAACGGCTGCCGTCGGCAAGAAAGAGGGCGGCGCGAGGCGGACTCATGTCGGCCCTACGCGTTGGCCAAGGCCGCATCCAATCCCCGCCGGCAGGGCTTGGCGAGCCGCGCGCGCTACGCTTGCCCCGTGGATTGGCACTTTGGAGCGACGGCGCTGGCGACCGCGCTGACGATCATCGATCCGATCGGCATGATTCCGATCACGATGACC
>DATJRF010000099.1:0-11914 GCA_035505015.1 Verrucomicrobiia bacterium | reverse complement strand
CGGGCCGCCGGCGCAGGCGGCCAGCGCCGCCAGCGTCGCGATCGCGGCGATCGAACGAGTGCGGTTGCTCACGCGCGGCATCTTCGAGCAGGGGGGCGAAAAGCCCGCGTGAAGGAGGCGTGTCGTCATGGTCACGGATTGGCTGCTCGTTCGGCGCGCCGCCTTCGAGCTCGAGCGCCGGCTGCGCGGTGCGAAGGTGCGCGACGCGGGCCTGCTCGCCGACGGGCGCCTCGCGTTGCTGCTGCGCTCGCGCGGCCACGATGCCGTCCTGGCCGTCGACCTCTTCGGCTCACCGCCGCTGGTCGCCGTCGAAGCCGGGGAGCCGGGCATCGCCCCCGAGCCCGGGTTCGTTCGCGCCCTCGCGGGGGCGCTGCGCGGCATGAGCTTGGCGGCCGTGCGCGCGCGCCGCGGCGACCGGCTGCTGCGCCTGGAGTTTGCGGCGCGTTCGCGTTTCGGCGTGGGGGACCAGCTCGAGCTCTACCTGGAGCTCGTTCCACGCTACGGCAACGCCGTGCTGGTCAAGCACGGAACGATCGTCGCGGCCGCCAAGGAGTTTACCCTCGCCCAGAACGGGACGCGTACGATTGCGGCGGGATCCGCCTACGAGCTCCCGCCCGAGCGGCCCGGCTCGCTGCTGCCCAAGGCCGTCGCCGAAGCAGGCGCCGACGAGGCGGCGTTCCTGGCTTTTGCCCAGAGCGACGAGGCGATGCACGCGCCGCTGCACGTCTATCGCGGGGCGGGCCGGATCGCCGCGGCGCATCTCGTCGCATTGCCGCAATACGAGGGCCTCGAGCACGCGCTCGAGGCCTCGGTGCTCGAGCTCTTCGCCGAGCTGCGGCGGGAGCGGCTCGGCCGCAACGCCGGCGAGCGGTCGCAACGCCGCCGCGCCGCGGCCGTGCGAGCGCTCGGGGAGCGCGAGCGCAAGTTGCGCGCCGAGCTCGCTGCGCTCGCCGGCAAACGAGCGGAGATCGCCGAGCGGGAGTCGTTGCGCGAGCAGGGCGAGGGAATCTACGCGACCCTGCACGAGCTGCCGGCCCAAGAGCACGACGCCGCCAAGGAGCGCGCTCTGAAATCCTTCGCGCGGTACAAGAAGCTGGGCACCATGCTCGGGCACGTCGAGGAGCGCGAGCGAAGGCTCCGGGCCGCGCTCGACGCGGTCGAAGCGCTGCGCTGGGAGGCCGAGCGCGCCGCCGACGAGGATATCGAGGACGTCGCCGCGGCGATCGGCGAGCTCGATCCGCGCCGCGCGCGCGGCCGTCCGGCGGCGCGCAAACGCAAGCGCGCGCCCCTGGAATGCCGTACGCCGAGCGGCTCGCGGATCGTCGTCGGCCGCTCGCCCAGCGAAAACGCCGACCTCACCTTTCGCGTCGCGCGGCCGAACGATCTGTGGTTTCACGCCAAGGACATTCCCGGCGCGCACGTTCTGCTCGCCCGCGACGATCGTACGCCGCCGCCGCAGGCCGACGTCGAGCGCGCCGCGTCGCTGGCGGCTTACTATTCGCGCGCGAAGAACAGCGCGAAGGTCGCCGTGGATTACACCTTGCGCAAGTTCGTGCGCAAGCAGCAGAACGCGCCTCCGGGCCTGGTCTGGTACACCCATCCCAAGACGATCCTCGTCGCTCCCTCGGAGGTTCCACCGTGCTGACGCTCCCGATCCTCACGCTCGCGCTGCTCGCGGCGTCGAGCGCTGCGGCGCCGCCGCCCGGCGTGCCGCACGCCGCGCACGTCACGATCGTCATGATGGAGAATCGCAACTACGCGAGCATCGTCGGCAATCCGTCGGCGCCGTACTTCAACCACACGCTCGTCGCAGAAGGCATGCTCTTGCGCAACTATCACGCGATCGCGCATCCGAGCGAGCCGAACTATCTCGCGCTCTTTTCGGGATCGACGCAAGGCGTGACGGGCGACGACTGTCCGGTCGAGTTCGGCGCGCGCAACCTCGCGACCGAGCTCGCCGCAGCCGGGCTCGCCTTCGCCGGGTACGCCGAATCGATGCCGCGCGACGGCTATCGGGGATGCGTCGGATCTGGCGGGCTCTACGGGCGCAAGCACGTGCCGTGGGCGGATTTCGCCGACGTGTCACCCGAGCAAAACCGGGTCTATCGCGGCTTTCCGGCGGATCCTCCGGCGGTGCTCTGGATCACGCCGAACATGTGCGACGACATGCACGATTGCAGCACGCGCACCGGCGACCGGTGGCTGGCGGCGCACCTACCGCAGATCGTCGCGTGGGATGCCAAGCACGACGGCTGGCTCGTCGTGACGTGGGACGAGGCCGACCCCGATCCCGACGCGAGCAACCGGGTTCCGGCCGTCATCGTCGGGCCGATGGTCGCGCAGGGCGCGAGCGATCGCAGAGCCGATCACTACGCGCTGCTGCGCACCATCGAGGAGAACTTCCGACTCCCGTGCATCGCGCGCGAATGCAGCGCGGCGCCGATCGCGGGAATCTGGCGCTAGCGCCCTATCGGGCGGCTAGGGGAGCCGCGCCTCGCACGCCTTCCAATCGAGGTTTGCGAAGAACGCTTCGATGTACTTGCCGCGCTCCGACGGCTTGTAGTCTTTGAGAAACGCGTGCTCCCAGACGTCGAGCACGACGAGCGGGACGAAGCCGGCGACGTGGCCGTTCTCGTGGTCGCCGATCCAGTGGTTAGAGATCCGGCGGGCCTGGAGATCGTAGTAAGCGATCGCCCAGCCCACGCCGCGCATCCCGCCGACGGCGACGAAGTCCTTCTTCCAGTCCTCGAAGCTGCCGAAGGAGTTGCCGAGCGCGTCGTGCAGTCTGCCGCCCGAGAGATCGCTCGGGCTCTTGGTGAGTGCGTCGAAGTAATACTCGTGCAGGCGCATGCCGTTGTATTCGAAGCCCAGCCGGCGCACGAGCTCGGCGTACGACGGATCGGCTCCCGAAGGTGCGCCTTTGGCGCGCAGTTCGGCCAGCCGCTCGTTGAGCAGGTTGGTGTTCTTGACGTAGCCTTCGTAGAGGCCGAAGTGCGTCTCGAGCGTGGCATCGGAGATGCCCGTCAGGCCCGAGAGGGCCCATTTCTTGGCCGAGTAGGCGGTTGGCGTCATCACAGTCATGGAGTGCTGCAGGCCTTTCCGTTCATCGCTAAGGGGAGTACGAGCATCAACCCGCGAGCGCGGAAAAGGGCTTCACGCGGGCGGCCCGGCCGCCCGATATTTCGCGCGTACCCGCGTTCGCCTTCCTTCCCGTCGCACGGTCGGCTGCCCGCGCTTGCGGCCTAGGGTACCAGGACGATCTTGCCGATGTGGGCGCTGGCCTCCATGCGGGCGTGCGCCTCGGCGGCGCGCTCGAAGGGATAGACGGAGTCGACGACCGGGCGGATCGGGTCGCGCGCCGGCAAGAGGGGCCAGACGCGCGCGAGCAACTCGCGCGCGATCGCGGCCTTCTGCTCGGGCGTACGCGGGCGCAGGCTCGAGGCGATGACGGTGGCGCGCTTCTCGAGCATGACGGCCAGATCGAGCGTCGCCTGGCGTCCGCGCGGCATCGCGAGGATCGCGATTCGGCCGTCGAGCCCCAGGCACGCCAGATCGCGCGCGACGTAGTCGCCGCCGACGATGTCGAGCACGACGTCGACGCCGGCTCCGTGCGTGAGATGCGCGACCTCCGCGACGAAATCGTCGGCGTGGTAATCGATCGCCGCGGTCGCGCCGAAACGCAGGCAGGCGGCGCGCTTTTCCGCGGAACCGGCCGTCGCGATCGCGTGCGCGCCGAAGGCGCGGGCGAACATGATCGCGGTGGAGCCGATGCCGCTGCTGCCGCCGTGCACGAGGATCGTCTGATCCGCCTTCAGGCGCGCGCGGGTAAAGACGTTGTCGTAGACGGTGAACGCGTTCTCGGGAAGGGTTGCCGCCTCGACCGCGTTCCAGCCTTGCGGTATCGGCAGCACTTGACCTTGCGGAACCGCGACCAGCTCGGCGTAGCCTCCGCCGCTGCAGAGCGCGCAGACGCGGTCGCCGGCGCGCCAGGCCGTCACGCGGTTTCCAATCGCCGCGACCGTGCCCGCGACCTCGAGGCCCAGGATCGGCGACGCGCCCGGCGGCGGTGCGTAGCGCCCGCGGCGCTGCATGACGTCGGCGTGGCCGACCCCGGCGGCCTCGACCGCCACGAGCACTTCGTCGTTGCCCGGCTTGGGCGGATCGACCTCGACGACGTGCAGCACGTCGGGCGTGCCGTAGCCGTCGAAGCCGACGGCCTTCACGCCGGCTCCGGCTGCAGTTGCGTGTGCAGGCGCAGGATCTCCACCGGTTCGCGCAAGCCTTTGACGCCGGCGTGCTCGTACGCGGGCAGCTGCCCGAGTGCGCGCAAGCGCGCGGCCACGCGCGGGATCTCGGCGGTGCTGCGCGACAGCGTCACCTCACCGGCGCCGGCCTTCGATTGCAGCCGCGCGGCCAGGTTGACGGTAGTACCGAAATAGTCGATGCGGTCGTTGGCGCGCATCGCGATGCACGGCCCGGCATGAAACCCTACCCGCATGCGCAGCGGCTCGCCGCGCGCGCTGATCGTCGAAACGCTGGCGTCGAGCTCCATCGCCGCGTCCAGGCAGCGTGCCGGATCGGTAAAGACCGCCATGACCGCGTCGCCGATCGTCTTGACGACGGCGCCTTCGTAACGATCGACGATATCTCGAACGACGTCGAAGTGATCGGCGACGATCCGGAACGCCGAGGCGTCGCCGGTGCGGGTATACATCGCCGTCGAGCCGATCAGGTCGGTGAACAGGACGGCGATCGTCTCGATGCCCAGCTGCAGCCCCGGCGCCAGTACCTGCGAAGAAAACAGATCGCGGAACTCTTGCAAAGCGGTGACGGCGGCGGCCGTGACGATCGTATCCGGCCAGCGGCCGTCCTCGATCCGCACGATCGTCTGCGCGTCGCGTTCGTTGACGATCGTGACGCGCTGCGTGCCGGGAGCGACCGCATGGGTGACGTCGACGCCGGTGAGGGGATGGAGAAAGACGTCGATCGCGCCGCTCTGCTCCTCGGTCGAGACGACGAACGGCGCCAAGCCGACGCCCATCGCATTGACGTCGTAGACGCCGGGCTGGAGCGCAAGCTCGCAGCCGCGCTCCTCCTCCGCGCCGACGGCGAGCTGCGCGAAGACGTGCGGGCTGCGCTGCGGGCTCGCGATACAAAAGAGCCCCACGTCCTTGGCACGCCCCAGTGGTTTGGCGTCGAACGTTACTTCGACCGAACGGTCGAAGACGGCGTCGAAGGGCACGTTGCACGCCGGGCAGTGGTAGCCCGCTTGGAGATCGCCGAGCGCCTCGATCGCCGGGCTCGGGCCGCGGCAGCCCGGGCAGATCACGTTCCAGCTCAGGTTGAAAAGGCCGCGCCGCGTCGCGGAGAGGAAGGCGCGCAGCACCCCACGCCGCGAGAGCCGCCACCGGTCCGCCAGCTCGTAGGGGCGCATGCGGGCCAGATCGCGGTCTTGCGCATTCTCGACGAAGGCCGCCAGCGCGGCGATGAGCTCGCCGGGGACGCCGTCGCCCTGCAGGCGTGCGAAGGCTCCGAGCGCGCGCGGCGGCGCGAGCTCGCGCGGCTTCGCGGCGAGCTGCTCGGCCAGCCGAAACGCACGGGCGGCACCGCGTTTGCCCTGCGCGGCGACGAGCGGCAAGAGCGGCTCGGTCAACGGCGTCGCGGCGCGCAGCTCGACCGCGACCTCGACGCGCGTGTGCCCGGCGTCGATCTCGACCAGCCGCGTGCTCGTGAGAAAGCGCGCGAGCGGCCCTTTCGTATAGAGGCGGTCGACGGCAAAGTACTGCGGGACTTGCCAGATCGTCGGGCGCTCCTCCCACTCAAAGAGCACCGGCCCCTTACGAAACCACGCGAAGCGCCGCGAGCCGCCCCCGTCGACCGGTGAGTAGCGGGCCGTAATCTTCGGCAAGCCGGCGTGCTCGTTCACCCAATCGGTGTCGGCCAAATACTCCCAGAGCCGCGCGCGCGGGGCGGCGAGCTCCCACGACCAGCTCGCGCGCAGGCTCACGCGGTGCTCCGCGTCACGAACATCGCATCGCCGAAGGAGAAAAAGCGATAGCGCAGCGCGATCGCCTCCTCGTACGCGAGCCGGATGCGCTCGCGCCCCGCGAACGCGCTCACCAGCACGAGCAGGCTCGAGCGGGGCAAGTGAAAGTTGGTGATCATCGCGTCGACTCCGCGAAAGGCGAAGCCGGGTGCGATGAAGAGATCGGTGGCATCTTCTCCTGGAACGACTCGCCCGTGCGCTTGGATGTTTCCTTCTATCGCCCGGACGACGGTCGTACCGGCCGCGACGACGCGGCGGCCCTGCGCGCGCGCCCGCTCGATCGCCTGCGCCGTCGGCTCGGGAATCTCGTAGCTCTCGGCGTGCATGACGTGCTCGCCGACGCGCTCCGCGGTCATCGGACGGAAGGTTCCCAAACCGACGTCGAGGCAGAGGCGGGCGATCTCCACCCCGCGGGCCTCGAGCAGCTGCAGCAGGCCCGCCGTGAAGTGCAGCGATGCGGTGGGCGCCGCGACGCTGCCCGGCACGCGGGCAAAGACCGTTTGGTAGCGCCGCTGCGCCTCGGGCGAGTCGTTATGAATGTAGGGCGGCAGCGGCAAGCGTCCCGCGCGCTCCAGATACTCCTCGAACGGAACCCTCAGCTCGAAGACGAGCTCGCGCATCCCCTCGGGGAGCTCCGCCGCCACGCTCACCTCGCCGAAACCGCCCTCGAGAACGACGCGCGAGCCCGCACGCAGCCTTCGGGCGGGCTTCGCGAGCGCGATCCATCGCACGGCATCGCTGCGGTAGCGTGCGGAGCCGGCCGGATGCAGCAGCAGAAACTCCGCCGCGCCGCCGCTGCCGCGGCGGCCGAAGATCCGCGCGGCGATCACGCGCGTCTCGTTGAGGACGAGCAGATCGCCGGGTTCGAGTAAGCCGGGAAGATCGCCGAAACGGCGATGGGCGATGCGGTCGCGCTCGAGCACCAGCAGCCGGCTCGCATCGCGCTGCGCTGCCGGCTCCTGCGCGACGAGCTCCGGCGGCAGCGCGAAATCGTAGGCGGCGACTAACTCGTCAGTCGTTGCCGCTCCAAATCGAGGAAGTTCGTGAGCCGTTTGCGATCCTCTTCGGTCGCCTCGACGATGAGCACGCCGACCTGGTACGTGTCGGCGGTGAAGCTGCGAATCCAACGGACTTGGCCGCGCAAGCGCAAGAACGGATTGCGCTTCATCGTGAACGTGTATTTGCTGCCGACCGGAAGGTACTGATCGGCGATCACGCGCATGCCGGTCGGCGAGATGTCGGCGACGGCACCGCGGAAGAGCATCGCCGAGAGCGGGTCTTCGACGACCACGTCGATGTACTTGCGCAGCCGCAAGCTGTAGCGCTTGTCGGAATCGCTCTGTTCCGCCGCGTCGGCGGGCCGTCCGGTTGCGTCAGTCATGTCCAATCTGCGTTCCGGGAAAATAGAAGGCCAGAATGTCGTTAGCCGTTCTTCCGGCAAGCGCCATTCCCCGCGCACCCCACTGGCACATGCCAACACCATGCCCGAGGCCGCCACCTTCGATGACGGCACTCGCATTGGCCTGCGTCATCTTCTGGATCAGCAGGCTGCGCAGCACGCGCGCACCGATGCCCAAGCGAAAGGCGCTTCCGCGCACGAACGCGCTGCCGGCTGGGGCGCGCAGCTCGAAGGCGCGCGCGCGCCCGCTCGGATCGGTCGAGGCGATCGCAAGGCTCTGCAGCTCGCCCAAAGGCGCGAGCTGCGCTGCGAACGCGGCCTCGATCGCCGCGAAATCGATGCTCGCCGTCCAGCGGTAGTTGGGCGAGCCGCTGCACCACGGGCACGATACGCCCATCAGGTACGCAATGGGAGCGACGCCCCAGGCCTCCGAGGAAGCCTCGGTATGCCCGCCGCAGCACGACGAGTAGGCGACGCTGGCGAAGCCGCCGCGATAGCGTAGCACCGAGCCGGCGGTCGCGTCGACCGCGGCGATCGCGGCCGGCGACTCGGCGTCGATCCCGCCGTACACCTGATCCGCCTCCGATGGCCGCAGGTCGTAGTCCCGGCGTGGGGTGCTTCGCTGCAGCACGTAGGTCCGGGCGCAGATCGCCTGCGCCTCCATCGCAGCGTCCGGCCAGGCCGGCGCCATCTCCCGCGGCACGACGCTGTACAGGTAGGACTCCAGATCGACGAGATTGACCACGCTGCCGTCCGGCAGCCGGGAGAAGCTCCCGCGGTACGGGCGGCCCTCGTAGAGGAAGCCTTGCGCCGCCGGCGTGGCCTCGCCGGGCCCGAGCAGGACGCGCAGCGACTGCGAGGGCGCGCTCACCGCCGGGTCCGCGTCGCTCTGAGCTGCGGCCGGCAAGGCCGGCAGCGCCAGCGCCGCCCCGGCCGCCGCGAGAAAACGCTTGCGACGCATCAGAGCAGCCGCTCCTGGGTGGCACGCCCGGCCGCGACCCCGAGGTGGCGGTAGGCGAGCGGCGTCGCCTTGCGGCCGCTCGCGGTACGCAGCACGAATCCCGCCTTGAGCAGGTAGGGCTCGACGACGTCTTCGAGCGTCTCGGCGTCTTCGGTCAGCGTCGCCGCGATCGCGGCGATGCCGGCCGGCCCGCCGCCGTACTGCTCGACGATGGTGCGCAGGAATGCCCGGTCCAGGCGGTCGAGCCCCGCGTCGTCGACGCCTTCGCGGTGCAGCGCCTCGCGTGCGACCTCCGCCGTGATCGTACCGTCCGCGCGCACCTCGGCGAAATCGCGAATGCGGCGCAACAGGCGGTTGGCGATGCGCGGCGTCCCGCGGCTGCGCGAGGCGATCGCGTGCGCGCCGGCCGCGTCGATCGGCACGTCGAGGACGCCGGCCGAATGCGCGACGATGCGCTCGAGCTCTTCGACGGCGTAGTAGTCGAGATGATGCACGATCCCGAAGCGTTCCCGCAGCGGCGCGGTCAGCATGCCGGCGCGGGTCGTCGCGCCGATCAACGTAAAGCGTTTGAGCGGCAGCCGCAGCGTTTTCGCAAAGGCCCCGCGATCGACCACGAAGTCGATTTGAAAATCCTCCATCGCCGGATAGAGAAACTCTTCGACGACGCGGCCCAGGCGGTGGATCTCGTCGACGAAAAAGACGTCGCCGTCTTCGAGCGCCGTGAGGATGCCGACCAGATCTTTGGGCTTTTCCAGCGTCGGTCCGCTGCTCGGACGGAAGTTGGCCTCCATCGCTCGCGCCACCAGACCCGCGAGGGTCGTCTTGCCGAGGCCGGGCGGGCCGTAGAGCAGGATGTGATCGAGCGTCTCGCCGCGCTTGCGCGCGGCGGCGATGGCGATGCGCAGGTTCTCGACCACGGTCTCTTGACCGACGTACTGTTCGAAGCTGCGCGGTCGCAGGCTCGCGCCGTAAACTTCATCTTCGAGCGTGTCGGCGGGATCGAGCAAGCGCTCGCCGCTCGCATCGGCCGGACCGATCAGGCGCTTGCGCGCCCCTTCGTCGGACGTCACGTCGCCTGCTTCGACGCGCGGGAACGGTACATCTGCGCGAGCAGCGTCTCCGCGTCGGCAATTGCCGGGTCGCCTTCGAGCGTCTCGCGGATCATCGCCTCTGCCTCGGCGCGCTTGTACTCGAGCTGCAGCAGCACCGCGAGCGCTTCGCTCGCGAAGTCCGGCATCGCGGCCGCCGCCGCGGGCGGCGCGTCCCGGATGAGCAAGAACTTCGCGACTTTTCCCTGCAGCTTGGCAACGATATCGCGCGCCTTCTGCTGCCCGATGCCCGGCAGCGTCCGCAAGAACGCGTGATCGCCGCGATCGATCGCCCCCGCGATCGCCGACATCGGCTGCGAGAAGGCGCGCGCCGCGGAGCGCGGGCCGATCGAAGCGACCGTGATGAGCGACTCGAAAAACTCGCGCTCGATCGCGTTGGTGAAGCCGGAGTAGCTGAAGCGTCCGGAGGTGCCGTCGATGTTCAGGACGGCGAATATCTCGAGCGTCACGGTCTCCCCCGCACCGGGAAGCTTCTCGGCCACGCTCGGCGGCAGCACGATCTCGTACCCGAGACCGCCGGCGTCGACGACCGCGGTATCGCCGCTGCGCTCGAGCAGCCGTCCGCACAGCCGCGAGAACACTAGCGCATCCCGCCGCGAGCGGCGTTGAGATAGGCGAGCGCGAGCGCCAGCGCGTCGGAGACGTCGTACGGCCGCGGCGCGGCGTGCAGCCCGAGCAGGCGCGCGACCATCGCGGCGACCTGCTCCTTGCGCGCGCCGCCGGAACCGGTGAGGGCGCGCTTGACGCGCGCGTGAGCGAGGGTCGCCACGGCGATGCCGGCTTGCGCGCTCGCCAAGCAGAGCACGCCGCGCGCGTGACCCATCAGCACCGCCGTCGAGGGGTTCTTGTAGGTCGTATAGAGCTCTTCGATGACCACCAGCTGCGGCCGGGTCTGTTCGATCACCGCGCCGATGCCGGCGTGCAGTTCGCGCAGGCGTTCCTCGAGCGGCGCGTCGGAGCGCGGCGCGACGATGCCGGCCTCGATGAGACGCACGGCCGTGCGGCTTTGCTCGACGACGCCGTATCCGGTCGTGCGAAGCGCGGGATCGATGCCCAGCACGCGCAGCGCGTCCGGCACTACGGCGAGGCGCCGTTCACGATCAGCGTCACCGCGCTTCCGGGCGAGAGGTTGGTCCCGACCTGCGGATCCGTTCCCACCACCTTGCCGCCCGCGCCGACGCTCGCCGTCACCTGCGTCTTGCCGACGCGATAGCCGAAAGACTCGAGCTTGCGCACCGCCGCGTCGGGCATCATCCCTTCCGTATCGGGGACTTCGCCGGAGACCGAGAGCGTGACCGAGACGGTTGCGCTTTGCGGCACCTGCGAGTTCGGCGCGGGGTTCTGCGCGACGATCGTGCCGTTGTTCGTGCTTTGCTGCGCGAAGGTGACGTCGACCGTGAAACCGGCGGCGCCGAGGGTGCTCATCGCCGTCGCGTAGTCGCTGCCGACGACGCTAGGCAGGGTGACCAGCGGGGCGTTGGGGGCGGCCACCACCGGCATTCCGCTGTTGACCACGGCGTGGACCACGGTGTTGGAGTCGACCTTGGTGCCCTCGGAGAGGTCCTGCGATGCGATCGTATTTGCGGGCAGGCCCTGCACCGTCTGCGAGGTGTCGAGCTTGATGCCCAGCCGCCCCGCGAGCGACTGGGCGGCGGGCGCCGAAAGGCCCACGAAGTTCGGCACGACGATCGGCGCCGGCCCCTGCGAAACGGTCAGCGTGATCTTGCTGCCCTGCCGCACCATCGACGTGGCTTTGGGAAACTGATCGATGACCGTATCCTTGGGGCTCGCGTCGTTCTTGCGCACGATGCTCACCACGAACTTCCCGCTGGGCCATTCCTGCAGCGTGCGCTCCGCCGAAACGTAGTTGTAGCCCAGGACGGAGGGCAGGCCCACGGTGGGCAGGCCGTTGCTCACCACCAGCTCGACGAGCGAGTTCTTCGCGACGCTCGTACCGGGCATCGGATTCTGGCTGACGACGTAGTTCATCGGAACCGTATCGCTCGCGCTGCGGGTGAAGTGAACGCGCAGCCCCGCGTTGACGATCGCGGCGTTCGCTTGCGCGTCGGTCATCTTCGTGTAGTCCCCGACCGGGATCGTCGACTCCAGGCTCGGCAGCGGGCGGCCGAAGAGATAGTAGCCGGCGGCGGTGGCGGCCGCCAAGAAGACGATCAGCAGCGAGAGCAGCAGCGCGTTGCTGCGCCGCGGCGGCGCATCTTCTTCAAAGTCGCCGCGGTCGGGCAGGGGCGAGCGGCGCGGCGGCAGATCGAATGAAGAGACGTGTCCAGGCGCGTCGTTCTCGATACCGTAGGCGGCGATGCTGGGGCGCTCGCGGGCCTCGCGCAGCGCCGATGCGACTTCGCTCGCGGAGCTGAAGCGATGCTCCGGCGCCTTCTGCA
>DATJRF010000098.1:0-20713 GCA_035505015.1 Verrucomicrobiia bacterium | reverse complement strand
AGCGCCCCGGCAGGCGCGCCCAGGCCGATCGCGAGCGCGCACAAGGCGGCGGCATAGCGAAAGAAGTTACGCTTCACGCGGGCCACGTTCCATGAGCATACAGTGCCGGCAACTCCCGATAACGTCCCAAGTAGTCGAGCCCGTACCCGACCACATATACATCCGGCGCCTGGAAGGCGCGATACTTGATCTCAATATCGGCAATTCTCCGGTGAGGACGATCCAGCAGCGTGCAGACGGCGAGCGAGGCCGGCGCCCGAGCCAGCATCGTCTTTACGACGAACTGGAGCGTCATTCCGGTATCGACCGTGTCGTCGACCAGAATGAGGTGGCGGCCGGTGACCGGGATCGCCGTATCCTTGCGTAACTCGATGCCCTCGCCCTCGCCCGCCCGGCTCACGGCGATGACCTCGAGCTGGCACGAAATGGTGAGCGCACGGGAGAGGTCGGCTAAGAACGGGGCCGCCGCGCCGAGGAGGCCGACGAGGAGCGGAAGCTTGCCCGCATACTCGAGCGAGATCGCCTCCCCGATCTCTCTCACGCGCTCGGCGATCGCGTGCTCGTCGAAGAGCGGGTCGCCGATCATAAGCCGGCTTTACGGCTCAACTCGCGCGCGCCAATCTCGAAAAAACCCGCTCGACGTCGCGGCGGGTAAAGAGTTTGACGTTAATCGCCGGATGGTGCGCGCGCAGCAGCCGCATCTTGCGGTTCTTGCGCGTATTGCGGACCGGCTTCGCGACGGTGAGCTCGATGTAGAGATCGTATTCCGGCAGATAGAAATCCGGCGTGAAAAACTCGATGGGCTCCCCGCGCTCGCTCCACGCAATCGGAAATGACCGGGGTTCATAATGCCAGGCGATTCGATAGAAGTCGAAGAGCCGTGCGAGCTCGGCTTCGCTCGCGTGTGCAAATGTTGGCCCGGACGAGGTCACGGACCTTACCCTACGACGCGCGCGGGGGGAAGTTCCTTCTCAGACGCGAGGGCGCGTGGACGCAAAACCGCTACGCAAGCGGCACGCGCGCGAGGAACTGCGCGCCGCCCAGCCGCGAGCGTGCAACGCGCACGTCGCCGCCGGCGCGTTCGACGAGCGTCTTGACGATCGCGAGGCCGATGCCGGTGCCGGGCCGGTGCGTCGAGCCGCGAATGCCCAGCCCGAAGATCGCCTCGCGCTCGCCGGGAGCGATTCCGGGGCCGTCGTCGTCCACGGCGATCGCGAGAAAGACGCCGCTCGCCGCCGCGCGGAGCTCGACGACACCTCGCTCGCGCCCGTACTTCACCGCGTTCTCCAGCAGATTGAGCCCGACGTGCGCGCACGCGTCGGCGTCCATGCGCACCTCCGTGCTCGGCGGCAGCAGCGCGCGCACCGCGATCGCGCGCTGCGCCGCAAGCGGCGCGATCGCGTCGACGGTCGCGCGCAGGACGTCGGCCGCATCGCACCGTCCGTTCGCGCGAGCCGAAAGGTCGAGCATCGAGAACTCCAGCATTCCGTCGACCAGCCGGCCGAGCCGCAGTGCCTCGCGGCGCGCGGTCTGCAGGAAACGGCGCGAGGTGGGCGCGTCGAGCTCTTCGTCGTCGAGCAGCGTTTCGATGTATCCGCGGATCGAGGTGAGCGGCGTTCGCAGTTCGTGGCCGACGGCGGCGAGCAGCTCGCGATGCTCGCGCTCGCGGCCGCCGCGCTCGAGCGCGGCGTCGAGCGTATGCGAGAACGCCGTCGCCTCGTCGCAGCGCTCGACCGGCCACCATCCGGTCTCCATACAGAGCCCCGTCCAGAGCGACATCGCCGCGGCGATGCGCTCGAGCGCGGCGCGCGCTTCGCCGGCGCCCGCCGGCCGGCCCAACCGTGCCGGCGCGAGCATCGCGACGGCGAAACGATCGCTGCCGCTCTCGTGCCCGATCGCGTCCTCGTCGCGCACGACGCAGCGCGCCGCGCGCGCGAACGCTCGCATTGCGACGCGCTCGACGCGGCGCGCCCGTCCCTTGCCTTCGCGCCACGCGATCCGCTCGAACTCCGGCAGCCGCAGGACCAGCAGCGGAACGGTCCGGCCGGCCGCTACCGCGCGCTCGATCTGCGCGGCCAGCGCCGCGAACGGCAGCATCCTAGGGACGCACGAACTTATAGCCGATGCCGTGCACGGTGTGCAGCAGCGGCGAAAGACCGAAAGGCTCCTCGACGGCTCTGCGCAGGCGGCGCACGTGCACGTCGACGGTCCGCTCGTCGCCGGCGTAATCGAAACCCCAGACCTTCTGCAGCAGCCGCGTGCGCGAGAGCGCGATGCCTGGATTGGAGGCAAGCTCGATCAAGAGCGCGAGCTCGCGCGGGCGCAGCGCGACCGTTCGGCCATCGACCCGCGCCTCGCGCGCGTCGCGGTCGATCTCCAGACGCCCGCAGAAGATCGTCGACCGTCGCTCGGCGGCCGGCTCGCCGCAGCGCCGCAGCACCGCCTTCACGCGCGCCACCACCTCGCGCGGCGAGAACGGTTTGGTCACGTAATCGTCGGCACCCAGCTCGAACCCGACGACGCGATCGATCTCGTCGGTGCGCGCCGTGAGCATGAGGATCGGAATCGTGCGCTCCTCGCGGCGCAGCGTGCGAGCGACGTCGTAGCCGTCGATGCCGGGCAACCCGACGTCGAGGATCAGAAGATCCGCGGCGCCGCGCGCACCGCGCAGCGCGGCATGCCCGTCGGCGGCGCCGACGACGCAAAACCCCTCGCGCTCGAGATGATGCGCGAGCAGATCGCGAATGGCTCCATCGTCTTCCGCGACGAGAATCGTATGGACGGGCACGCAACGTCGAGTGCCCCGCCCACCCCGACTGGGGACGCGGCGCCGGCGACGAGCCTTAGCGGCGTTTTCGGCGCAGGAGCGAATTCGACGGGTTCGAGACGACCGCGATGAAGTTCGCCGCAGGGTCGCATGCGGTAAACCAGAGCGTGTCGTTTGGCCCCGCGCTGATGCCCCAGAGCAAAGGGCTCGGATCGGACGTCGCTACGGAGTACTCGGTGATCGTACCGCCGGTGGTGATGCGGCCGATCAGCTTCGAGTTGAAATACGTGTACCAGAGCGCGCCGTCGGGACCGGTCGTGATGTCGGTGGGATTGAAGCCGGTCATGCCGGTCGAGTACTCCACGATCTGGGCGCCGCTCGTTGCGTTGGTTGGGATCTTCCCGATCGCTCCTCCCGCCGCGTCGTACGGCCCGCATTCGGCAAACCACATGTTCCCGTCCGGGCCGGCGGTGATGCCCCATGGAAACGAGGAAGCGTTGGGCGTCGTAAACTCCGTGATCGTCCCGTCGGTGGTGATCTTGCCGATCAACGCCGAGCCGTGCTCGGTGAACCAGAGGTTGCCGTCGGGCCCGAGCGCGATCCCGGACGGTTCGCTGCCGCTCAGGCCGGTGCTGTACAGCGTCACGCCCGTCCCGTCGGTCGCGATGTGCCCGATCCTGCTCGTGTCGACGAACCACATCGTGCCGTCCGGGCCGGCCGTGATGTTTTGAACGCCCGTGCCCGAAAGCGCCGGCGTCTGGTATTGCGTCGGGGCGCCGGCGGTCGTCATCTTGCCGATGGCGGTATCGCTGCCGGCGTAAGCGGACCACCACAGATTGCCGTCCGGCCCGGCGTAGATGCCGGCGGGATCGCCCGTTCCGTCCCCGGCACCGGGGACGCTGTACTCGGAAATCTGCACGCTTGCGCTCGTCGTCGTGGCGCGGGCAAGCTTTCCGCCGTTGCTCTCCACGAACCACATCGCGCCGTCCGGCCCGACCGTGATCTCGATCGGTTCCGCGCTCGCCGTCGGAACCGGCACTTCGGTGATCGTGGGCTGCGTTCCCAAACTCCCGGAATAGGTATTGGTGACGACGACGTCGACCGTCGAGGAGCCGTCGGAGACGGCAAGCGTGCAGCCGTCGGCTGCGGTCGCTGCGACGCCGCGCGCCAGCACGCTGAAACTCGCGCTCGAGGAAGAAGCCTGCGAGAAGCCGGCAATCGAAGCGATCGCGATGCAGTTCGACGCCGTCGCGGTATAGGTCGTGCCCGCGGGTGCGCCGAGCTCACCGGCGGTCATCGTCAGTTCGTCCCCGTTGCCGGAGAGCGCAAGCTTCGCGGCGGTATACTCCGCGTTGCTGCTTTGCAGCAGCAACGGACTCACCGTGATGCTCTGGGTCGCCCCCTGCGCATGCTTGAACGGCGGCGCCGCGAGCTTGACGGTCATGCCGTATCCGATCGACCCGCCGCCGTCGTAATCGAGCTCGACGGTGTCGCTCGTCTCGGCCACGGTGACCGAGGCAGCGCCGGGGGCGCCGTTGAGGGAGAGGGCGGCATGCCCGCTGCCGCCCGTCTCGCTCACCGAAACGACGATCGGATTGGCGAGCGGATCCTTCTTCCCCGCTTTGATCGGGTTGTTGCCGAAGTCCGCGGGATCGATCACCAATGCCACCGCATGCGCCTGGCCATCGCCCGGAAGCGAGAGGTACCCGGGATTCCCCAAGAGCCCGCTGACGACGCCGCCGAGATAGGCGGTAAAACGGTTTATCTTCTTCTCGGAAAGTTTCTTGCCGGTGAGGCGGCCGTAGGCCAGCAGATGCGCCGATTTAGCGAACGTGCCTCGAACGGGCTTCGCGTTGTAGTCGCCGATCGCGATGTCGTACGTGGCCGCTGCCAACGGGACGACGATCGTCGCCGTGCACGTGCGCGTCGCCGTCTTGCGCTTGCCGCAGGCCTTCGCGCCGGGCGCGATATCGGTGGCGGCTTGCACCAGCAGTCGTTTCGAGCCGTGGGGATAGACTTGGAGCAGTACCCCCGGCTGCTCGGCGAGAAGTACCGGCCCTTCAGCCGCGCGGCGTCCTCGACCGCCGCGATCGTCACGTCGACCGTCGCCTTGGCAGCGGCGCGATCCGGCGCGCCTGCCGCACCCGTTCCACTGCCGCCCGGAACGTAGCCGGGAGACGCGCCGGCACATCCCGCGACGAACGGTAGAACCGCTGCAATGAGAACGATGGCCCACGACTTCATAGAGCGCCTCCAATCAGCCTCGTTGGACCGTCATGTTTTGGGGCGCTGGGGATCGTTCCCTCGATTATTCCAGGACGATCTCCAAACCCGCGAGGGGGCCGAACTGCGCGGCGTGCTCGCGCAGGACGCGGTAGATCGTGGCGGCCGGGAAGCCGAGGCGCTCGAGCTTGCGCGCCGCCGACGGATACGCGACGTCGGTCTGCCGAGCGGCGATCGCGGCGAAGGCCGCAGCACAGCGCTCGCGCTCGCCGCTCTCCAGCGTATCGATCGCTTCGAGCGCGGCGTCGCGGTCGATGCCTTTGCGAATCAGCTCGCCGACCAGGCGGACGTCGCCGACGGCTTTGCGTTTCTTCTCGACGTGCAGCCGCGCGAAGAGGCGATCGTCGACGAAGCCGTCGCGCTTGCAACGCTCGACGGCTTCGCGGATCGCCTCGTCCTCGAACCCTTTGCGTTCGAGCTTCTTCCAGAGTTGCGCCTCGGTCAAACGCTGCCGCGCCAGCATAGCGAGCGCGCAAGCGTAGGGCTTCACGACTCTTCGACGGCAGCGACGGCGGCGTGGCCGTTCGAAGAGACGGTGCCGGCCAGCGCCGCGCGGATCTTCGCTTCGATCTCGGTCGCGAGGTCGCTGCGCTCCTCCAGGAAGGCTTTGGCGTTCTCGCGGCCTTGACCGATGCGCTGATCGCCGTAGGTGTACCACGAGCCGCTCTTGCCCACGATGTTCTGCTCGAGCGCGACGTCGAGGATCGAGCCCATCTTCGAGATGCCGCGGCCGTAGGTGATGTCGAACTCGGCTTGGCGGAAGGGCGGCGCGACCTTGTTCTTGACGACCTTGACGCGCGTCCGCGTGCCGACGACGTCGGTGCCCACCTTGATCTGCTCGAGCTTGCGGACGTCGAGCCGGATCGAAGCGTAGAACTTGAGCGCGCGGCCGCCCGAGGTGGTCTCGGGATTGCCGAACATCACGCCGACCTTCTCGCGCAGCTGGTTGATGAAGATCATCACGGCTTTGCTGCGCGAGATCGCGGCGGTGAGCTTGCGCAGCGCCTGCGACATCAAGCGCGCCTGCAGGCCGACGTGCGCGTCGCCCATGTCGCCTTCGAGCTCGGCTTTGGTAACGAGCGCGGCGACCGAGTCGACGACGATGACGTCGACGGCGTTGCTGCGCGTGAGCATCTCGGCGATCTCGAGCGCCTGCTCGCCGGTATCGGGCTGAGAGACGAGCAGACTGTCGAGATCGATGCCGAGCGCGGCAGCGTAGTTGGGATCGAGCGCGTGTTCGACGTCGATGAAGGCGGCGGTCCCGCCGCCCTTCTGCGCCTCCGCGATCGCGTGAAGCGCGAGCGTCGTCTTACCGCTGGACTCCGGGCCGTAGACCTCGACGATGCGCCCGCGCGGGAAACCACCGACTCCGAGCGCGAGATCGAGCGCGATCGAGCCGCTCGGAATCACCTCGAACGAGAGCCGTTCCTGGAAATCGCCCATCCGCATGATGGCGCCCTTGCCGAACTGCCGCTCGATCTGCGCGAGGGCGTTGCTGAGGGCGACCTGCCGTTCATCTTGCGCTGCCATGATCCGTGCCTTTCTCTCCTAGCTGCTAGCTCTGCAGTTTCTGCGATGCTCGTTCACGCTCTCACGCCCGAATGCCAAGTGGGTGGCATTAGGAATTGACGCCGGCCGGCGTTTCGAAGAGCGCGTCGACGAACTCGGCCGGGACGAACGGACGCAGCGCGTCCGGCGTCTCGCCGAGGCCGACGAACTTGATCGGGACCTCCACGGTGTCGACGATGGCCAGCAACACGCCGCCCTTGGCCGTCGAGTCGAGCTTCGTGACGACGACGCCGGTGAGCGGGGCAGCGTCGTGAAAGAGCCGGGCCTGCGAGATCGCGTTCTGTCCGGTCGTCCCGTCGACGACCAGCAGCGTCTCGGCCGGCGGCGCACCGAGCTCGCGCTCGATCACGCGCCGAATCTTCTTGAGCTCTTCCATCAGGTTGGCCTTGGTCTGCAGCCGGCCCGCGGTATCGATCAAGATCACGTCGGCGTTGCGCGCTTTGCCCGCCCGCACGCCGTCGAAGACGACCGATGCCGGGTCCGCGCCCTCGGCGCCGCGCACCAGCTCGCTGCCGGTCCGCTCGGCCCAGATCGCGAGCTGCTCGGCGGCGGCCGCGCGAAAGGTATCGCCGGCAACGAGCGTCACGCGCTTGCGCCCTTCGCGCAGCCGGCGCGCGAGCTTGCCGATCGTCGTCGTCTTGCCGCTGCCGTTGACGCCGACGACGAGCACGACCGAGGGCGCACCGCCCTCGTCCAGCTCCGACTTCGGCAGCGTCAGAAAGCGCTCGACGTCCTTGCGGAAGCGCGCGACGACCCGATCGGTCGTCGCCCAAGCCTCCTGCTTCGCGACCGTCTGCAGGCCGGTGAGGATTTTCTGGGTCGTCGGGACGCCGACGTCGGCGAGGATCAGCGTCTCCTCGAGCTCTTCCCAAAACTCCGGCGTGATGGGCTGCCCCGGGCGACCCAGCCGGGCCACCGCCGAGAAGGTGTCGCGCGCCTTCCCGAGCGAGGCGCGCAGCCGGTCAAACCACTTCACGGGCCCCTACCTTCGCGGTAAAGTATCGAACTCCTGTTCGCCCTCTAGCCGTTGCAGCCGGTCGCCGCGGTATGGCCGGGCGTCTTCGGAGGGGCATCAGGCCGGCTTTCTTCTAGGAAAACGCCTCGACGGGCGAGAGCAGCAGTCTAAAGGGCGCGTGCGATAGACCGGGCGACCGTCCCTCAACGATCACGCACGTGACGCCTTGAATCTCGCGGACTCGCATGCTATTCGCGGGATCGACGCGTTGCCCAAACCTGGCAAGGACGTCGCGCGCGACGCCGTTTGCGGCGCCTTTTCCCTGTAACCTTGCGAGCGCGTCCCCCGCGCTCATTCGTGCGACGATATATGGCTTGTCGGCCGAGCCCAATGAACCGGTCGCGAAGATTCGATCGTCGGTCGCAAAGATTCGATCGTCCGAGCTCATGCTGGCGCTCACGAAGAGTTCATCGTTCGGGGCTGCCGCCCAAAGGGCGAGTTGCTCTTCCGCTGTCATGGCGATGCCATTCGTCGCGGCGATACCGGCTCCCGGGCGCTCGAGCGAACCGGCCTTAGGTGCAGGCGGACGACGCGGCGCTGACCGTTGGCCCTGGCGGGATCGTGGTCTCGTGGAGGAGTTCGGACTTCCAGCCGCCATCGCGCCAGATCAGCACGTCGGTCTGGCGCTCTTTGACGGCGAAGCACTTGCGGACGATCTTTCCGCGAACTTCTTTGACGAAGGGCCCAACGGCGTCGAGATGCGTCGTTACGAGCGCCGTGTCCCCGTAAAGCCGGACGCGCGCCTGCGAAAGGATCATCGTTTTGCGCGCGCCGGACTTCCGAATGAAGTCGATGAAACCGGATTTGTCGGCGATCTCTCCAAAGCCGCTCACGACGATCCAATCGTCGGCGAGCAACGGCTCGAGTGCATCGGCGTCGCCGTTTAGTAACGCTTGATTGATTGCTTCGTCCGCCTTCAAGGCGCTCGCCGGCGTCGGGCCCGACGCCGTCTGCGCCTGAACCTGCGTTCGGCCAAGGAGTAGAGCGAGCGTCAGGGCCGAAAGGCCGGCCATCGTCCAAACGTTGCGCGTCACGCCGGTAACCTCCCCACCTTCGAATCGTACCGTTGCTGCCCGGCCGGCGCCATCAGAGAAGGATCAAAGCCACCCGGAGCAAGAGGTCAGCCGGCGTTGTCGACGCGGAAGACGTAGGCTAGGATCTCGGCGACCACGACGTAGAGCTCGCGTGGAATGTACTCGCTCACGTCCAGGCGCGCCAGGGCTTCGACCAGACCCGGATCTTCGTGCAGCGGAATGCCGTGGCTCTTGGCGACGCGCACGATCTCTTCGGCGATGAAGCCGCGCCCGACCGCGAGCACTTGCGGCGGTTCGGGCTTGCCCGGATCGTACTTGAGCGCGGCCGCCGCGGGGCGTTCCCTGCCTTTGCGAAAATCGAAGAACGTCACGCCTGCATATCCAGCGCCGGCGGGGATTTGGCGGGATCGGTAAGCGGCTCGGAAGACGGCGGCGCCTCCTCGCGCGCGCCCGGACGATGCGCGGCGACGCCCGCGGTCGCGCTCGCGACCCGGTAACGCAGCTCCTCGAGCCGCCCGCGCAGATCGCCGAGCGTGGAACGAAAGCGCGAGGCTGCCGTCGCGTACTCCGTCTTGACGTTGAGCGTAACGGCGCGGCCGACCGTCTGCACGTCGATCGCGACCGTGCCCAGCGTCTTCGTGTCGAGCACGAAAGCGATCGAGAAGTTGTCGCCGTCGAGCTTTCCGCCGCCCGGCGCATCGCGCGAGACGCGCAGTTGCACCGGCGCTCCGTTGGGATGGTAGAAGACCGGCAGCGGAATCGCGATCGTCTGCGGATCGAGCACTTGCGCGTTGAGCACGTTGAGCTGCATGCCGGTCACGGTGGCAAACGCCTCTGCGAGCGCGGGCGCGAGCTCGGGCGGCGCGCCGCGCGGCGGCGCCTCGATCAGCGACGCGATCGTCGCTTTCGCGTCGTACTGCAGCGCGATGCTGCGTTCGGCGGCGCGCGCGGCCAGCGCCGGGGAGAGCTCGGCGAGCGCCGCGGCGGGTGCGCTCGGCGCCGGCGGCGCGGCCGGTGCCTGGGGCACGCCCTGCGCGGTGGGAGCGGCGGGAGCCGAGGGAAGCGGCTGCGCGGCGGCTCCGCCCGGGGCCGCGGGCGTATCGGCGCTCGGCGCCGGCTGCGCCGTCTCGGCGCCGGGCTCCTCGCCTCCACCGGTCATCACGGCTCGCAACAGCGCGGCGAGCTTGCTCTCGGCGCCGCCCACGAAGTTCCCGACGAACGCAGCGATCTGCTCGGGCAGCGCGCGTGCGTTGCCCGGATCCAGCCGCGCGGCGAAGCTCAGAATCGTGCGCAGCGTTGCGGCACGCGCGTCTTGCGGAGCGACCTTGGCGAGCGCCGCGTCGAGGCGGGCGAGGACGCGCGGCAGCAGCGTGGCGGCGTTCTTGACGAGCCGAGCCGCGGCCAGGCTCGCCGGAGCCGGCGGGACGCCCAGGCGCTCGAGCAGCTCCGCCTCCTGCGAAGGCGCGACGCCGGCCTGCGCGCGCGAGGGAGATACGGGCGCCTCCGGAACCGGCCGCTCGGCGATGTCGGGCGGGCGCGACGCCGGCTGAAAACGCGGTGGAAGCACCGGCGGCGGAACCGTCGCGCGGGCCGGCTGCCCGCCTTGGGGGCTGCCCGCTTGGCGCGTCACCAATCCGGCGATATCGAGCGAAGCCGCGCGCGTTGCGGCGATTCTCGCCTCCAGGCCAAGCTGCTCGACGTCGCCGCTCTCTTCGGTCGCAGCCGCCGCGGCGGGGGCAGGCCGGAAAAGAGGAGCCTGTGGCGGGCTCGGACTCGCCGGCCGCGCGAGCTGCTCCCCGGGAGGCGCGAAAGCCGCTCGCTGAACCGAAGCCGCCACGAAGACCGCCCGCGAGGGCGCGACCGGCGGGGGCGTGGATTGCGCGACCGCGGGCGCCGCCGTGGCAGCGAGCGACGGCGCCGCGGGAACCGGCGCCGCTTGGACGGGC
The DNA here is from genome assembly GCA_035505015.1 of Verrucomicrobiia bacterium. GTDB lineage: Bacteria > Vulcanimicrobiota > Vulcanimicrobiia > Vulcanimicrobiales > Vulcanimicrobiaceae > DATJRF01. The sequence continues at coordinate 10,099 of DATJRF010000098.1, read as the reverse complement.
GCCGCCGAAGGCGGCGCGGCGTTGGAGGCGGGGGCGGCCGGCGGCGCGGCCGCGGCCGCCGCGGGGGAAGCAGGAGGCGGCTCGACGGGCACGGCCGCGGTCAGGATCGCCTGCTGCACCGGCCCGGCTGGTGCGGGCAGCTGCAGCGTGGCCGTTTGCGGCGGATTGTTCGGATCGATCGTGCCCAGGTTGGCTACGAGGATCTGGTTGTTTGCAAAGCCGGTGATCTGCAGGAGGAGCGATTCACCCGGATCGATCCCCGGAGGCAGTTGCGCGGGTACGGTCAAGCCCAGCAGCGCCAGGCGATCCGAGCCGCCTTGCGGCGGCAACACCGTCGCTTCGAGCAGGTCGCCGACCGAAAGCTGCTGCTGGAGGATCTCGATCTGGATGCCCAGATCGATCGCGGCGATCTGCGATTGGAGCTGCGCCGCCTGGGCGGCAAGCGCACCGAGGGGACCCACCCCAGACATCCCCGGCTAGGCTCCTAGGCCGTCGTATCGATGAAGTGCTGCTCGCCGGCCGGCTGGCTCGGCTCTTCTTCGACGGTCTCTTGATAGGCGCCGCGGCGGCGCTTGCGCGGGTTATACGTGCCCGCATCCCCGCCCGGCTCGCGGTCGGGCCGGATGCGCGTGCCTTCGGCCTTGGTCGTCTCTTGGATGGTTTCTTCGCGCTTCTCTACCTGCGCGGCAAAGGCGGCTTGCGCCGCTTCTTGGGCGGCGATGGGGGCCGTTTGGGCGTTGCTAGCTACCGCCGCGCTCGCCGGTGCGGCCAGGTAGGCGAGCTGTAGATCCACCGGTTGGATCGCCATGGATCGGTACTTCTCCCCGGGAGGTCCTCTCTACTTTCATATCGGGAACCGGCGGGGGCTTCCTGAGATACTTTTGCTTGATGGTCGGGTCGTCGTCGCGGTAGCCGAGGTCGGCGCGCAACTCGCGCAGTCGCTGGCGGAGGTGGATGACCGCCTGCGCGTGGATCTGCGAGACGCGCGACTCGGAGACGCCGAGGGCGCCTTTGATCTCCTTGAGCGTCTGCCCGTCGAAGTAGTAGAGCTGGATCACCGTCCGCTCTTGCGGCGAGAGCGCTTCGACCGCGCTCACGAGCTCCGCCCGGACCTCGCGCTGCTCGACCTGGCTCGTGACGTCGCTGCCGTCGTCCTTGAGCGTGTCGACCAGCGGAATCTCGTAGCCTTTTTCGTTGGGGAGGAACTCCTCGAGCGAGAGCACCGCCGTGCCGCGGACCCGTTGAATCAGCTGGTCGAACTCGCGCATCGAGAGGCCCAGGCGCCCCGCGACTTCCTCTTCAGAGGGCACCCGCCCGAACTCGAGCTCGAGCTCCTGATAGACGCGCTCCAGCTCGCGCGCGCGCTGCCGGACGGCGCGGGGAACCCAATCGAGCGAGCGCAGGGCATCGAGGATCGCGCCGTTGATGCGGGTGATCGCGTACGTCTCGAACTTGACCCCGCGTGCGTCGTCGTACTTTTCGATTGCGTCGATCAAACCGAGAATACCGTCGTTGATCAAATCGTTGATCTCGACGTTCGGGGGAAGGTTGACCGAAATACGACCGGCGACGTACTTGACCAAGTGCAAGTACTTGTGCACGATCTCTTCCCGGGACAACTCCACGCCGCCGATGATGTAGCGCCGCGGACCGCGGTCAGGCTTCATGCAATCCCCACGGCGCGCAACGGGCGCGCCGCCCAAACGTATTCACAGGCCGCCCACAGGGTCCTACCCGCCACGTCAGGCGTAGGAAAAGGCTGTTTTCGAAAATGGTTAAGTCCTCGCGACGGACGTCAGCTGCGTGAGGATCTGCGAGATCTCGTCGAGCGGGGCGACGCGGTCCACCAGGCCCGCGACGGCCGCGGCGCGCGGCATGCCGTAGACGACGCAGGTCGCCTCGTCTTGGCCGACGACGTAACCGCCGCGCGCCTTGATCCGCCGCAAGCCTCTGACCCCGTCTTGCCCCATGCCGGTGAGAATAACTCCAACCGAGAGCGGCCCGTAGATATTTGCGACCTCCTCCGCCATGACGTCGACGCTGGGAACGTGCAGCGAGGTGCCATCGTCCGCGACCAGCTGCATCTCCACCTCGCCCATCGAGCGACGCAGCTTGACCTGCCTTCCCGAGGGGATGACGACCGCTCGGCCGGGCTCTAAAAGCATGCCCTCGGCCGCCTCGACGACGCGCAGCTTGCTCTGCGCGTTCAGACGCTCCGCCAGCGGCCGGGTGAAGCCGAGCGGCATGTGCTGGACGATGACGATCGGCGTCGGGAAGTTTTCCGGCAAGCGCGGGATGACGTGCGAGAGCGCGACCGGTCCGCCCGTCGACGTGCCGACGGCGACGCATTCGAAGTTCGAGCGCGCGCTGGTGTGCAGCGGCGGCGCGTGTGCGACCGGCGTTGCCTGCCGCTCGGCCGCCCGTTCCGCCGCGCGCTCCGCGGCCCGTTCGTCGGCCTCGTGCGCCGCCATCGGCTGTGCGCCGCGCCGTGCGAAAGTACGCACCTTGTTGACCAAGTCGCGCGCCACTTCGTTGATGTTCGTGTACGCGGCGTTCGGCTTGGCGATGAAATCGACGGCGCCGAGCTCCAGGGCGCGGAAGGTCGTATCGGCGCCTTCGCGCGTGAGCGAGCTGCACATGATGATCGGCACGCGTCCGCGCGAAACGATCTCGCGTACGGCCTCCAACCCGCCCATCCCCGGCATCTCGACGTCCATCGTGATGACGTCGGGATTGAGCTGCTGCGCCTTGGCGATCGCCTCCTCGCCGGTTCGAGCGGTCGCGACCACGCGAATATCCGGCTCGTTCTCGAGCATCTTGGTAATCGCCCGGCGCATGAACGCCGAGTCGTCGACCACGAGAACGTTGATATGCGCCTGCATCAGCCCTTCCGACGGTAGTAGATGGCTTTTTGCGTGATCACCGGTTCGTACAGATCCGTGAGCCGCATGATCGATTCCGCATGGCCGAGGAAGAGATAACCGCCCGGGCGCAGCGCTTTGGCGAAGGCTTCGACCACCCGCTTCTGCGTCGGCTTATCGAAGTAGATCAGGACGTTCCGGCAAAAGACCGCGTCGTGGATGCCGGCCCGTTCGACCGCCTGCGCGTCGAGCAGGTTGATACGGAAGAATTCGACCATCTTCTTCACTTCGTCGTTGACGAAGAAGCCCTGCTCGAAGGGCCGAAAGTACCGCTGGACCATCTCCGGCGGCGTCGCTCGGAACGAGAGCTCCCGGTAGAAGCCGGTGCGCGCTCGGTCGAGCGCTCGCGGCGAGAGGTCGCTCGCGCGAATGACCACGCTCGAGGGCGCGATCTTCTTCGAATCGAGCAGCATGATCGCAAGCGTGTACGGCTCCTCCCCGGTCGAACACGCCGACGACCAGACCCTCAGGCGGCCGCTCGTGCGCAGCGACTCGTCGAGCACCTCGCCGACCAGCACGTCGAGCTGCGCCTTCTCGCGAAAGAAATACGTCTCGTTGTTCGAGAGCACCGACGCAAGCTCGTCCCACTCTTCCTCGCGCGAGAGCGAGGTCGCGAGGAAACGCTGGTAGTCGGCGAAGCTTTGACAGCTGCGCTTGAGCAGGCGAGTCTGCAGCCGGCTCTGCAGCAGAAACTGCTTGGTGTCGTCGTAGTAAATGCCGAAGCGCTCGCGGATCGAATCCCGCAGCGCCACGAACTCCGGCTCGTTGATGACGATCGTCGACACGCCGGTTACCCGTACCGAATCCGCGGATTGACGAAAGCATAGAGGACGTCGACCAGCGTGTTGACCAGCACGAAGACGACGGCGAAGAGGATGACGCAGCCGTTGACCAGCGGCATATCCCGGTTGCCGATCGCGTCGAAGGCGAGCCGCCCGACGCCGGGCCACGCAAAGACGTGTTCGGTGAGGACGGCGCCGCCCAGCAGCAAACCGGTTTGCAGGCCGATGACCGTCACGATCGGCACCAGCGCGTTGCGCAAGGCGTGGCGCACGAGCACGACGCGCTCGCTCAAGCCTTTGGCGCGCGCGGTACGCACGTAGTCGCTGCGCAGCACGTCCAGCATCCCGCTGCGCGTGATCTTTGCGACGATCGCGAGCGGAATCGTTCCCAGCGTCAGCGCCGGCAGAACCAGGTGCCAGAGCGCGTCGAGCGCGGCCCGCGGGTCGCCTTCGAGCAGCGCGTCGACGACGATCAGACCGGTGATCGGGCGCACGTCGTACTGCAGCGAGATGCGCCCGGAGATCGGGAAGAGGTTCAGCCCCGCATGCTGCGACGGCAGCACCGCCAGCAGGTAGACGAGTATCCAGCCGAGCCAAAAGACCGGGATCGATACGCCGAGCAGCGCCAAGCTCATCGCCGCCGCGTCGAAGAGCGAGCGAAAGCGCACCGCCGCCAGGATGCCGATCGGGATGCCGGCGACGATGGCCACCAGCATCGCCGCGACCGCGAGTTCGACCGTCGCCGGAAAGTATTGGGCGAGCTTTGCGGCGACCGGCTGATCGTCCACGACCGAGCGCCCGAGGTCGCCGTGCGCGAGATGCCACAGATAGATGCCGAGCTGATCGAACCACGGTTTGTCCAAGCCCAGCGATTGGCGCATCGCCGCCGCCTCGGCGGCCGACGCGTGCTCGCCCAGCCGAACCGTGACCGGATCGCCCGGGATGAGTTGCATGAACAGAAAGCTCGCGACCGTGATCGCGAGCAAAACGCCCACCAAGCGCAGCGCGCGCGCGGCGACGAATCGCGCCACGGCCGGCTCGTTAGACTCCCGCGCTGCGCAAAGCGAAGCGCAAGGCTTGCGTGTAGAGGCACCAGCGATCGCCCATGGTCCGTTCGTGGTCTTCCTTCTGCAGAGCGTCGGCGAAACGCGGGCTGCTCGAAAGCTGCTCGAAGAGCACCGCGTACCGTCCCGGACGTCGTTCGAGGAAGCGCATCAACTTTACTCGGTGGGCGAGGCGCCGGCCGAAGCGTTGCGCGAGGTCGCGGGCGTAGCGGGCGGCCGCCCTCGCCGGATTGCCGCGCTCCGCGGCGGCGGCGTGCGCGGCGAGCCGGCCGCTCATCGCCGCCTCGAAGATGCCCTCGCCGTTGGTTGCGTCCACCAGACCGGCGGCGGTACCGCCGACCATCGCACCCTCCCGCAGCGCCGCGCGCGGCCAGCTTCCGTAGAGCAGATGTCCTTCTTCCTTGACGTGAGTCACCGTCGCGTCCGGGTAGAGCCGCGCGCGCACGCGCGCGGTGAAGGCCTCGAGCTCCTCGCGCAGCGCCGCGCCGGGCAGTTTCCCGAGCAGGCCGAGCCCGATCGCGAGGTGGTCGCGCTTGGGGAACATCCAAGCGACGATCTGCCGCCCGTCGCGGGCAGAATAATAGTGCAGCTCGAGGGTCCGGTACGCAATCGCGGCGGCGGGAGCGCCGAGGTAGACGCGGTACTGCAGCGTCGTCATCAGCCCGTCGCTCCAGTGTTCCTGCGCGAGCGCCGTTGCGCCGCGCGCCAGGAAGACGTGGCGGGCCGATACGCGCCGCCGCTCGCCGGCCGTCCGATCCGCATACTCGACGACCGTCGTGCCGCCGCGCGCCTCGAGATTCCGAAAGAGCGCTTGCGTGCGGATGTGCGCGCCCTCGCCGGCGGCGAGCCGCGCCATCGTCCCGTCGAGCTCCTCGCGCGTGCTGGTGTGCCCGGGGCCGAAGGCGATCTCGTGCTCGGTGCCGCTCGCGTCGAAGAGCGCGAGGCGCGGCGTGTCGCAGTGTACCAGCGTGCGCGGCAGCGCGAACTCCTCGCAGAAGCCCGGGCGCAGCCCCGCGGCGCAGACGCGTTTCGCGCCGACGACCGCGTCCTTCTCGAGCACCAGCGTCTCCAACCCGGCGCGCGCGGCCTCGCGCGCCGCCGTGGCGCCCGCCGGGCCGCAACCGATCACCAGAAAATCGACCGACTCCATCGCGCGGCTTATTGTTCGAATGTTGCGAGCGCGAGCCTGTCGAAAGATTCGGCCCCATGGCCGCTCCGAAGCCCCGGAACTACCTTCATCTCCCTCTGGGCGAACGCCAGCCCGAAGAGATCAACGTCGTCATCGAGATTCCCGAGGGCTCGCGCAACAAGTACGAGTACGACAAGGCGCTCGACATCTTCCGGCTCGACCGCGCGCTGCACTCGTCGATCCACTACCCCGGCGACTACGGCTTCGCGCCGCAAACGCTGGCGCTCGACGACGATCCGCTCGACGTCCTCGTGCTGGCGATCGTGCCGACCTTCTCGGGCGCCCTGGTCGCGGCCCGGCCGATCGGCCTGCTGGGGATGATCGACGAAGGCAAGCCCGACGATAAGGTCCTCGCGGTTCCGGTCGGCGAGCCGGCCTTCGAAGAAATCCACAACTACACCCAGATCTTCCCGCACACCCTGCGCAAGATCTCGCACTTCTTCGAGACCTACAAGGCGCTCGAGGGCAAGCAGACCAGCATCGTCGGCTGGCAGGACGCGGCCCAGGCCCGCCGGGTCGTCGCCGAGTCCTACCAGCGCTTCCTCGAAGCCGAGTAGAGGACTCGCCCGGGGAGCCATCGTAAGCCAGCCGGTCGGCCCGTCACCCGGGCCTATCTTTCTGCTACCACCTCCAGTTAAGGAACGTACGTGACCGCAAATTACGCGATTGTGGCCGGATTGGTCGGCGGGCTGTTGGCCGTGCTCTACGGAATCGCGCTCACCTTCTGGGTGCTCTCGCAGCCGGCCGGCAACGAGCGCATGAAAGAGATCGCCGCAGCGATCCAGGAGGGGGCGATGGCCTTCCTCCAGCGCCAGTACTTCACCATCGGAATCGTCGCGGTCGTGCTCGCGATCGTGATCGTGTTCGCCCCGACGCTCGGCAAAGAGGCGGCGATCGGCTTCCTGATCGGCGCGATCCTCTCCGGCGCGGCCGGCTTCATCGGGATGATCGTCTCGGTGCGGGCCAACGTGCGCACCGCCGAGGCGGCGCGCGGCGGCCTCGGCCCGGCGCTCCACGTCGCCTTCCGCGGCGGCACCGTCACCGGCATGCTGGTGGTCGGCCTGGGCCTGCTCGCGGTTTCGGGCTACTACGGCATCCTGCTCGACGTCAACGGCGGCGACGCCGCGACCTCGCTCAACGCGATGGTCGGCCTGGCCTTCGGCTGCTCGCTGATCTCGGTCTTCGCGCGCCTGGGCGGCGGTATTTATACGAAGGCCGCCGACGTCGGCGCCGATCTGGTCGGCAAGGTCGAGGCCGGCATCCCCGAGGACGATCCGCGCAATCCGGCCGTCATCGCCGACAACGTCGGCGACAACGTCGGCGACTGCGCCGGCATGGCGGCCGATCTCTTCGAGACGTACTGCGTGACGACGGTCGCCGCGATGCTGCTCGGCAACCTGATCTTCGGCAGCACGCTGCCGGGCGCCACGACCTTCCCGCTCACGCTGGGCGCGCTCTCGATCGTCGCTTCGATCGTCGGAACGCTCTTCGTGGGCGCCGGCAAGGTCGAAAAAGGCAAGATCATGGGCGCCCTCTACCTCGGCATGGTCGTCGCGAGCGTCCTCGCGCTGGTCGGCTTCTGGTTCGCCGCGAATCAGACGTTCGCCGATGCGACCGGCGTCACGCCGATCCAGATCTTCATCTGCGCGCTCGTCGGTATCCTCATCACCGGCGCGATCACGTTCATCACCGAGTACTACACCGGCTCGCAGTTCTCGCCGGTGCAGCGCATCGCGAAGGCGTCGGTAACGGGCCACGCTACCAACATGATCGCGGGGCTCGCCGTCTCGATGCAGGGCACGGCGCTGCCGGCGATCGTGATCGTGATCGGCATCCTCGTGAGCTTCGGCTTCGCCGGCGTCTACGGCGTCGGCATCGCCGTCATGGCGATGCTCTCCATGGCCGGCATCATCGTCGCGATCGACTCCTTCGGACCGATCACCGACAACGCCGGCGGCATCGCCGAGATGGCCGAGATGCCCGAGGACGTGCGCAACGTCACCGATCCGCTCGACGCGGTCGGCAACACGACCAAAGCGGTGACGAAAGGCTACGCGATCGGTTCGGCCGCGCTGGCCGCCGTCGTGCTCTTCGCCTCGTTCCTGCAAGAGCTGATCAAGCACCAGTGCCCCGGCGCCGAGACCGGCGCGTGCGTCGACGGCGTGAAGAACCTCTTCGCCATCGGCAATCCGTACGTGCTCTGCGGCCTCTTCATCGGCGGCTTGCTGCCCTATCTCTTCGCCTCACTCTCGATGGAAGCGGTCGGCCGCGCCGGCGGGAAAGTCGTCGAGGAAGTGCGCCGCCAGTTCCGCGAGAACCCCGGCATCATGGCCGGCACCTCGAAGCCGAACTACGCGACCACCGTCGACATCGTCACGCAGTCGGCGCTCAAGGAGATGATCGTTCCCGCGCTCATCCCCGTCGGCGTGCCGATCGTCGTGGTGCTCCTCTCGTACTTCAACGTGCTTCCCGGCACGACCGGCGCCCAGATGATGGGCGGCATCCTGGTCGGCTCGATCGTCACCGGCCTCTTCGTCGCGATCTCGATGACGACCGGCGGCGGCGCGTGGGACAACGCCAAGAAGTTCGTCGAGGAAGGCAACTACGGCGGCAAAGGCTCGATCGCGCACCAAGCCGCCGTCACCGGCGACACCGTCGGCGATCCTTACAAAGACACCGCCGGCCCCGCGATCAACCCGATGATCAAGGTGCTCAACATCGTCGCCCTCCTGCTCGTCGGCTTCCTGATGCACTAGAAGCCGGCGATCGTGGGCGCGGCGCCGCAGGCGCTGCGCTCACGACGACGGCCGGGGATTGGCGAGTTCGCCTTCGTATTTGCGGTAGATCGCGAGGTAGCTCGTGATGATGAAGGCGATCGCGAACGCGAGTACCCCGTCGCCCGCGACGGTCGCGAGGCTGCCGTGCTGCGGAATCGCCAATCGCACGCCGTAGCGCAAGGCAAAAGCGCCGATGAAGATCAGCGCGGTGATCCACGACGAGCCCAGATACATGACGCCCGGCCGATCGGTCGGGCGCACGTCGGTGTGCATGCCGCGCAGAATCCCAAACGGTATCCCGGCGACCAGACCGATCAGCAATCCCACCGCGATCTGCCACGGCGGCGCCGGATTGAACTGCTCGGTCGCGTAGATCGCCCAGCCGGCCAGCGCGCACAGGATGATCGGCGTCACCCACATGCGCGTCACGCTGATCTTCTGCGGCCGCGAAAGCCGCACGATCAGCACGATGACGATGAGGAGTATCGGCAGCAGCCGTATCCACAACGACGGCATCCCCGCCCCGCCCGAATCCATCTCGTAACCATCCTCCGTAAAAGCAAGCTTGCCGCGCGACGATCGCGAGTTCTCCGTACGACGTGCCGCTCGCGATCTTCCTCCGCGACGGGAGTCATCTCCGGCCGGCCGAACGTCGGCTTTCGTGGAGCGATTCTTACGGCTCGCCGAGCTGACGGCCATCTTCGCATTGGCGAGCTTCGTGGTCGTCTCCGAGCTGCCGGCATTCGGGCTCCTCGGGCTCGCTCCCGGCGACTACGGCATGACGTTCGGGGTGCGCGCCGACGAGAACGGGCGCGACGCCCTGACGGTGACCGGCGTCAAACCGGGGTCTCCGGCGCAGAAGGCCGGCGTCGAACCGGGCGATCACCTCGCTCCCGGCGCTGCGCTGACGGCCCGCTTCGACGCCACCGCCACCGTGCGGACGGGCACCTCGAAGACCTTCGAGCTGCTGCGCGACGGCTCGCCCCGCCCGGTAACGCTGGTCGCCGCGCCGGGCCGCGTCTTCCTCGAGGACAACGCGTTCAATCGAACCTTCATCGCCGTTCGCCTTCCCGAAACGATCGTGCTCGCGATCGTCGCCGTGCTCCTGATTCTGCGCGCTCCGAGCAAGATGACGTGGGGGCTCGCCTTCTTTCTCTTGAGCATGACCCCGGGACAGACCACGCTGCGCTACATCGCGCCGCTCGTAGGACCGGCCGGCGCGCAGGTCGTCGGCGCCGTCTACGGCGGGTTAGACGTGCTCGGCCACATCGGCGCGCTCGTCTTCGCGCTGAGATTTCCGCGCAACGAGGTTCGCGGCTTTGCGAAGCTGGTCGATGCGTGGGCCTGGCCGGCCGGCGCTGCGCTG
>DATJRF010000097.1:0-11161 GCA_035505015.1 Verrucomicrobiia bacterium | reverse complement strand
GAGCTGCGGGATCACGTCGACGTAGGTGTTCTGCAGCTTGGTGACCTCGCGCCACTCGAGCACGAGGGCGCAGATCGGATACTCGCGCGCGAGCGACTGCAAGATCTCGACGCCGGTCGCCCAGCCGGTCTTCGTCTTCTTGCCGCTGGGAATGCCGAGCTTGCCGAAGAGCACGTTGCCGAGCTGCTGCGGCGAGCCGATGTTGAACGCTTCGCCGGCAAAATCGTAGATGCCGCGCTGCAGGCGCGCCGCCGCCGCTTCGATCTCGCCGCCGATCGCGTGCAGCTCCCGAGGATCGATCGCGACGCCGGCGTCTTCCATCCCGGCCAGAACGCGGGCCAGCGGAACCTCGACCTCTTCGTAGAGCCGCAGCTGATCGCGCTCCTCGAGCTTGGGACGCAGCAGCTCCACCAGGCGCAGGGCGGCGTCCGCGCGCGCCGCCGCATCCTGCGCGAGCGCCGTACCCAGATGCTCGCCGGCCGCGTCCTCGATTGCGGCGTAGCTGCGCGAGGGATCGAGCAAGTGTGCGGCGAGCATCGCGTCGTCCTCGAACGCCGGCACCCCCACGCCGCGCTCGCGCAACGCTCGCGCCAGCGCCTTCGCATCGTAGGACGCCACGCGCACGCCGCCCAGGAGCGCGTCGAGCGCCGCCCGCACCGGCTCGTGCGCGAGCGCGTCGAGCGAGAAGGCGAGGCCTTCGCCGGCGGCCGCGCTGATGCCGAGCGCGTTGCCGGCGAGCGCCAGCGCCACGCCGCTGCGCGACGCGAGCTCGCGCAGCTCGCCGGCAAGGCGCAGGTAGTCGGGCGGATCGACGGCGGCGACGTAGCTGCGATAGCGCCCTTCGAGTTTCTCCTGCGCGTCGAAAAGCGGCAGATCGGCCGGCGGACGCAGCTTGGCGAGCAGCGTCTTGAACTCGAGCTCGGCGTAGAGGCGATAGAGATCCGCCTCCGACGGCGCGCGGTAGCGGCTCGCGTCGCGATCGAGCGCGAGCGGCAGATCGCGGCGCACGATCGAGACCTCGCGGCACAGCTTGGCCTGCGCTCCGTACTGCGCGATCAGCTTCTCGAGCTTCGGCGAGCCGGCCAGGGACGGATCCGCGACCAGCGCGTCGAGCGAACCGGCGGCCTGCAGCAGCTTCGTCGCGGTCTTTTCCCCGACGCCGGGAACGCCGGGCAGATTGTCGGACGGATCGCCCTTGAGCCCGCGGTAGTCGGGCAGCTGCGAAGGTTCGAGGCCGAAGCGCTCGCGCACGGCTTGCGGATCGTAGCGTCCGAGTTCGGTGATGCCGCGCTTGGTCGTCAGGACGGTGGTGCGATCGTCCACGATCTGCAGCAGGTCGAGGTCGCCGGTGACCACGACGCTATGCTCGCCGCTGCGCGCGGTCTGTCCGGCGAGCGTTGCGATGACGTCGTCGGCTTCCTGCCCCTCCATCTCGACCACCGGAATCCCGAAGGTCTCGAGGATGCGACGCACGAGCGCGAACTGGCCGCGCAGCTCGTCGGGCATCGTTTCGCGCTGCGCCTTGTACTGCGGATAGAGCGCGACGCGTTCGGCCGGCATCCCCTTGTCGAAGGCCGCGATGACGTGCGTCGGCGCTTCGTCGGCGATCAGCTTGTTGAGCATCATCGTGAAGCCGTAAGCGGCATTGATCGGTACGCCCTTGCTCGTCGTCAGCCCGGGCAACGCGAAGAACGCGCGATAGACCAGCCCGTAGGTATCCAGGAGCATCAGCTTCATCGGCGTCTACCGTATCACGATCGGCGAGCTCGCGGCACTGACCCGGCCGTCGTCGGAGATCTCGAGGACCGAGAGCGTGTAGCTTCCGCTCTGCGACGGCATGACCACGGCGATCGATCCCCCGCTCGCGCGCAAGACGTTCCACGAAACGGCTTGCGTCTCGGCCTCGGCGAGCGATACGTCCTGCGGCGGCTGCGTGCGCCGCACGAAGCCGAGCACCTGTGCGTGATCGCCGGTGGAGTCGACCCACGGATGCCACGTTACGCCTTCGGGCGCACTGCTCTGCGTGCTCGTCAGACCGACGGCGAGCAGCGTCGGCGCGGAGTCGAAGACGGCGCTTCCCGAGGGCTCGCCGCGGCTGATGCGCACGACCACCGTGCCGCTGCCCAGCGTTGCGTCGCGCAGCGCCACCGTCGCCGTCGCGCCCGGCTGGAAGTCGTCGCTTGCGAGCGCCAGAGGGACGACTTGGGGGCGCCCGGGTGCGTCCAGACCGAGCGGCACGTTGGTCCACTCGATCGCGCCGTCGTGCACGAACGCCGCTCCCACGCGCAGCTCGCCGGGATCGTCGGTCGCGCGAAAGCGCGTGCTCGCGCGGCCGCCGCTCGACGGTACGACGTTGGCCTGCGCGCCGAGCGCGCTCTCGAGCGTGAGCAGCGCGTCGCCTTGCGCGCCGGGCGCCTCGGCCGCGACGCCGATCCACTCGCCGGCGCGATACTTGGCTCGATCGAGCGAGACGCGCACGTTGGCACTATCGCCGCCCGCGTTCGGCGCCGAGGCCTGCGCGTCGATCTGGACTTGATCGGCGTCGGTCGAACGCCCGCCGTCGTCGATGCTCGCGAGCACGAGATTGGTTCCCAGCGGCGGCGAGGAGAAGCTCCCGCGAGCGTGCCCGTCGGCATCGAGCGCGAGCGTCTGCGACTGCGTCGAGGTCCCGTGCACGAGCCGTACCGTCACCGTCGCTCCCGGCACCGGCCGGCCGCTGACCGCATCGACCGCGTAGACGTCGAAGCCGACCGGTGCGCCCAGCGTCTGCTCCTCGCGATCGAGCTGCAGGCGGATCGCGGCGCGGCCGGTCGGAACCACGACGCGCGTGTCGGCGGTCGCCCCGCTCGCCTCGACTTTGACGCCGTAGGTCGAGGCCAGCTCGTCGTTGGGATGAGGAATCATGACGGTCGCGTTGCCGTCGTCGTCGGTGCGCACGCTCTCGTCGAGCCACGTGGTCGTCGCCCACGCGATGCCCGGCGGCGTGTAGCCGACGTAGACGTGCGGCGAGCGCACGACCGTGACGTGGACGAGCGTCCCGCCGCGCGACGCCTTGACGTGCAGCGGCACGTCGGCGTGCGGATCGCACGGCGAACACTGCGCGGAGACCTCGAGCGAGAGTCCGCCCGCGTTCGCGTCGACGTGAACGGTCGCCCCGCCGATGCCGCCGCCGACCTGCGCGAGCACGGCGTAATCGCCGGCCGGCGCCGAGTCGGGGACCTCAATCGCGGCGACGAACGCTCCCGCGGCATCGAGCGGAACGCTCTGCTCGCCGATCAGCCTCGCGCCCAACCGCATCGAGACCGTCGCGGTACCGCCGGTCGGGCGGAGCACGCTGCCGTCGCGCGTGCGGGCGAAGCCGACCACGCGAAGCGTTCCGCCGGAGTGGACGACCGCCGAGTCGGTGCGCAGGCCGACGATCGTCGCCGGCAGCGGCGCCTGCGGCAGCAAGCTCAAGAACGCGTAGCTGTCGCCCCATTGCGCGAGCGCGAAGACCGGCTGCGGCGACTTCGTCCAGCGCACGATTCCGTGCTCGTCGGTGTAGGCCGTGACGAAGGTGCCGCCGGAGACGAACTGCACGCGCATGCGCGCCATCGCGCGCCCGGTGCCGAGGTCCGTGCCGTAGAGCAAGAGCTGTGCCGGCGTCGCCTTCGCGAGCAAGCCGATGCGCGTGCGATTGATCCACACCTGCTCGCCGACGTCGCCGCGCCGCGCCTCGACCACGAAGAAGCCCTCGCGGTTGCCGAGCTGCACGTCGACTTCGTTGGATTGAAATTGATAGCCGCCCGGCGGCGTGAACGAGAACGAGACGACCGGCCGCCGGCCGCGCGTCTCGATCGCGCGCGGTCGCGCGTTCGAGCCGGCGGTCAGCACGTCGGCCGGGTCGACGGCATAGACCGAGAACTGTACCGGCGCGCTCGAGTACGTGTCGAGCCGCACGGTCGTGGTCTTCCACGGGACGTTCGAATCGCTCGCAAAGAGGGCGAAATAGGCGTCGAGCGTGTGGAGGTCGACGATTTGGCGCTCGGCCGATGCGGGCAGAGCCGCGAGACCGAAGGCGAGGAGCAGGGCCAGAAAGGTGCGAGGGACCGCCATTATCTTCGCTGGCCGCGTTTCGACGCGCCGGCGCGCTCGCCCCGGCAGGTCGCCGCGCCGGGCGCGCGTAAAGCGGCTCTGTGGACGGCCAGCCTTCGGGAGGGAACCCTACCTCGGTCCGGTGCCGCTTCTGCGGCTGCGAGGAAGGCGCGAGCGACGCGCGCGAGGTGCGCGAGCGAGCGCACGTGCAGGTGGTCGTCTCCTGCGGATCCTGTGGCCGGCCCTTCGCCGTCCTCTCCCGCAACTAACCAGCGCCACGCGAGAGACTTCATGACGATCTCCTTCCGGCGGGCCGCGGTGCTCGCAACGATGCTCCTTGCCACCGGCGTTCCGGCGCTCGGCGCCTCGACGCCCAAGCCCAGCCCGACGCCCAAGATCACGAAAGGATTGCCGCCGCCGTCGCTGCCGAACTTCCCGATTCACACCGCGTTCGTGGTCGAGGTGAACAAGCTGGGACAGGTCGTGCGCGTGAAGAGCGGCACGTGGTCGAAGGTCCCGATGTTCAACACGTGGACCTACGGCAACGCGCTGCAGATGTGGATCCGGCACCCGGACGGCAGCGCCGAAGTCGGTCTCTATAAAGTCACCTACGACTACGATCCCAAGACCAAACAGGTCAAGCGCATTCCGTCGCTGATCTCCGCGGGCGGAGCGTGGGGCGATCAAGAGGGCGCCGCCAACCAGATGATCGATCTCGCGCGCAAAGAGGCCCAGGAGCACCAGAAGCAGGTGCAGGCCCAGGACAAGAGCCTGCCTTCCCTGCAGCAGATTCGCGGCGAAAGCCCGTCGCCCAGCCCCTCGCCGCAACCCACGATTTAGCGGTCGCATGCGGTTCGTGACGTATCGCTGCGCCGACGGGCGCTCGCTGCCCGGCGTCGTCGAAGGCGATGCGATTCGCACGATCTCGACGCCGACGCTGCGCGCCTACGTCGAGCTGGCGCCGCACGAGCGCATCGCGTGGCACTCCGGCGACGATCTCGTCGCGCTGCGCGGCACGGTGCTGGACGCGCCGCTGCTGCCGGCGCGCAACGTCTTCTGCGTGGGGCGCAACTATCTCGAGCACGCCAGAGAGGGCGCGCGCGCCTCGGGCCGCGAGCTCAAGCTTCCGAGCGTGCCCACGTTCTTCACCAAAGCGCCGACCGCGATCGCCGCACCGGAGGCGACGCTGCACCTGCAGGCGCGCGTTTCGCACGAGTACGACTTCGAAGCCGAGCTGGCGGTCGTAATCGGAATCGAATGCAAGGACCTTCCCGAAGAGCAGGCGCTGCGCGCCGTCTTCGGCTATGCCGCGCTCAACGACGTCACGGCGCGCGACCTGCAGCGCGAGCACGTGCAGTGGTTCAAAGGGAAGAGCCTCGATCAGAGCTGCCCGTTCGGGCCCTGGATCGTCACGCCCGACGAACTGGGCGATCCGCAGAACCTCGCGATCGCCTTCCGCCTCAACGGCGTCGAAAAGCAGCGCAGCTCCACGGCAAAGATGATCTTCCCGATCGCGCGGCTGATCGCCGAGCTGAGCAAAGGCATGACCCTGCTGCCCGGCGACGTCATCGCCACCGGCACGCCCGAGGGCGTCGGGTTCGCGCGCACGCCGCCCGAGTTCTTGGCGGACGGCGACCTCATGGAGGTCGATATCCAGGGAATCGGCGTCCTGCGCAACAAGGTGGCCATCGCATGATGTCGATAACGCTCGAAACGCTCGGGACGGTCCTCGCGCTGGCGCTGGTCGTCGCCGGGCTCGTCGCGCTGCTCTTCCCCAAGCCGATGTCGCACGCGTACGGAGCTCCGGTCGAAGGCGAGGCCGGCTACGGCTTCGTCCGGGCAAGCGGCGTACGCGATCTCTTGATCGGAGCCGTGCTCGCCTTCGCGGTGGCGACGCGCGACGTGCCGATGATCGCCGTCTTTGCCGGCGCCGGCCTCGCGCTCGCGGTCGCCGACTTCGTCATCGCCTACCACGCGGGCGGACGGCGGCTGCACCTCGCGCACGCCGTTCACGCGGCCGGCGCCGTCGCATTCGTGCTGATGCTGGCGATGGCGCTCTTCGCCATCGGGAAATAGTAGCGGCCGACCTTTGTAGGAGTCGATGCGCTTGAGCCGTATTCGGCGCCTATGATCGTTGCCGTTCCCCGCGAGGCCGCCTCGAAGGAGCGCAGGGTTGCGCTCGTGCCCGAGACGGTCGACAAACTCGTCAAGTCCGGCGTCGGCGTGCGCGTGCAGCGCGGCGCCGGCGTCGAAGCCGCCTTTCCCGACGACCTCTACGCGGCCGCGGGAGCCGAGATCGCCGGCGAAGCGGCCGCGATGGCGGCCGGCGCCGACGTCCTCGTGAGCGTCGGCCGCCCGAGCGACGAGCTGCTCGGGGCGCTGCGACCCGGCAGCGTCGTCGTCGGCTTTCTCCATCCGCTGGGCGATCCCGAGTACGTCAAGCGCCTCGCGGCGGCCGGCGTTACCGCGCTTGCCATGGAGCTGATACCGCGCATCACGCGGGCGCAGTCGATGGACGCGCTATCGTCGCAAAGCAACATCGCCGGCTACAAGGCCGTGCTGCTCGCCGCGGCGGAGCTGCCGAAGTTCTTTCCGATGCTCATGACCGCCGCCGGCACGATCCCGCCGGCCAAAGCCTTGATCCTGGGCGCGGGCGTCGCGGGATTGCAGGCGATCGCGACGGCGCGGCGGCTCGGCGCGGTGGTCAGCGCCTACGACGTGCGCGCGGTCGTCAAGGAGCAGATCCAGTCGCTGGGGGCGACCTTCCTCGAGTTCGATCTCGGCGCCGATGCCGAGGCTGCGGGCGGTTACGCCAAGGAGCTCACTCCCGAGCAGCAGGAGCGCCAGCGCGCCTGGATGGTCGAGCAGATCGGCAAGAACGACGTCGTCGTCACGACGGCGCTGGTCCCCGGGCGCAAGGCCCCCGTCTTGGTCAGCGAGGCGGCGGTCGCGGCGATGAAGCCGGGCAGCGTCATCGTCGATCTCGCCGCGGAGGCCGGTGGAAACTGCGCGCTCACCGTGCGCGACCAGACGATCGTCTCGCCCAACGGCGTCCGCGTCGTCGGCACGACCAATCTGCCCTCGACGATGCCGACCGACGCGAGCCGGCTCTACTCGCGCAACGTCTACGCGTTGCTCTCGCCGTGGATCAAGGACGGCGCGCTCGCCATCGACCAGAACGACGAGATCGCCAAGGGCGCGTGCATCGCACGCGACGGCGCCGCACTCCTGGGAGGAGAGAAGTGACCGACGTTTCGCACTACATCAGCTTGCTCACCGTGCTCTTATTGGCCGTCTTCGTCGGCTTCGAGGTGATCTCGAAGGTTCCGACGACGCTGCACACGCCGCTCATGTCGGCGACCAATGCGATCCACGGGATCGTCCTCGCCGGCGCGATCGTCGTCGTCGCCGGGTTGTTCAAAGGCAACATCCAGGGCCCGGTGCTCACGACGATCGCAATCGTGGCCGTGACGCTCGGCGCGATCAACGTCTTCGGCGGATTCGCGGTGACCGAGCGGATGCTGCAGATGTTCAAAGCCAAGGAGCGCACGAAGTGACGGCGACCGACATCGGCATCGCGCTCGCCGACCTGGTCGCGATCGCGCTCTTCATCCTGGGCTTGCACGATCTGAACTCGCCGCCGACCGCACGCCGCGGCAACCGCCTTGCGATGGTCGGCATGTTCATCGCGCTGGTCGCGATCCTGGTGCAGACGCTCGGGGTCGGCTGGTGGGCGATCGCGATCGGAACGGTCGTCGGCGGGGCGATCGGCATCGTTGCCGCCCTCAAAGTCAAGATGACCGCGATGCCGCAGATGGTCGCGCTCTACAACGGTGCGGGCGGCGGCGCGGCGGCGCTCATCTCGACGATCGAGTTCTACGTGCTGCGCAACGGCTCCGGAATGGACGCGGTGGTCGCCGTCTCCCTGGTGCTCTCGGCGATCATCGGCGCCGTCAGCTTCGCCGGCTCGATCATCGCGTTCCTCAAGCTCCAAGAAGTCATGACCGGCCGGCCGGTCACCTACCCCGGCCAGCAGATCGTCAACGCGCTCATTCTGCTCGGGATCGTGAGCCTGGCCGCGTGGTTCGTCGCCACGCTCGGAATGCTGCCGCTCTGGGGATTCCTCGCGCTGCTCGCCGGAGCGCTCGTGCTCGGGGTGCTCTTCGTCCTACCGATCGGCGGCGCCGACATGCCGGTCGTGATCTCGCTGCTCAACTCGTTCACCGGTTTGGCGGTCGCGGTTACCGGCTTCGAGATCGACAACACCCTGCTGATCATCTGCGGCGCGCTGGTAGGCGCGAGCGGCACGCTGCTCACGGTGATGATGGGTAAGGCGATGAACCGCCCGCTTACCAACGTGCTCTTCGGCGCCTTCGGCGCCGCCGGCGGCAGCGAGCCGGCCGGAGGCGCGAGCGGCGGCCCGCAGCAGATTCGCAGCGCGAGCGCCGACGACGTCGCGGTGATGCTCGCCTACGCGAACAAGGTGATCTTCGTGCCCGGGTACGGCATGGCGGTGGCGCAGGCGCAGCACGGCGTCAAGGCGCTCGCCGACCAGCTCGAGAAGCGCGGCGTCAAGGTGCTCTACGCGATCCATCCGGTCGCCGGCCGCATGCCCGGCCACATGAACGTGCTGCTCGCCGAGGCCAACGTTCCCTACGAGCAGCTGCTCGACATGGAGGACGTAAATCCGGAGTTTCCCACCACCGACGTCGCGCTCGTCATCGGCGCAAACGACGTGACCAATCCGGCGGCGCGCAACGTGCGCAGCTCCCCGATCTACGGCATGCCGATCCTCGACGTCGACAAGGCCGCCAACGTCGTCGTGCTCAAGCGCTCGATGCGCTCCGGTTTCGCCGGCATCGAAAACCCGCTCTACGAGATGCCCAACACCTCGATGCTCTTCGGCGACGCCAAGGCCTCGATCGACGCACTTACCGCCGCCGTCAAGGGCCTCTAACAATAAAGGCGGGCCGTCGCGGCCCGCCTTCGCAGCTCTACAGCCCCTCGTGCACCACGAGAAGCACTTCTAGCACTTCTTGCATTGCGTGATGCGCTGCGTCGGAAGACAGAAGCAGATCGAGTTGCCGCATTCCGTCTGTACCGGCTCGCAGATGTCCGGCTTCTTCTCGCCGATTTTGAGATCGAGTTCTTCGAACAATTGACACTCCTTGCAAAAAAAGACTCGCGATCGGGGGGCGGGTTCCTCTCCAAGGGTACCCGCGCGTTCGGCGCCCAATCGCACCGGATTCGCGCGAAATCGTGCCGGCTTTCGCATCTTTCGTACGGCAGGCGATGGGGCCGGGATGGGGGGTTGCGACGGCGCCGTGGTATACTGCGCGCATGGCGGAGCGGCGGCTGATCTCCTCGGGCAGTGCATTCGAGCCGAAGGTCGGCTACTCGCGCGCGATCCGGATCGGCGACGCGATCTTCGTTTCGGGGACGGTCGGCGACGGCGCCGACGTCTACGAGCAGAGCAAGGCCGCGATCGCGACGATCGAGGCGGCGCTGCACGAAGCCGGCGCATCGCTCGACGACGTGGTCCGCACGCGCATCTTCGTCACCAACATCGACGACTGGCAGCTCGTCGCCCGCGCGCACCGCGAAGCCTTCGGCGAGATCTTGCCGGCCTGCTCGATGCTCGAGGTCTCGCGCTTGATCGCCCCGCAGTACCTCGTCGAGATCGAGGCCGACGCCCTGGTATAGCTAGAAGCCGTCTACTCCGCGGCGGTCTTTGGGCCGCCGGGCAAGGTCGGCGGAGGCATCGGCGGCGGCGGCAGGTCGCCCGGCGCGACCGGCTTCTTTTTCTTTCGCTCGGTCCAGTTGACGACCATCACGTAGAGCACCGGAACGATCGCGAGATTGAGCACGGTCGATACGAGCATGCCGCCCAGCACGGCGGTGCCTAGCGAGATGCGCGACTGCGCGCCGTCGCCGTGTGCGAACGCCAGCGGCAGGATGCCCAGGATGAAGGCGATCGACGTCATCAGAATCGGGCGCAGACGCGTCGCGGCGGCGTGCGTGACCGCGTCGATCGTCTCGCGCCCCTGCTCGCGCAGCTGGTTCGCGAACTCGACGATCAGGATGGCGTTCTTAGCGGCCAGACCGATCAGCATGACGTAGCCGATCTGCGCGTAGATGTCGCTGGACGTCACCGGCATGGGAATGAGATGCCCGGCGAGCTTCGAGTGAATCGCGATGCTCAGAAACTCGGAGAGGCGCCGCAGGTAGATGGCGCCGATCGCGCCGAGCAGGGCCAGCGGGACGGCGAGCATGATCACGAACGGCGTCGTCATGCTCTCGTACTGCGCGACGAGCACGAGGAACACGAAGAGCAAGCCCATGCCGAAGACCAGCACGGTCTGCGGGCCGCTCTGCACTTGCTGGCGCGCGATTCCGCTCCACTCGTAGCGCATACCGAACGGCAGCACCTCGTCGGCGTAGCGCGCCATCGTGCTCAGCGCGCCGCCGGAGCTGCCGGTCGCCGAGTTCGTGCCGTCGATCTCGAGCGCGTTGTATTCGTTGAAGCGCATGATCGTGACGTTGGCGGTCGTCATGCGCTCGTTGAGGAACTGCGAAACCGGCATCATCGCGCCGGCGGAGTTTTGCACGTAGACCCGCGAAAGCGACTGCATGTTCGAGCGGTACTTCGCGCCCGCCTGGACGAGCACGTTGTACGAGCGGGAGCCGTAGTCGAAGTAGTTGACGAAGTCGGAGCCCGTCGAGCTGTTGAGCGCGTTGAAGAAGCTGGTCGGCGAGATTCCGAACTGCTGCGCCTTTTGCCGGTCGAAATCGGCGACCAGCTCGGGCCCGGTGAAGATCGTCGGCAGGCGGATCTGCGCGAGCGTGGGGTCGGCCGTCGCCTTGGCCATGATCTCGGCTCCGACGCGGTTGAGCGTCGGCAGCCCGAGATTGTTGAGATCTTCGATTTCGAGCGCGAAGCCGCCCGTCGAGCCCAGGCCCGGAATCGCCGGCGGATTTGCGGGCAGCGCCTTGACGCCGGGAATCTTGCGAAACTCCGCAAGCAGGCTGTACTGCAGGTAGAGCGCGCTGTTTTCGGGCCCCTTGCGCTCGGAGAGCGGATGGAGCT
>DATJRF010000096.1:0-3392 GCA_035505015.1 Verrucomicrobiia bacterium | reverse complement strand
AACGGCGCCGGCGAAGACGGTGAAGGCCAAGACGCCCAAAGCCGCCCCGAAGAAGAGCACCAAAAAAGCCGCGAGCGCGTAAGCCTCGCGGCTCTTCGTAGATGGACGAGCGCGAGATCTTCCTCGCCTCGATGGCGCGGGAGCTGCACCGGGCGGGCATGGCCACCGACGCCATCGAGCAGACGCTCACGACGCTCGCGAGATCCATCGGCCTCGAGACGCAGATCTTCGCGCTGCCGACGTACATCACGATCGCAGCCGGACCCACCTGGCAGCAGCGCGTCGTCATGATGCGCCTCGAGCCCGGCCGCGTGAGCCTGCGCCGGATCGCGCATCTCAACGATATCTACAACGAGCTGCGTGCCGGGCGCATCGACTATCGCGAGGCGGCGGCGCAGCTCGCCTCGGTCGATAAGCGCTGGCCCGCCCTCGGCGTATGGTGGGAGGTCCCGGCACTGCTTTTCATCGCCGTCGGCGTTGCAATCATCTTGGGCGGCGGCTCGCGCGAGCTCGAGGTGGCGGCCCTGATCGGCGTCTGCACCGGCATTCTCAGTGCGCTCGCTGCCGGAAGCGCGATCGTCGCGCGGCTCTTCGACGTGATCGCGTCGTTCGTCGCGATTCTCGTTATCGCGGCTTTCACGCGTTTCGTGGGACCGGCGAATCTCTATATCTCGCTCATCGCCGGCATCGTCGTCTTGCTGCCCGGGTACTCGCTCACGCTGGCGCTGCACGAGCTCGCCAACGACTTTCTCGTCGCCGGCGTCGCGCGGCTGGGCAAGGTGCTCGCGATTCTGCTCGCACTGGGCTGCGGCGCCTTCCTCGCGCTCGCACTGGTCGGCGCCTCGCTGCTCGGTACCGCCAACGTCCAGCCGCATCCGCCGCCGGCGACCTTTTGGGTGGTCGCCTCGGCCTGTATGGCGATCGGCCTCTCGATCGACTTGGACGCGCGCCTGCGCGATTTCGCCTGGGTCTTTGCCGCCTGCTTCGTCGCGCTGCTCGCGCAACACCTCATCGGCGACTCGCCCGCGCGAGCGATCTCGCCGTTCCT
The DNA here is from genome assembly GCA_035505015.1 of Verrucomicrobiia bacterium. GTDB lineage: Bacteria > Vulcanimicrobiota > Vulcanimicrobiia > Vulcanimicrobiales > Vulcanimicrobiaceae > DATJRF01. Next base: position 2,344 of record DATJRF010000096.1, on the reverse strand, counting down.
CTCAGCGCTCGTCTGCGGCGTCGTCGCCAATCTGGGCGCGCGCTGGCTGCGCGTTCCGCAGGCAATCATGCTGATCCCGGCCTTGACCGTGATGGTCCCGGGGAGCTTGAGCTACCAGAGCGTGCTCTTCGCCTTCCAGCAGAACATCGACACGGCGCTGACGCTCGCCACCAACGCGGCATTCGCGGCGATCCAGCTCGTGGCCGGGCTGCTGCTCTCGCAGCTGATGGTTCCGGCCGCCGCGCTGCGCGTGCGAGCCCGAGCCCGCGCGCGCTAGACTCCGGCCGTCAACGCTTCTTACACATCGCGGCGGCATAGGTGCTGCCCAGCGGCAGCCCGAGCCCCGTCGTATCGTCGAAGCCTTTGCCGGCTGTGTACCCCACGTTGCCGTGATAGTTGTTGTTTCCGGAGACGACGTCTTCGGTGACGACGCCCTCGCCAAGCTTGCGCAGCAATGCGTACGTCGTCACGTTGGCGGCGCCAAAGCTCGTCTTGCACGCTTGCGCCGCTTGCACCATCAGCGCGACGTACGTGGGGCTCGCCCAGGAGGTTCCGACGATCCATTCCCCCTGGCCGTCGAGGACGATGTAGTCGTCGTAGGCCGGGAAGGCGAGATCCGGGACGTTGCGCCGAAGCTTGGACGCGAAGCTGCCGGCGATGCCTTGCTGGTAGGAGGGTAAGGTCCAATGGCTCGAGATGCCGCCGTTGGTCGCACAATCCTTGTGATTGACGTTGGGTACCGTGCACGTATTCCACGCCCGGCTGCTCGTCATCGACGTGACCGACTGGTTGCCGCCCAGTGCGCTCACGTGCGGATCGCTGGCGGGAGCTTCGACGCCCTTCTGATACGGCGTGTCGTAGCACATCACGCCTTGGTCGCCGCTCGAGGCGGAAAACGTCATGCCGAGCGCGTTGCCGTTGACGACCGTCTGCTCGGTCGCCTCGTCGAACGCGACGTCTTCTTGATCGCAGGCGCCGAACGACGAGTTGACGAGTTTGACGGCGTGCGCCGCGACGACGGCGTTGAAGCCGTCGGCCATATGCGTGAAGAGCAAGTCGGGGATAACGTACACGATCACGTCGGCGGCCGGCGCGAGCCCGGCGATCGTCTCGGTATCGAGCGTGGCTTCGAGCGCGTCGCCCGAGTTCGGCGGGCCCAGGACGTCTTTTTGCACGATCGTGCCGGTGCGGTGAATCTTGAAGCTCCGGAAATACTTCGCGAGATCCGAGCTCTTCACGTTGCTGTCGATGATGATGCCCGCGCTCACGCCGGCCCCGTTCCAGCCGGATTGTACCGGAAAATCGAAGGCGTCGGCCAGATCGTACGGCGACCACGCCGAGCTATAGGGGTACGGCGCAGGAACGTCGGGCAGCGGCTTTCCGGGGCCGTTGCCGAGCGGATTGCCCTGCGCGCGGCGAACCGGCGCCGGGCGGCGCAGGCCGCGCGGCGCGTTGCCCAGCAGAGCGGAGTCGGCGCGCGCGCTCTCCCAATCGTTGAGGATCGCGCCCAGAACGTACGGCGCGATCGCCTGCGGTACGACCAGCGGCTCCACGTTGCCGAAGCGGCGCGTCCCGCCGAGATCGAAATCGTGAATCGCGGTCGAGAAGAAACGCTCGGCGTCGGCGGAGCTCGCGCTCACGTCGATGAGGCCGCGGTTCGGATACGTCCGGTCGATCGAGAAGCCGCCGGAGCGCAGCGCGGCGATCACGCTCTGCTGCTGCTGCGCGGTCGGAGCGTAGCGCTCCATGAACGCTTCCGGCGTCACGAACCGGTGGAAGCTTGCGGAATCGGGATCGGCCATCGCATCGACGCGCGCGACCAGCTCGTCGTAGTGGTTGTCGCGCAGCACGACCACGCCGCTCACGCGGGCGCCCGGCGCGCGCTCGCCGAGATCGCGCAGGGCCGTCTGCGGGAGCGGAGCCGGAATGCTGCCGCTCTGCGCGCAGGCGCCGAGCAGCGCGACCGATGCGGCCGCCAGGAGACGAGCAAATCGAATGCAGCGCATGCAAGCCTCCTTCGCGCTTGGCGGAGCTCCCCCTAGGGGTCGACGTTGACGGCGAGACGCGTGTTGCGGTCGGCGTGCGCGGCAGCCAACACGCGCTCGCGGACGGCGGCTCGCAGGGCCTTGGGCTGCCGGCTCTTGAGAGCGATGCGGTAGCGCCACTCGTCGTTGAGGCGCGCCACGGGATACGGCGCCGGCCCGAGCACTTCGCAGACGCCGCTCGCGCGCATGGCGTCGGCGTACTGCTGCGCGCGCTCGCGCGCCGCTTCGCGGCTGCGCGAGATCACCCCCAGGTAGATCAAACGGACCGCCGGCGGATAGGCGAGCTCGCGGCGCTCGGC
>DATJRF010000095.1:0-2203 GCA_035505015.1 Verrucomicrobiia bacterium | reverse complement strand
CCCGAGCGCGAGTGCGGGACGGCGCGCACGTTGCGGCGCACGAGCTGCGAGGCGAGTGCGACGCCCAAGCTGTCGGCGTAGAGGCGTCCCTGCGGCTCGACGCTCTCCAGTTCCGCCTTGAGCGCCCAGAGCAGATGCTCGATGCGCGGATCGCGGCACGTGAGGCGCGGAACGAACGAGACCGCGTTGGGCTCGACGCCCATCTCAAAGGCCGTCTCGCAGATCAGCTCGTGGTCCATGCCGACCGCGAGAAAGAGGCTGCTGCCTTCGTCGACCCACGACACCGTCGAGCGCGCCGGCAACACGTCGAAGGTCCCCGGCTCCTGCGCGCGGCTGGCGACGACGCCCTCGCACGCCGCGGTGGTGCGCAGCGGCGAGCCGACGAGCATCGTGACGTTATGCCGCGCGAGCAAGGTCGGTTCGCTGATGCCGCCCGAGACGCAGATGAGCGCCGCGTCGAACCCCGACCAGCCGCGCCCGCGGCTGCTTATTCGCCACAGCGCACGCAGCGGACGATCCAGCCAGCCGCCGGCAACCAGCGCGTTTTCCATCGAAGAGATGAACAGGTTTCGACAGAGCGGCGTGACGCTCATGGCCGCTCGAGCGTAGCACCGGAGCCTCGCGCGGTCGCTCACGCGCGGCCGGTCTTGCGTACGAACGGCCGCTTGTGAGTTCGCCGTGCGGTTAGTTTGGCGCGAGGTGCTTGCGAAGAGGTAGCGGGGTCAGGCGCTTGGAGGTCTCGGGCCCGGGGGCGGTTCCGGCGGCGATGATGGTCCCGGCTACGCCCATCGCGATGACAACGTCGTGCGGAAGTCGGCGAGCGTGGGTGCGGCGGTTGCGAACATGGCGATGCGCAGGGTTTCGGTGATTTCTCGGGCGAGATCGTGCGCGGCGCCTTGGCTCGCGGCGGCGGCGCGCAGAAATGGAGCGGCGAGGCCGGCGAGATCGGCACCGAGGGCTAGCGCCTTCGCTGCGTCGAGGCCGTTGCGGATTCCGCCGCTTGCGATCAGGAGTTCGTTCGGTGCCGCGGCGCGCGCTTCGATCAGGCAGCGCGCGGTGGGAATGCCCCAACCGGCGAAGCCGGCGGCAACGGCCGCGCGCCACGGCTCGGCGATGCGATAGCGTTCGACTTCGCTCCACGAGGTGCCGCCCGCGCCGGCCAGATCGACGGCGGCGACGCCCGCGTCGAAAAGGCGGCGCACGTCGGCGGCGGCGATGCCCCAGCCGACCTCCTTGACGACGACCGGCGCGCCCAACTGCTTGCAGACGGCTTCGATCTTCGCGAGCAGTCCGGCAAAGCAAGTGTCGCCCTCGGGCTGCAGCGCCTCTTGCAGCGGATTGAGATGGAGCACCAGGGCATCGGCGCGCAAGAGCTCGAGCAGACGGCGGCAATCGCCGGCGCCGTAGCCTTTGTTGAGCTGCACCGCGCCGAGATTGGCGAGCAGCGGCACATCGGGCGCGAGTTCTCGCACGTCGAAGCTGGCGAGTTGCGAGGGATCTTCGAGCAGGGCGCGCGCCGAGCCGGTGCCCATCGCCAAACGGTGCGCTTGCGCGACGCGCGCGAGGCGGCGGTTGATTCGGCGCGCTTCGGGCGCGCCGCCGGTCATGCACGAGATGAGAACCGGTGCGCCGAGCTGCCGGCCGAGGAACTCCGCCGAGGTGTCGACCCCGGCGAGATCGATCTCCGGCAGCGCGCGGTGCACGAACGCGTACGCGTCGAAGCCGGCGCCGATGCCTTTGCTCGAGACGTCGCGCTCGAGGTTGATGCGGATGTGCTCGGCTTTGCGCGACGCGGTCGCGCCCTTGCGTTTAGGCAGCTTGCGAGCCAACGTAGGCGGCGACCTCGGCGAAGCGCTGGGCGTATCCGCTCTCGATGCCGCTGCGTTCCACGGCCGCGATCGCTCGTGCGGCGTAATGGGGCGCTCGCACCGGCGAGGCTGCGGCGGCGGCGAGCAGCCGGCCGGCGCGGCGCAGACGCCGGGCGAGCCGTTCGGAGGCACCGCCCAGCACCGCACCCGCCTCCAAGCCGGCCCAGAGCACGGCGCCGTTACGCCGCTCGATATCTTCGACGAAGGCGCGCGTGACGATCATGCTCGAGCGCAGGCGGCGCCCCGCGTCGGCGTTCCCCGCTACCAGCGCGCGGTAGGCGATCGCGTTGAGCGCGTCGCCGGCGTTGAGGCACTGGCCGAGCCCCCACGCGGGC
>DATJRF010000094.1:0-3181 GCA_035505015.1 Verrucomicrobiia bacterium | reverse complement strand
CGAGACGCGAGCGCGCGCTCGAGCTCTTGCACGAGCTTCTCGGGCCGAATCGGAGCGCGGTCATCTTCCGCCAGCGAACGAAAGCGGGCGAACTTCTCTTCTTTCGCGCGAGCGACGCGCGCGACGGCCTCGTCGCGATTCGTCCGCACGCGCACGCCCTCGAGCTCGCTGCAAAGCGCGCCGAGCGCGAGCTTCGCGTCGCCGACGATCGCCGCATCGGTCGGATAGTTTGCGCCGATTGCTCTCGGATCGACGTCGATGTGCACGACCTTCGAGCTGCCCCGCGCGGGATGTCGCCATCGCTCGGTCGTGACCGATCCGGCGCGACAACCGATGAACACAACGAGGTCCGCCTCATCGACGAGACGTCTCGTTTCGGGGACGCCGCCGTTACTGCCGACGACGCCGGCTGCGAGCGGGTGCGTTTCCGCAATGCTTCCCTTTCCGCTGATCGTCGTCGCGACCGGGAAACCGAGCCGTTCGGCAAGCGCGGCCAACTCGGCTTGCGCGCCGGAAATCACGACGCCGCCGCCGCAGATCGCGATCGGCCGCTCCGCCTGCGCGAGCAACTTCGCAGCAGCGGTCAGCGTGGCGCCGTCGGGCTCGACGCGCCGCGACGGATACGAGCCGAACGCGCTCTCGCCCGAGGGCGGCGGCATTCGAACCTCTTCCCTTTGCACGTCGAAGGGAAGTGCGAGATGCGCCGCTCCGGGACGTCCCGTGGTCATCTCGAGAAACGCCTCCCGCACGAGTCGCGGCAACTCGGCGGCTGCATCGATCGACGCGTTCCATTTCGTCAGCGGCGCGAAGAGCGCGCGCTGATCGAGCTCGGTCAGTACGAAGTGCCCGCGCGATGCGACGCCGATGTCGGTCGTGATCGCGAGAACCGGAATCGACGACTCGTTTGCCTCGACGACGCCGGGGAGAATGTAGGTGGCTCCGCCTCCGCTCGGCCCCTCGCAAACGCCGACTCGCCCGCTGATGCGCGAGTAGGCATCGGCCATGTAGGCCGCGTGCCGTTCGTCGCGCGTAAGAACGTGACGCAGCGCTGCCGACGAGCGGAGCGCATCGTACCACGGTAGGCTGGTGTCGCCGCACAAACCGAAAACGATCTCGACGTCGTGCCGGCGCAGCATCTGCACCAGCGCCTCGCCGGCGGTAACGGTGCGCGTCTCGAGCATCGAGCCGCCCTTGTGCCGAGCGGGAGATCGTTCCTTCCGGCGCATAGTGAAGGTTCATGAGCGTGAAGACGACGGTCGACGACCTGCGCGCGCGGCGCGGCGAGATGCTCGACGATTTGCGCCGTTGCGTCGAGATCGAAACGCCGTCGCGCGACAAAGCTCGCTGCGACGCGTTCGTGCCGTTTTTCGCTGAGCTCGCGAGCGGCTACGGCGCCACCGCGCGGCGAGTCGAAAGCTCGTCGAGCGGCGATCATCTCGTGCTTCGCTGGGGCTCGGGAGATTCGCCGATCGTCTTCATCGGCCATTACGACACCGTCTGGCCGTCAGGAACTCTCGCGCGCAAACCGTTTACGATCGAGAATGAGAGCGGCGTCGCGCGCGGTCCCGGAATCCTCGACATGAAGGCCGGTTTGGTACAGGCACTCTGGACGGCCCGCCTCCTGCATTCGGGCGGTTCGCCCGCTCCGCCAATCGCGTTCATCGTCAACTCCGACGAAGAGCTGGGCAGCCTGACGTCGCGTGCTCTAATCGAAGAGCACGCGCGGCAAGCGAAGGCGGTCTTCGTGTTCGAGCCGGCTCACCACGGTGCAATCAAGACGGCGCGCAAAGGAGTCGGACTGTACACGGTCGAGGCCGAGGGGCGCGCCGCGCACGCCGGCGTCGAACCGCAGAACGGCGTTAATGCGATCGATGAATTGGCTCGTGCGACCATCGCGTTGCACGCGCTCAACGACTACGCCGTCGGTACGACCGTGAACGTCGACGTGGTGTCGGGTGGAACCGCTCGGAACACGATCGCCGCTCGGGCGCGAGGTGAGATCGACGTTCGCGTCCCTACCGGAGAGGAAGCGCGACGCATCGACGCGGCAATGCGCGCGCTGCGGCCGCATCACCCCGATGCCAAGCTGCGCGTCAGCGGAGAGCTCAATCGCCCGCCGATGGAACGCACGCCGAAGATCGCGGCACTCTTCGAGCGCGCGAAGGGAATCGCGCGCGAGCTCGGCTTTCCGCTCGAGGAGGTTGCCGTCGGTGGCGGCAGCGACGGGAATTTCGCCGCGGCCCTCGGCGCCGCGGTTCTGGATGGTCTCGGCGCGGTCGGCGACGGCGGTCACGCCGAGCACGAGCACGTTGTCGTCGATTCGCTGGCCGAGCGGACGGCGCTGGCAATCGGCGTCGCGAGATCCCTTGCCTAACGCAAAGCAGACATAGTAAAAGTAGACGTAGTAGACGTAGAGGTAGACGGCGACGCTGCTCCTCAAAGCCACGATCACCTGCGCGCTGATCGGAGCGGCGACGCTGATCGGCCGGCGCTACGGCCCCGCGGTCAGCGGCTGGTTCGTCGGGATCCCCTTCACGTCGGCGCCGGTCGTTTATTTTACGGCGCTGAGCCACGGGCCGCACTTCGGCTCGCAAGTCGCCGTCGGCGTGCTCCTCGGCACCGTTTCGCAATCGCTCTTCGCGCTCGCGTACGCGCGCTGCGCGAAGGTGATGAATTGGCCGGCCTGCGTCGCCGCCGCGACGCTCGTCTTTGCGCTTTTGACGCCGGGCCTGCGAATGCTCGCGTTCGGCGCCGTGCCGGCATTTGCGCTCGCGATCGCGTGCGATGCCGCAGCTCTCCGGCTGATGCCGAAAGCGACGGCGCCGCGAAGCGAAGCCGACATCGCGCCCCTGAGGTTCGATCTTCCCTTGCGCATGCTGGTCGCAACCGGAATAGTTCTCTCGCTCACCGAGGTCGCGAGCACCCTGGGTCCGCACCTTACCGGTCTGCTCAGCCCCTTTCCGGTCTTTGCCACGATCCTCGCCGTCTTCGCACACCGGCAGGGCGGTGCCGAGGCGGGAATCGACGTCATGCGCGGATTGCTCACGGGCCTCTTCGCGTTTAGCGCATTCTTCGTGATCGCGGCGCTGACGTTGCCGCGCACCGGCATCGGCGTTTCGCTCGTGCTCTCGCTCGGTGCGACGCTCGCCGTGCAAGCGCTGGCGCTGCAGGCGATCCTGCG
>DATJRF010000093.1:0-44054 GCA_035505015.1 Verrucomicrobiia bacterium | reverse complement strand
CGGCCGTGCCTTCGGGCTCCGGCATTGCGCCGGTTAGTCGTGGAAGTTGACTTCGCTGACCGAGCAGAAGTCGACGTCGTCGACTTCCGCAGTGCTGCCGTCCTTGAACTCGCCTTTGACGTCCCAGTTGCACTCGTCTTCGTCGCGGTCGAACTTTACGTCGACGCTGTCACCGGGGGCGAGCGTATCCTCGCCGAGAATGTCGTCGCCCCATTTGTCGCTCGAATGCGGCGAGACGTACAGCGAGGTCATGGTCGCTTTGGTGTTATTGTGCAGCGTGAAGTCTTGGTCGCCGGCCTTTGCCGGAGCGACCCAGAATGCAAACGCCAGCGCTGCAATAAGCGCCGGCTGCAAGATGCTCCGTAGCATGGGTGTTCCTTTCCGAGAAGGTTCGCGGTTGCTCCAACTAGCCGCACGGCGCTCCTGCGGAACGCCGGACGCCTAGGAGGAAGATTTTCGGCTAGCGCAGGTGGCTCACCGCCTTACCGTTATCGAAATAATTTCTCCCGGCTAGGTTTGACGGTATTTGGCCGTTCCTTGGCGTCTGCGGTCAACGGGATAGGAGTCGGCGAGCCGGCTAACGATATCCGCTCGCCGAGTTCGTCGTCTTGTGGAGGTCACCGTGAGAAAAGGTCTCGTTTGGGTAGTTCTGTGCCTCGCGACTCTCGCGACGGCCGCGTGCAGCGGCGGTCGTACGTTCTCCCCGAGCCTCTCGACCGGTGCGGCGGGCTCCGGCGATGGGGCCGCTTCCGCGAAGCATTCGAAGAAACCGGACTTCACCATCATCTGTCTGGCGTCCGGCTCGATCTTGTGCCCGTACCCGACGGCGCCTCCCTCGCCGCCGGCTTCGATGGGCCTCTCCGCGACGCAGCTCGAGAAGGCGTACGGCACCGCCGATCCCAATCCGAGCGCCAGTCCGACCGTAGCCGTGCTCGAGTTGGGCGGCGATGCAACGGTCAACCGCGACCTTGCCGTCTACCGCGAGGAGTACGGGCTCTCGGAGTGTCAGGAATACTTCGGATGCCTCACCGTTGTCGACATGAACGGCGGCCAGAATCTCCCCACCGTGGATAACACGCTGGAGACGTCGACGGACGTCGACATGGTTTCGGCGATGTGCCCGTACTGTAAAATCCTCGTCGTCGAACTTCCGGGGGCGACCTCGGACATCGATACGCTGCTCACGCAAACCGAAACCGCGGTCAAGACGGCCGCGAGCTTGGGGGCCGTCGTGGCTTCGGCCAGCTACGGCGACATGGAGAGCACGAGCGTCACCGCCGCGACGATGCAGACGCACGCTGCGAACTTCGCCGCCCTTCCCATCCCCGTGGTTGCGTCGGCGGGCGACTGGGGCTACGACTCCTCGTACCGCAGCGGATACCCCGTCGCTCCCCAGGTGCCCGCCGACATCCCGACGGTGATCGCTGTCGGAGGGACGGAGTTGACGTCGATCTCACCGCGCGCCGAAAACGCCTGGTACGATACGGCGGACGGAGAAGCCAGCGGCGGCGGATGTTCGCTCTTCTTCGCCGCGCCGTCGTTCCAGGCGAGCTACACGAAATGCGCGGGGCAAATGCGCGAGACGCCGGATATCTCCTTCGACGCCGCCTACGTGGCCGTGTTCGCGAACGGCGCATTCACGAGCATCGAGGGCACGAGCATCGGAGCTCCGGCGATCGCCGCCTACATGTCGTCCGATGCCAGCACGTCGTCTCTGGGTTGGATCTACTCGAACTTCGCGAGCGCTCGCGAGCCGTTCTACGACGTTACCGGAGGCCATGCGACCGGAAACTGCGCCAGTTCGCCGGCCAACTTGTGCAGTCCGGGACCCGGCTTCGACGGATCGACGGGCGTGGGCTCGCCGGATAGCATCTTCGACTTCCAAGAGCCGCTACCAATCATCTGCTGCAGCCCAATCAAGGTCGGAGCGCGGCACCGGGGCAAATAGTCTCGCCGTTATGCGTTGATTCAAGGTGCCGCGGGCCGACGAGCGGTATTGGGGAGACGGCACCTAGACCGCTCGAGGATAATCGGTACGATGAAGAGAGACGATTCCAAAGGCACGGTCAATCGTCGCGAAGCTCTGTTGGGCGCATCGACGCTCGCGGCAGCCGCGCTGGGATCGAGTTTGCCGGGTGCCGCGCAAGGTGCGCCCGCGCAGGCCGAGAGCGGAACGCCGGCGCGTAAGGGGCCGCCGGGAAAGCCGCCCTATAATATCGTCTTCATCATCGTCGACCAGCAGACGCATAAACTCCATGGCGGCCCGGAGTATTCGCTGCCGGGGACGGACCGGATTGCACGAAACGGCGTTACGTTTGCAAATCACTACACGGCCTCGGCGATGTGCACGCCGTCGCGGGCGACGTTTTTAACCGGCCGGCCGCCGCAGTATCATCACGTTATCGATCAGCAGCAATTTGCCTTCGTGCCGACGCTCAATCCGAGCATCCCAAACGTCGGATCGGTACTAAAAGAGCTGGGATATAAAACCGCGTATTTCGGCAAGTTCGAAATGGACAAGGGGATACTCAATCCCGAGCCGACCGTCAACTACAGCACCGCCGCGCAGGCCTACGGTTTTGACGTGTTCGGCGCGGGCGGAGATATCGGGAGCGCTCCTCTCAGCGGCTTCGAGAACGATCCGTTCATCGCCGGCGAAAGCGTGCGCTGGCTTCGCAACGCCGCCCTGCAATCGCGCAAGAGCGGCGGGAGGCCGTTCTTCATGGTCGCGAGCTTCGTGAATCCGCACGACATCATGTACGGCGACGGTAACGTTCCGGGCGAACCGCCGGTTCAAAAGCCCGTGACTGCGGATGCGACGCCGCCCCCGCCGCCGAACTCGATCTACGAGCGGAAATGGCCGCTAACGCTGCCGGAGAGCCTTGCGGAATCGCTGACGTCCGAGGGGATGCCGGGCGCCCTCGACGAGTATCGAAAGGGCTGGGACGGCTGGTCCGGTTCGATCCCGACCGACCGGACCGATATGTGGACGATATTCTACAACTACTACTTGAATACGATTCAGGATAACGAACGGAACGTAAAGCAAGTAGTCGACGTCTTCGACGAAATGGATTTGTGGCGCGACACGGTGATCGTTTTCACGGCCGATCACGGCGAGATGGGTGGTTCCCACGGCGGCTTAAAGGGCAAGGGGCCGTTCATCTACGAGCAGAACGCGCACGTGCCGATGGTCATAGCCCATCCCGCGGGGCCGGCCGGTGCCACGTGCGCTGCGCTCACCAGTCACTTAGACTTGGTCCCCACGTTCGTTGGCCTGACGGGCCTGCCCGAATCGCAGCGCCCCGCCGATGCCAGAGCGCTGCCGGGACGCGACTTCTCGGGATTGCTGGCGAACCCAAGCGAAGCCAAGCTCGATGCGGTGCGCCCGGGCGTGCTCTTCAACTACTTGGGCCTTGCCACGGTCGACGCTCGATATCTGCAGAGCGTTATGGATTCGCAGATGTTGAACTCGCCTCAGCCTCCCATCAGCCAGGCAAACCTAACGAAGCGCGGCCTTGTTTCCTTCGCGTTCGACGGGCGATACAAGTTTGGTCGCTACTATGCGCCGACCGGATTCAATACCCCGCGAACGATGGAGGAAATCCTAAAGAACAACGACGTGCAGCTTTTCGACCTCCAAAGCGACCCTCACGAGGTGCATAACTTGGCGGTCGAGCCCAAAGCGCATCGCGAGACCATCCTTGGCATGAATGCGTTGCTCAACGATCTCATTGCGGCCGAGGTAGGGGTCAACGACGGCCGGTTTCTCGAGCCGATCCTCGAAGGAAAAAACGAACTGCCTCCGGGTTGATGACGTCGCGGAAGGAGATGCGTGCGGATAGGCCGGCGCGTGTCGTGATGGCTTTTTACGACGCAATCAGCCGCAAAGAGTTTAGGACCGCCTGGAGCCTGCTCTCGCCATCCGTACATGCGAGCGTTGTGGAAATCCCGGGCAACGCGCACAAGTTGCACGTTGCTCTCGACGCGATTGATCTGATTAATGGCAAGAGTGTTCATAGCCACTACGAGGGGTGGTGGGCTTTGACGGAGGCGCCAGACGGTCAGTGGCTTCTCGATGATGGTCGCTTTGCGAAGACGCAAACGGATGCCCCACCGCCACGAATGGCAGAACGGCAGTCCAATATTCGACGTGCTGTACTCGAGCGTCGTAACGGCAGTCGATGCGGTTCAGAAGATGAGTCGCCGCATTGAGGCGAACCATTGCTGGCCGCGCGGTATCGTGCGCGATTTCGTAGTATAGTTCGCGCATCTCGTCAGCGTGGCGTTCGTTCCGCGCACGCCTTTCCTCGCCGGTGATGGAGAAGTTGCCGCGGCCCGGCCCGGCCTTCTGTAACGGAGCACGCGGCGGCTTCCGGGATGCGCCCCGAGCCGGACCACCCCAGCCCGGCCCGTTAGCCGGGCCGCCTTCGCCTTGGCCGTTGCCGCCGAGTGCCGGGCGTTGCGGTTCGAGTCGTCATGTGGTCTCGTATACGCGTACGCGCGCGCGCGAGGGAGCCGCCACGAATACGCTGCGCGCGCGCGCGGCCTCCCATGGAAATAGGCTCCCGAGTAGGCTCCCCAGCATCTTAGGCTCCCCTTGCTAGGGGTTCACCGGGGATGAAAAAAACCCGTGGTTATGGGCTTTGAGTTGGTGGGCCATCCTGGGCTCGAACCAGGGACCTCATGCTTATCAAAGGGCCGGAAGCCTGTGCCGCATAGCAAGAGGCGCGCAAAATAAGGATTTGTGGAGCTTCCGGTCGCAGACAAAGTCGGGATTAGTGGGATAAACCCGAGCGCCGCGGAACGACCGCGCCGAGGTAGGTGGCGAACGCTGCCATCACGAGCGTGGACCCGAAAAAAAGCTTCCCGCTACGCGGTGGACGCGGCCTTTCGGGGCGAAGAGCGCGGCGTGGCCCGACGCCAAGGTGACATCGCACCCCGAAATCCACGCACGGGGATTTATGAGATGACCTCTAATCGCGCTTGGACTAAACTTGGCGCGAATGCGGCACGCAGGTGGCTGCTTGCTTGACGGGGGCCGATACGTTAAGTTAAAGGAGATCGCTCGAGCGCCCGCCCGCAACAAAGCATTGGAGTTAGCCCGTGGTCTGTCGATTGGCATTGAGATGGCTTGCTGCCACATTGTTGGCGGCCCTTTTCACATCATGCACGCCGGCTAGTATTCCGCCCGCGTCACGCGCGCCGCTATCGGTGCACGTCACCGGTAAGCTGCACTACGTCGGTGACGTTGCGCGCGTGGAGGCGAGTCAGGGCGCGTATACGGGACCGTTCACGTACACATCGACGGATCGTGCCGTGTTGAGGCTTTCATCGGCGTTGCCGGCGGTCATGTCGCCTAACGCACGCGAAGCGCACGGAAAGCAGACGCTGGTGAGCGCCAACGGCAAGGCGTACGTCATTGTGGCCGGGCCGGGATCGGCATCGATTTCCGTAAGCGGCGCGGGAGGCGCGATCGTCACCTCGGCAGCCTTGCAGGTCGAGAACGTCCCGAAGACCGGCTCCATTCTCCTGTCGCCGTCGAGCCTGAAGTTCACGGCGATCGGTTCCTCGTACGCGCAGGACGTTCGAATCGCGCAGGGCTCATACGGAGGGACGTTCTCCGAGCGCGACGATTGTACGAAGATCGCGACGCTGGCAGCCGATCGAAACGGAGGCGGCGACGGGAAATATTCGGTCACGCCGGTGGGGGCAGGATCGTGTAAGGCAACGTTCATGGGTGGGGACGGCGAGTCGGCGTCGCTGCCGATCTCGGTCGTGGCGCTCGGCGGCGTCGTGCTGAAGCCCTCGAGCCTGAGCTTCAGCGCGACCGGGTCGGCAAACAGCAAGACGGTCGCCGTGACGCAAGCCAAGTACACCGGGAGCTTTACCGAAAGCGACGATTGCGCGAAGATCGCAACGCTGGCTGCGACCGCCAACGGCAGTGGTAGCGCGAGTTACACGGTCACGCCGGTGGCTGCGGGATCGTGTAACGCGACGTTCACCGGCGGTGACCGTGAGTCGGCGTCGCTGCCGATCTCGGTGTTCGGCAGCGTCGTGCTCTCGCCCGGCAGCCTGAGCTTCACGGCCGTAAGTTCGTCCAGCACGAAAACTGTCACCGCAAAGCAGGCCAACTACACCGGCTCGTTCGACGAGAGCGACAACTGTGGGAACGTTGCGACGCTAAGCGCTTCGAAGAATAGCGGCGGCAAGGCGACCTATACGGTGACGGCCACCGGGCCCGGCTCGTGCACCGCGAAGATCGCGGGCATCGGCAGCTCCGCGTCGCTTCCGATCTCGGTCACCTTACCCGTGCCGGTGATCGCCGTCGTCTGCGCGCAGAAAGCCGACGCATGCGTAGACGGAAGCGCGACTTCCCCGGGCTCGGTACAGTTCACCGCCGTCGGCGATACCGCGACCTTGACGCCGAGCGCTCCCAAGTGGTCGCACGCGCCGAACTTCACGCTCAAGAGCGATACCTGTAACAAAACTGACGATCCGGCGGCGGGCGGCAACTGGGCTGCGTTCGCGCCGGGTGTTGGCCAGAGTGCTTCTTCGTTTACGGTCAAAGCCAAGAATGCCGGCACGAGCGGCAACATAGCGAAGTGCAGTGCGACTTTTTCGGACGCCGCGGGCAGAACGCTCGTGGTGAACGTTGAGGTCACGCTCGGAAACGTCGGGGTTCACTAACGATGGATGTACGGCGCACGATTGCGACCCTCTGTGCGGTCGGTCTGCTGGCGGGATGCGCGAGTGCGGGCGAGCGGAGTTCGTCGTTGCCCGCATCGAGCGATGCGAGCGCCGCGCCTGCGCGCGCGCATCCCTCGACGATTGCTGAAAAACGTCGGCGTAAAGGGGCGCTTAGGATCCACATCCGAATCCCAAAGGGCCCCCGCGGGAGAGCGCCGCGCTATATTTCGGCGGCAACCAAGGGAATGACCATGGCCTTTACCGGGCCGTCGACGACGACCCAAGTGGTCAACCTCACGCCAAGCGATCCGCGATGCACGGGATCGCCGTTGACCTGTACCATCGCGGTGACGCTGCTTGCCGGTAGCTACACCGTCACCATCAAAACCTACGACAAGGCGCCGGTAAGCGGCAGCATCCCCGCCGGCGCCAAGCTGTTGTCGACGGCAAATAACGTGCCGTTTACGATGAAGGGCGGAATCACCAACGACATCGGCTTCACGCTCGATGGCGTCGTCGCATCGCTCGTCGTTAGCGGCTTGCCGAGCGGAACGGCCGGCACGCCGTTCGCGTCGTCGCAAGCGTTTACGGTTAGCGCGAAAGATGCGGACGGCGACACGATCGTCGGCGCGTACGACAACGCGGTGACGCTGAGCGACGACGACGCCAGCGGCGCGACGAGCATCGCGACGTCGGGCAGCGATAGTCCGCCGGCCGGGCAACTGCTCAGTTCGAGCGATACCGCGAAGTTGAGCTACACCGGCCTCGCCATCTTGCCGGTAACCATTACGGCGCGCGCGAGCGGCGCGACGAACGGCAGCGCGCAGTTCGCGCCGGCCTTGCAGCCGATCGTCGTCACGACGAGCGACACGCTCAATCCGTCCTTCGCGGGCGTGGATTTGTACGCTACGACCGGCGCGGGGTCGAGTGGCACGTTTACCACATCGGAAGCCGGCTGGACCAATGCGCCATATAGCAAATCGCTCACCGTAACCAACGGCAGCGGCTGCGGGAGCATCGGCACGGTATTACGGAGCGGCAATTCATTCACCGCGAGCGTCGCATCGGTCCCGTCACCCGGCACCTGCACGGCTTTGACGTTGAGTGACGGTTTAGGCCAGAGCCAAGCGGTGACGCTCGCGTACACGAACTTCGGGTACACGGGCTCGACGCAGTCGATAACGGTTCCCGCGGGCGTCACGCTGGTCACCGTGAACGCCGCAGGGGCGCAAGGCGCCGCAGGGTGCGACACGTCGTGCGGCACGAGCTCCGGCCCAGGCGGCGACGGCGGTACCGTGCAAGCGACCGTCCCGGTTGCGGCAGGGAGCCTGGATGTCCTCACCGGCGGGCAGGGCCAGCAGGGAACGTCAAGTACGGCCGGATCGGGCGGATTCAATGGCGGCGCCGCCGGGGGCTACGGCGCGGCGATCAACGTCGGCAGCGGCGGCGGCGGCGCATCGAGCGTCGCCCAAGGCGGCGTTCTCCTGGTCCTCGGCGCCGGAGGGGGCGGGGGCGCCGATAACTGCGGGACGTCCGGCCAGCCCTACGGCGGCTACGGGGGCTACCCCACCGGGGAAGATGGCGGTACGTGTCCGGGCTCCGGAAGCGGGAGCGGCGGCGGCGGCGGAACCCAATCTGGCGGCGGACCGGGCGGCGACGGATCGGTCGGAACCACGAACGGGAGCGCGGGAACCAGCGGAAACGGGGGCGTCGGCGCGACGTGCGTGAGCAGTTGCAGCGGCGTAGGATCCGGGGGCGGCGGCGGAGGCGGCGGTTACTGGGGCGGAGGCGGAGGCGGCGCAAGCGATGGAATCGCGGGCGGCGGTGGCGGCGGCGGGTCCTCGTATTACATAACGGGCGCGACGAACGTGACGACGACGAACGGTACCCAGGCCGGCAACGGTTCCGTCATCATCATCTGGTAGCCCCGATAGTTGTGGGGGCCGTCCTGGGTTCGAACCAGGGGCCGCTTTAGATCGATAAAGAAGTTTGCGTCGGGCGCTGGTCCCGCGGCCTTCATGAAATAGACGCCTTCGACGTTGATCCTTACGCCGACGCGGTCGAAGTCCTCAATGACTCGGTCCTGTTGGTGCTCGGCCGCGCGCGGAACGACAAAGTCACGTTGCCACCCTCCCACTTCGCCCAAAACGGCGTCCAGTAGTCCGAGCATTCTAGGATCAATGTCGCTCGGCAGTCCAGCTACGTATTTTGCGGCGAAGCGACTATGGGAGCGCTGCTCGCAGGTGAGTTACCTGCGTTAGAAAGTGGGTTAACCGCCAGCTACGGCGGACCGCCGCCAAGGCGGGGCAAACAAAAAACCCTTGCGGTGCAAGGGTTTTCGATACTGGGCCATCCTGGGTTCGAACCAGGGACCTCATGCTTATCAAGCATGCGCTCTAACCAGCTGAGCTAATGGCCCACGACAAGGGTGAAGTATACCACGGACGGCAAGCCCCCCTGCCGCCGTTTTCGGCAGCGGTGCGGCCGCGTGGGCGCTAGATGAGCGCGATCCACTTCTTCATGATCTCGTCGTCGTTTTTGAGCTGCTCCGCAAGGAGTGCTTCGAGCGCCTCGTGCTCTCGGAGCAGTTCGGCCGCTTCCGCCGCTTCGAAATCGAAGGCCGCGTGCTGCGCGGCGAGCTGGGCCTGCTGCTCGGCGCTAAGATCCGAGGCGGCCGCGCCGCTGCCCGGCGACGCCGCGCCGGAGCGGGGCGTCGAGGGACGGTCGCTGCGGGGCGGAAGCGGTGCGATCATCGGGAGGTGCTCCCGATGAGCCTCTTGGCGATCTCGGCGCCGGCCAACGACGCGCTTTGAAGACCGAATCCCGGTGCAAGATTCTGCAAGGCCATCCTCCAAAGAAGCCGGCGATGAGCGCTGCTGAGCCCAGAGGCCGCGTCCTAGGCGTTCTGAGTGCGTACGGCCTCGCGCTGGCGGGTGCGGCTTTGGGCGCGGTGGTGCGGGTTCTCGGCCTCGCCGGCCGGCCGTTGGCGCCTTACCACTGCTACGATTGGGCACCGCGAGCGGCAACGGTGCTGACCGTCTATCTCCTCGTGGCGCCCCTGGCGGCTGCGTTCGCCCAGGGGTGGGCTCGGGCGATCGTCATCGGTGCCGTTGCGCTGCTCGCGCTGGTTCTGGCGACGTTCTTATGGAGCTACACGGCCATCGTCTCGTGCAGCCCCATGTGAACGCTTTATTCCGTGATGCACCTTCTTGGTGAGTGGGACGTTATCCAACCTTTAGCTCCTGTTGTGCAGAAGGCCCCAAAATCGCAGGCCGGAAATAGCATTTCTCATGTTTGTCGCAAGGTCTAGCTTGGGCTATCGTGTGGTTCGCGCCTAAGCCGACCGTGGCGGCCCGATTGCTGATCGCGCTTACGCTACTATTCGGGCCTAGCACGTATCTCTACGTCTGGTGCCGGCTGAATCCACGGTGGTACGCTGGAGCGCTATGTCCGCGACTCGGCGTCCTCGTGACTGGCAGCGAGGTCGATGCCTTAGAGGGCAACGACCCGGTCTGACCGGCCCAGTAACGCGTCACTCCGTGATGCTCTGGATGAACTTCTTGGTGATCGAGTCGTCGGATTTGCGCTGCGCCATGTCGACGTTGCGCAGGGTGTCGATCTCGCGCATGTTCTCCGAGCGCTCGTCCATCATCTGATCGAACACCTCGGATTGCATCTGGAGCTGCTCCTGGTTTTGCACCTCTGAGGCGTACATCCCGAGTTGAAACGTCTCGTCTTGATTGTTGAGCGCGTTCATCGCGGCGTTTTGCATATTTCCGCTGGCGCCGCCCAGCAGGCCGCTCACGCTGCTGCCGAGCAGCCCAGCGCCGGCACCCTCGAGCATCGGAAGTAGGAAGGCCATCGTGTTCTCCTTCGTCGGGGTTAGGCGTCGTCGCCGTCGTCGAAGAGGCCGCTGTAGTCGGTGGCGGCCCGCTGGTAGCTCTGCGGCTGGGCGGGCTGCGGCAGCTGCGGCATGCTCGGCATCGACTGCGCCTGCGCGCCGAGCATGCCGATCGAGGAGACGAGCGTCGAGAGTTCGGAGACGACGCTCTGCTCGAGCTCGTCGCTCTCGCCGCCCGTGCCGCCGGAGTTTCCCGGTGCCGAAGGCGACCCGCCGCCGGTGAGCTGGGTGTAGTGGCGCATGACCGAGTCGGCGTAGCCGAGGGTCGACCCGTCGGACCAGGTGGTGGTGGTGCCGGTCGCCTGGGGGCTCCCGGCGTTATAGGCGGAAAGGGCGTCGTGCACGTTGCCTCCGTACTTCTGGAGCAGGCCCGAGAGCATGCCGGCGGCATAGTCGGCGTTGGCCGATGGGTCCATCGCCTGCGGGCTCTGGGCAAAGGTGTGGTAGCGGTCGTCGATTTGAAAGAGGCCGTGGCCGTGGCCGCCGTCGCCCACGACGTTGCGGCCGGCGTTGGCCCCGGGGCCGCCCGTCTCTTGGGCGGCGACGGCGGCGAGGAGCTCGGGGTCGAGCCCGTGGCGCTGCGCGGCCCCGGCGATGGCCGGAGCGTAGGCGACGCCCTGGGCGCTGAGCCGGGAGGCGGCAGGGTCGATACTCATGGCGCAGCCCCATCCCTCCGACCCAGAGGTTTGACAAGCGGTAACGGGGGTTCTAGAATGTCGGGGTTGCAGAAGGGGCCCCGCCCGGTGGTGGGGCCCTGTTTCTGCGGGTCGTAATTCTATGGGCCGTTCGCACAAGATCGATATTGGGGGGCTCCTCGCCGGCGGGCGCCAGCGGATGCTGGTGGACGCGGAGGTGCCGATCGCATCGTTCGAGGGCATCGAGTTCCCGAAGGGTGCGAGGGTGCGCCTGGAGCTTCGATGCGTCGACCGTATGCTGCACATCGAGGGCAGCATCGACGCGTGCGCGCACGGAGAATGCGACGGGTGTTTGGAGGACGTCGATCGGGAGATCCACGTCGACGCGGACGAGCGGCTGGACCCGCACCTCGGCGCCGAGGCGGATCCGTTCGGCGAGGGCAACGTGCTCTCGGGCGACCGGTTGGACGTGGCGGATTTTGCGCAGCAACTCGTGCTCAGCGCGTTACCGATGGGCCTGCGGTGCAGCGACGATTGCAAAGGTCTGTGCGGGACGTGCGGAGCCAACAAGAACGCGAGCGCGTGCTCGTGTTGATACGGAGATTTACGTGGCAAACCTCAAATGGAAGACGCCGCGCAGCAAGACGCGCAGTCGTCGGGCGGCCAACTGGAAACTCGGCACGGTGACGACCGTCGAGTGCCCGCAGTGCCATCAACCGAAGCGACCGCACTTTACCTGCGCGACCTGCGGCACGTACGACGGCCGGCAGGTCGTCGAAATTCGGGACGAACACGCCGGTCGCGACGACTAGGCCGTAACCGGTGTCCCTTTGCGGCGTTAAGATTGCCGGCGTCGGGCACTACGCGCCGCCGCGCGTCGTGACCAACGAAGATTTCGAACGGTGGCTGGATACCTCGGACGAGTGGATCACGACGCGCACCGGAATGAAGCGCCGTCACTGGGCCTCGCAGGATGAGGCGACCAGCGACCTGGCGCTGCGCGCCGCGAGCATGGCGCTCGAGCGCGCCGGGTTGCGGCCGTCCGACGTCGACTGCTTCATCGTGGCGACCGTGACGCCCGATTACTATTTTCCGGCGACCGCGTGCGTGGTCGCCGCTCGGCTGGGGGCCAAGGACAAGGCCGCCTTCGACATCTCGATCGCCTGCAGCGGCTTCATCTACGGGCTCACCGTCGCGTCGGGCCTCGTGCGCTCCGGCGTCTATCGCCGCGTCATGCTGATCGGGGCCGAGACCCTTTCGAAGATTCTCAACAAGGACGACCGCTCGACGGCGATTCTCTTCGGGGACGGCGCCGGCGCGGTGATTCTCGAGCGCTCGGAGGGCAACTCGTTCCTCGCGGCGGAGCTCGGTGCCGACGGGAGCCGGCCGGACCTGCTCTACGTGGCCTCCAGCGGCTCGCGCAAGCCGATCGATCGCGCCGCTCTCGACTCCAAGTTGAACCTGATTCACATGCAGGGACGCGAGGTCTTCAAGTTTGCGGTCAACAAGATGATCGCGGCGACCGACTCGGCGCTGGCCAAGGCCAATCTCACCAAGGGCGACGTGACGCTGCTCATTCCGCATCAGGCGAACAAGCGTATCATCGACGCCGCGGCCAAGTACCTCGCGATGCCCGAGGGAAAGGTCGTGATCAACATTCAGGAGTACGGCAACACCTCGGCCGCCTCGATTCCGATCGCGCTCTCGGAGTCGGTGGAGCGCGGCATGATCCAGGAAGGCGACGTCATCGTTTTCGTCGGCTTCGGCGGCGGGCTTTCGTGGGGCGCGGTCGCATGGAGGTGGGCAGCGTGAGAGTCGGCGTGGTATTCCCGGGGCAGGGCTCGCAGAACGTCGGAATGGGGGCCGAGGTGGCGGCCAACGCGAGCGCCGCGCGCGCGCTTTTCGAGCGGGCCGACGCGCTGATCGGATACGATCTCTCGGCGATCGCATGGGAAGGGCCCGAGGAGCGTTTGCGCGAGACGCAGTTCAGCCAACCCGCAATCTTTACCACCAACGTCGCGCTCTACGCCGCGGTCGGCGATGCCCTCGCGCCGGTGGTGAGCGCCGGGCATTCGTTCGGGGAGTTCTGTAGTCTCTACGCCGGCCGCGCGATCTCGTTCGACGACGCGCTGCGCGTGGTCGACGAGCGCGCGCGTGCGATGCAATACGCCGCCGAGCTCGCGCGGGGCGGTATGTCGGCGGTGCTCGGCTTGGAAGCCGGCCAGATTCGCGCGACGATCGAGGCCGTGCGCGCGCAGAGCGGCGCTCGCGTGACCCTCGCGAACTTCAACTCGCCGACGCAGATCGTGATCAGCGGCGACCTGAGCGCGGTGCAGGCGGCCGGCGACGCGCTGCTCGCCGCCGGCGCAAAGCGCGTCGTGCCGCTCAACGTTTCGGGCGCTTGGCACAGCGAGCTGATGGAGCCGGCCGTGGAGCGCTTCGAGCGGGCCGTTGCCGGCGCGGACTTCGCGCTTCCGCAGTTCGACGTCATCTCCAACGTCGACGCGCAGCCGTACCGCAGCGTCGAGGCGATTCGCAAAAATCTCGTCACCTCCATCGTCCACGAGGTGCGCTGGCACGAAACGGCGGAGCGCTTGCTCTCGTACGAGCTCGATCTGGTCGTGGAGTTCGGCGCCTCCGCCGTGCTCGCGCCGCTCATGAAGCGGATGGCGAACGCGCCCGCGGCGATGGTCGTGAGCGACTACGCCGGGGTCGGCAAACTGCGCGCGATGCTGGCCGAAGAGGAAGTGCGGGCGTGAGATTCGACGCGAAGGTCGCGCTCGTGACGGGGGCGAGCCGCGGTATCGGCCGTGCGATCGCCGTCGAGTTCGCTCGGCGCGGCGCGGACGTGACGCTGCTCGGTCGCGACCTCGCGGCTCTGGAAGAGACCGCGGGGCTCTGTGCGAACGCGCGCGCCGGCGCGGCGGCGCACGTCTTGGCGTGCGACGTCACCGCCGAAGCCTCCGTCGAGGCGGCGGTCGCCGCGACGATCGAGCGATTCGGGCGGGTCGATTTCGCGATCGCCAACGCCGGCCAGTCGGTCGACTCGTTGTTGCTGCGCCTCAAGGCCGAGACCGTGGACCGGATGCTCGACGTCAACCTCAAGAGCGCCTTCTACCTGTGCGCGGCGGTCGCCAAGCCGATGATGAAGCAGCGCGCCGGATCGATCGTCCTGATGACCAGCATCGTCGGGATGATGGGCAACGCCGGGCAGGCCGCGTACGCGGCCTCGAAAGCCGGCCTGATCGGCTTGTGCAAGTCGGTCGCAAAGGAGTTGGGTTCGAGGAATATAAGAGTCAACGCCGTCGCGCCGGGGCTGATCGAGACCGCCATGACCGAGAAGATGCCCGACGCAGCCAGGGAGTACTTGATCAAGGCGGCCGCTTTGGGGCGCCCGGGAAGGCCCGAAGACGTGAGCGGCGTCGTCGCGTTCCTCTGCTCCGATGCCGCCGCCTATATCACCGGCCAAACGCTCGTCGTCGACGGCGGCGTATTGATGTAACGACCGGTTTCGCTTTCAAACGCAAACTCGCAAAAGGAGACGTAATGTCCGCTACCTTCGATAAAGTGAAGAAGATCATCGTCGAGCAGCTCGGAGTCGACGAGTCGGAAGTGACGCTCGAAGCGTCGATCACCGACGACCTCGGAGCCGATTCGCTCGACCAGGTCGAGCTGGTCATGGCGTTCGAGACCGAGTTCAACATCGATATTCCCGACGAAGAGGCGGAGAAGATCAAGACCGTCGGCGATGCCGTCAAGCGCATCGACGAGGCGACGGCGGGATCGTAAAGGGGAGCGTTGTTCGACCAACTCAGTGAGCGGCTCGGCGCGATCTTCTCGCGCCTGAGCGGGCGCGGCCGGCTCAGCGAAGGCGACGTCTCGGAGGCTCTGCGCGAAGTTCGCGTGGCGCTGCTCGAGGCGGACGTCTCGCTTGGCGCTGCCAAGGCGTTCGTGGCGCGCGTCAAGGAGAAGGCGCTCGGCGCCAACGTCCTCGAGTCGCTGACGCCCGCGCAGACGATCGTCAAGATCGTCCACGACGAGCTGGTCGATCTGTTGGGCGGCGCGCAGGCGCGGCTGCAGTTCTCCGACGCACCGCCCTCGGTCATCATGATGGTCGGCCTGCAAGGCTCCGGCAAGACGACCCAGAGCGGCAAGCTCGCGCTTCGTCTAAAGGAACAGGGCCGGCGCTCGCTGCTGGTCGCAGCCGACGTCTACCGCCCCGCTGCCATCGCGCAGCTCCAGACGCTGGGCAAGCAGATCGACCTGCCGGTCTTCGAACGCGGTGCCGGCGATCCGGTGAAGATCGCCCGCGACGGCGTCGCGGAGGCCAAACGCCTCGGTCTTTCGACCGTCATCGTCGATACGGCGGGGCGGCTGCAGATCGACGACGCGCTGATGGCGGAGCTCGAGGCGATCAAGGCCGCCACGCATCCGAAGGAGATCCTCTTCGTCGCCGACGCGATGACCGGCCAAGAAGCGGCGTCGGTCGCGAAAGTCTTCAACGAGCGCCTCGGCATCACGGGCGTCATTCTCACGAAGATGGACGGCGATACGCGCGGCGGCGCGGCGCTCTCGATCTTCGAGTCTACCGGCGCGCCGATCAAGTTCGTCGGCGTCGGCGAGAAGCTCTCGGCGCTCGAGCCGTTCCATCCCGATCGTTTGGCGTCGCGCATCCTCGGTATGGGCGACGTGCTCACGCTCATCGAGAAGACGCAGAGCCTCTACACGGCCGATCAGG
This sequence comes from Verrucomicrobiia bacterium, assembly GCA_035505015.1. Classification (GTDB taxonomy): domain Bacteria; phylum Vulcanimicrobiota; class Vulcanimicrobiia; order Vulcanimicrobiales; family Vulcanimicrobiaceae; genus DATJRF01. The sequence continues at coordinate 28,090 of DATJRF010000093.1, read as the reverse complement.
CAAAGCGGCTGGAGGAGAAGTTTCTCAAGCAGAGCTTCACGCTCGACGACTTTCTCGATCAGATGCGCCAGATGCGCAAGCTCGGCTCGATGAGCGAGATCATGAAGATGATTCCCGGGCTCTCGCGCGCGCTGCCCAAGGACTTCGATATTCCCGAGAAAGATCTCAAGAAAATCGAAGCGATCATCTGCTCGATGACGCGCCGCGAGCGGCGCAGCCCCGACGTGCTCAACGGCTCGCGCCGCAAGCGCATCGCTGCGGGCTCGGGCACGCAAGTTTCCGACGTCAACCGGCTCGTCAAACAGTTCGAGCAGGCGCGTCAGATGATGAAGCAGCTCGGAGGGGGGAAGCGGCGCATGCCGCGCTTGCCTGCCGGGATGCTTCGCTAATACCTCACTCTAGAAAGCAGAACATGGTAAAGATCCGACTGCGCCGGATGGGCGCCAAGAAGCAACCGAGCTATCGATTCGTCGTGGCGGATTCGCGCGCGCCGCGCGACGGGCGGTTCATCGAAATTCTCGGACATTATAACCCGCGCACCGAGCCGAAGACGGTCGTCGTCGACGAAGCCAAGGCCAAGGAATGGCTCGAGAAGGGCGCGCAGCCGTCCGAGACCGTGCGGCGCCTGTTTGCCGAGAAGGGCATCATGGAGCGCGGCCCGATTCCGGCGACCAAGCGGAAACCGAAGAGCGAAAAGGCCGGCGCGTAAATGAGCTCGTTCGACGACGAGTTCGGGCTCTTCGGAGAGGATTCCGACGAGTCCGAGCGCCGCTCGACGCTGGGCGCGCGCAAGATCGCCTCGGGCAACGAAACGGTCATCGACGAGATCGAGCCCGAAGACGCTCGTCCGCCGCGTGCCGAGCGCCGCGATCGCTCGCCGCGCCGCGATCGCGAGCCGAGCCGCCGCAGCCGCAATCCGAACGATCCCTGGGCCGGTCATCGCCGGGCGGCGGAACTGCTCGGCTTCCTCGCGCGCAAGCTCGTGCAGCATCCCGACGACGTGAGCGTCGAGCTCTTCACCGATGAAGAAGGCAAGCCGGTCATCGAGTTGATCGTCGATCCCGAGGATCTGGGCAAAGTCATCGGCCGCAGCGGCCGCGTCGCGCACGCGCTGCGCACGATCGTTCGGGCGACCGCGGAGGGCCGCGTCTCGGTCGATATCCTCGATTCCGAGGAGGCCGCCGAAGGAGCCGAGGACGAGCAGCCGCAGGAGTGAGCTCCCGGTCGGACGGATCGCCGGTCCGTTCGGCGTTCGCGGCGAGTTGAAATGCGACCCGACGAGCGCGGGTCGCATCGTGTTTTCGAAAGGCGCGCAGCTGCACTGCCGGCGCGGAGACCAGACGTCGACGGTGCGGATACTGGCGGCGCGGGAGCACAAGGGACGGCTGCTGCTGCGCATCGAGGGCGTCGAAGACGCCGATGCCGCGATAGCGTACACCGGCGCGACCTTCTTCGCGCCGCGCGAGGTGCTCGACGTCGCTAGCGACGAGTATCTCGACGTCGATCTGATCGGCTGCCGCCTCGCCGGACCCAACGGCGAAGACTACGGCGCCGTCGACGACGTGGAACACTATCCCGCAAGCGACATGCTCGTCGTAGGCGGCAAGATGGTGCCGATGGTCCGGGCGATCGTGCTCGAGATCGACGTTGCCGCCAAGCGTATCGTGATCGATCCCCCGGCCGGCCTGCTGGAGTAACGCGGGGCCGGCCCCGGCGCTCGAAGGCAAAGCGAGTTCCGCTGCGAATCGGGCGCCCATGAGCCGTCTCTCGCGATCGCATTTTCTCTCCCTGGCCGCCGGCGCCGCGCTGACGCCTTGCGTCGAGTGGGTTCGACCGGCCGATGCGCAGGCACCGCCATCGAAGCTGAGCGACATCGATCACATCGTGATCCTGATGCAGGAGAACCGGTCGTTCGATCATTACTTCGGCACGCTCGCAGGCGTGCGAGGGTTCGGCGATGCCAAGGCCGCGCTCTTGCCCGACGGCCGCCCGGTCTTCTACCAGCCGTATGCCTCGTCGCGCGACGGCTACGTGCTGCCCTTTCACCTCGATACGAAAACGACGAGCGCTCAGCGCCTGCACGATCTCAGCCATGCCTGGGGAGCGCTCCATGCATCCTGGAACGGCGGCCGGGCCGACGCGTGGGTCACCGCGCACGAACGCACCGACGGCAGCAGCGCGCCCTTGACGATGGGTTACTACACGCGCGCCGATCTGCCGTTCTACTACGCGTTGGCCGACGCATTTACGATCTGCGACGGCTACCATTGCTCGTTGATGGGGCCGACCAATCCCAACCGCTACTACTGGATGTCGGCGTGGATCGACCCCGACGCAAAGAACGGCGGGCCCGCCACCAACAATCGCGGGACGCGCTACACGTGGGAGACCTACGCGCAGCGCCTCGAGCGAGCCGGCGTCACGTGGCGCATCTATCGCGAAGAGAGCACGCCGGAGTTCCCGGTGGGGCTCGACGTCATCATGAACTTCGCGGCATTTCAGGACGCGCCGCCGACCTCCGGCCTGTACGAAAATGCGGTCAAGGTGCGCTCGGCCGAGACGATGCTGCAGGACATTCGCACCGGTAACTTGCCGCAAGTCACGTGGATCGTCCCACCGTATGCGCTATGCGAGCATCCCGACATGCTGCCGGCCGCCGGCGAAGATTATCTGCGCCGGATTCTCGAAGCGTTCTGGTCGAACCCGAGGCTCTGGGCGCGCACGGCGTTCGTGCTCGTCTACGACGAAAACGACGGCCTCTTCGATCACGTCGTTCCGCCGACGCCGCCGCCGGGCACGCCGGGCGAGTACGTCGGCGGCGAGCCGATCGGGTTGGGCTTTCGCGTCCCGTGCATGGTCGTCTCGCCGTTCTCGCGCGGCGGGTTCGTCTGCGGCAACACGTTCGACCACACCTCGACGCTGCGTCTGATCGAGGCGCGCTTCGGCGTGGAGGTGCCGTATCTCACGAAATGGCGGCGCGAAACCTGCGGCGATCTCACCGCGGCGTTCGGCTTCGGCTCGCCGGCCGACGCGAGCGTCCCCACGCTGCCGCCCACCGCCGAGGCGCTGCGCCTGGTCGAGCAGCAGGTTGCGGTGCTGCCCAAGCCGGCCGCGCCGAGCGTGCAGGCGATGCCGAAACCCGAGCCCCCGACGATTCAGCGCCGCCGCCGGGGAGCGGCCTAATCTTCGCGGCCGGGGGCCTCCCCTAGCTGTTATCGGGGTGCGCGGCCGCGTAGGCGGCGATCGCGCTGGCGATCGCCGCGGAGATGTTCGGGCCTTTGCCGATTTGCTGCGCGAGCTGCGCGCCGAAGCACGTGTAGATCGTCAAGGTAAAGACGGTCTGCTCTTTTTCGTGCTTGGCCGGCGGGGTGGTCGAAACCACGCCCGAGGCGATGGTGTTGTCGCGGCTCGTGCCGCAGATCGAGTCCGCCGACCGTTCCGGATTGGTGGTGACCGCGGTCATCTCGGTGTTGAAGAAATGGTTCATGCCCAGATAGAGCAGGCTGCGCGCGGTCGTCACTTCGCTTGCGGGAATGCTCGCGCTGCCGGTGACGCGGGCGATGATGACGCCGCGGTCGGGCTTGACGATCGGTGAGGCGGAAGCTCGCGGGCCGGTCTTGGCGTGCTTGCCGAAGACGGAATCGACGATGCTGCTCAGGCCGGTGATCTTGACGGCGGTGCCGTTGCTCGAGGCCGGTGCTGGCGTCGAGCTCGACGCGGCGACGTTCTCGCGAGGAACGAGACCGGAATGCGCCATGATGGCGTCCCGCACGACCAGCGCCTGCGAGGCGACGTCCGCCACCGACGTGATCTCGGCGGTCTGCGAGTAGATGATCACGCCGCTGTCGATGGCCACGAGCTGCTCTACGGACGAGGCCATGTCTCCGACCGGCGTCACGTATCCGCTGAGGTAGTAGTCGGCGTGATCGGCGCGCGCCGTGGAAAGGAACTCCGCGCGCGCGACGTTTTGCGGAACGGGAAGAACCGTGAGTCCTCCGGCCGCCTGCAGTTGCTGCACGGTGATCTGCGCCATCGCCATGCCGATGTTCGGATTGGAGCCGCCTTGCACGTCGAAGGGAAAGACGAGCACGGTCGGGGCGCCGGCACGCGAGGTCGGCACCGGCGTCGGCGTGATCAGCGGCAGGGGAGTCGGCGTCGTCGTGGGCAGCGCGGGAGGGGCGGCGGCCACCAGGGAGAGGGACGAACAGAGCAAGAGCACTCCGAAGAGCCGGCGCACGGTGTTCCTTTCAGCGGGACTCAGGTGAGCTCGGCAAACGCGCGTAACGCGGCGTTGGCCTCATCCGGCCGCTCGACCATTGCGAGGTGACCGGCACCGGGCAGTATTCGCGCTGAAGCTCCGGGCACCCGGTCGGCCAGGAAGGCCGCGTATTTGGGGGGCGTCAGGCGGTCGTGCTCGCCGGTGAGGGCGAGCAAAGGCAGGGAGAGCTCGCCGAGGCGCTCGGTCACGTCGAAGGCGTCGCAAGCGCGAAAATCGCGCAGCGTCTGCGCTTGGCCCACCAGGAGCATCGAGCGCACGGCCGCCTCGACGCGCGCGGGTTCGGGCTCGGCGAAGAACCACGGCGCCAGCTCGCGCGCGCCGGCGGCGAAGTCGGATTCCAGGCGCTCGAGCATCGCGGGAGCGACCCGCAAGCGGGCACCGGAGCCGATGAGGACCAGGGCGCGCACGCGCGGATCGCGCCGCAGGCCGAGCGTGAGCGCGATCGCTCCGCCCATCGAGCTCCCGCACAAGATCGCGTCGCGGAGGTCGCGCCCGGCCAGCTCCGCGGCGACGAAGTCGGCGAACTCGTCGATCGAGCAAGGCGAGCCCGGGGTGCCGTGTCCGGGCAGCGTCGGCGCGATCGAGCCGGCGAAGGCGGCGCTCTGCGCCGCGAAGACCTCGCCCGTGCAGCCGGAGCCGTGGATGAAAACGTACGTCATCCGATCTCGTCGACCAGCTTGGGCACGTCGTCGGAGCCCTTCTGCGAGGCCCACGCCGCGCAGTACTCGGCGCCGAAGAGAAAGATCGAGCCGATGTAATAAAACCAGAGCAGCAGCACGAGCGGCGCGGAGAGCGCGCCGTAGACGTGCGTGAAGTCGACGTGCGTGACGTACTGCGCAAAGGCGTATTGCACGATCGGCCAGAGGATCGCGACGATCGCCGCTCCCGGCAGGGAGAAGCCGTACGAGACGTGACGGTTGGGAAGAAAGCGATAGAGCACGACCGTCACGACGAAGACCAGCACGATGGAAACGAGGTAGGCGGCGATGTGAGTGAGGCGCGCCGGATCCCTGATGCCGGTGAAATGGAGTGCGAGCGAGAGCAGGACCGGCAGCGCGATCGCGACCACGAGCATCAGCCCCATGATCGGCAGCATCACGAAGGAGAGGGCCAGACTGTGGACGAGCGGACGGCCCTTGGGTACGCCGAGCGCCCGATCCAGCGCGTAGGCGAGCCCCATGAAGAGATTCTTGCCGGACCACAGCAAGAAGAGCAGCGCGATGAGGCTCGTGATTCCGCGGGCGTAGAGATAGGTGCGCAGATTCTGCGCGACGATCTCGTTGGCGGTCGGGGCGAGCTCGTGGAAGAGCGCGATCGCGCGATGCTCGGCGTTGGGCACGAAGAAAGTGATTGCGCTGAGCACGAGCACGACCAGGGGAAAGAGCGAGAAGAGCGCGTTGAAGGCGAGCGCTTGCGCGAGGAAGGCGCAGCCGTCGCGCGAGAAGCGCAGCGAAGCCTCCTTGACCGCCGAGATGAATCGCGCCATGCGATGCGGTATATCGCTGCGCGATGCCCGTATTCCCACCCGGAACGCCGGTCGCGCTGATCCTGGACGGCCGTCCCGTCGTCGCTTACGTGCAGGCGTACCTCGCGAGCGGGCGCGTCTACGCGCCGGTCGAGCCGCTGCTCACGCGTCTCGCCGATCGGCTGTGGTTCGACGGCAACGTCTTGGTGATCGAGCGAAACGGCCGGCGGGTGCGCGTCGCGCTCTCGCGCGGGAACCCGCAAGTGCCCGACGCCGCGTACGTGGCGATCGGCCCGTTGCTGCGCGCCCTCGGAGCGAGCGTCAGCTACGTGCCGCAGAGGCGAAGCCTCGAGATCCGCACCGAAAGAGGCGCGCGATTTGCTACGCCGTCACCGTACGACGCCGCAGCGCCCTCGGTCGCGCCGCGTGCGGTGTTCACGCCGCAGCCGGTGCCGACGCCGCGACCGGCTTGGACCGGTTCGCCGCTGCCGCGCCGCACGCCGTTGCCGGCCAGCGCTCCGCCGCGCCGCTAGACGGCGGCAACCGCCGCCAAGTCGCGATCGCCCAAGCCGCGTGCGGAGGCGTCGCGGAGCATTGCCTCGATCGCGTCGATCACCGGCAGGCGCTCGTGATTGGCGGCGGCTTGCATCAGCAGCGCGTCCTTGCGCGCGACGTCGAGCTTCCAAGCCGGTTCGTAATCCCCGGCGGCCATGCGCTTTCCGCGACCGCCGATCTGGCCCGAGGGATCGTAGAAGGAGAAGAGCTCGTACGCCTGCTCGCGCGTGAGGCCGCGCTCCCCGGCGATGCGAAAGACGTCGCTCAAGCCGCCGACGACGGCGAGAATCATCGCGTTTCCGAGCAGTTTGTAGACGGCCGCCAGATCGGCGCGCGAGCCGAGATAGCGCAGATCCGAACACATGGCGCCGAGCGCGGGGCGCAGGCGCTCGAAGAGTACCGCATCGCCGCTGGCCAGCATCGTGCCCTTTGCCTCGCGCGCCATCGGCGGTCCCATGAAGACCGGCGCGTGGAAGAAGAGCCGGCCGTCGTGCGCCAAACGTTCGCAGCGTTCGAGCACGCGCTGCGGCAGCGCCGTGGTGTGATCGACGATCGGGGTCGAAGGCTCGATGCCCGCAAGCGCCCGTTCGAGGGTTGCGTCGACGCTGGCGTCGTCGTAGAGGCAGAGGTGAACGTAAGCGGCGCCGCGTGCCGCCTCGGCGGGATCGGCGATCGCGACCGCTCCGTGAGCCTCGAGTGCCTGCGCGCGCTCGAACGAGCGGTTCCAGACGCGCACCTGCACCCCGCGCCGCAGCATCGCTTGGATCATGGCCGAGCCGAGCATGCCGGCCCCGTAAAAGGCGACGGTTTCCATGAAGCGGGCATACTGCGCACGGCTTGACAATCCCCGGCGGACGCCGATATAGTCTAAATGTCTTAAGACACCAACACAATGCAGCGAACCGAGTTTCGGCTGGACGAACGCTCCGGCATCCCGGTTTACCTTCAGCTCCGCGATCAGATCCTGCACGCGATCGCGCGGGGCACGCTTCGCGGCGGCGATCGGCTGCCGACGGTGCGCGAAGTCGCGGTCGCGCTGGCGGTCAATCCGAACACGGTGAACCGCGCCTATCTCGAACTCGAGCGCGAAGGCGTCCTCGCTGCGCAGCGCGGGCGCGGCACGTTCGTCGCGGAACGAGCGCGCGGCGAGGCGCGGCCGCACAAGGTGAAACTGGCCGAAGCCGCCGAGCGTTTCGTCGCGCAAGCGCGAGCGCTCGGCTTCGATGGAGCGGAGATCGAGCGCGCCGTCGCAGCGCAGATCAAGCGCCAAGTCGCTCTCGCCCGCTCCGCCGGCGTGCTGCAGGGAGCGAAGTGAGCGCCCCCGCGCTCTTGGCGGCGCTGCTGCTCGCCATCGCGCCCTCGCCGCCGCCCAACGCGGCCGTCCTGACGCTGCCCTCGAGCGGCGGCGGATTGCTCTCGGCAACGCTGAGCTGGCCGGCGGGCCAGCAAGGGACGAGCCCGGCGCTCGTAGCGGTCGGGGAGCATCCCGGTCTCGCGCAGCCGCTCAACGCCGCCGGCTTCGCGGTCGTTTCGATCGACGCAGCGAGCTCCGGCGATGTGGCGGCCGCCGTCACAGCCGCCGCCGCCGATCCGCACGTCGACCCGGATCGCATCTATCTGCTCGGGCTCGGAGCGGGTGCCGCAGCAGCTGCCGAGGCTGCCGCCGGCGGCGTGCCGGTGCGAGGGCTCGTCTTGCTCGATCCCCTCGCGACGCCCGGCGAGATCGCGGCGGTCGCGGTGCCGATCCTCTTGCTGCGCGAGCAGGACGCCGGCGCTCCGGACGCCGGAACGCAGGCCCTTATTAGCGCTGCGCGAAGCGCGCATCGCCGTCTCGACTACGGGGCGATCGACGGCGACGACGCGCTTCCCGCCGCGATCACGGCGTGGGCGAGGGAGATCCAGTAGGCCGGCGCGCGAGCAGGTTGAGCCCCGCTAAAACCACCGCCACCGCCATCGCCTCGGCTCCGAAGAGCGTGGTGTGGACGGCGCCGGCGCCCAGCGCCCGGTCGAGCGAGTAGCGGCCGAAGCCGCCGAAGGCCAGCCCCAGCGCGCCTGCGATGTAGACGGCGTTGAGCTCCCAGCCGCCGTTGGTTACGAAGAAGCCTTTCGGAAGGTGAACCGTGGCGATTGCGACGAGCATCACCATCACCAACAGCGCCGGACCGATCGCACCGCCCAGACCGAGCACGATCAGCAGTCCGCTGCCGGCTTCGGCCAGGCCGGCCATCAGCGCGAAGAGTTTTCCCGGGCGGAAGCCGAGCTGCTCGAAGAAGCCGCCCGTACCCGCGAGGCCGTACCCGCCGAACCACCCGAAGAGCTTCTGCGCGCCGTGCGCGGCGATCGCGAGCCCCAGGATGAGGCGAACGAGAAGGAAGGCGATCGACATGATCTTTTCTGCTCCTGGAACGTATCTTGTCTTAGTAAGCTACTTATGGTAGCCTCATGGGCACAAGGTATCAGGGTAACAAGCTTATGTCAAGTAGCCAGGCTATGCCGGATAAGCACGCAGGGCTTTGCCCGCGGTTTCATGCCGCGGTCGAGTTGATCGGCAAGCGGTGGACCGGCGCGATCGTGCACGTGTTGATGACCGGCCCGCGCCGCTTCAACGAGGTGCTCGCGGCGATCCCCGGCATCTCGGACCGGCTGCTCACGGAGCGGCTGCGCGAGCTGGAGGCTGCCAAGATCGTGCGGCGCGACGTCTACGCGGGTTCGCCGGTGCGCGTCGTCTACGAGCTCACGACGCGCGGGCGGGAGCTCGAAGACGCGCTCGAAGCGATCGGCCGCTGGGCCGAGCGCTGGCTCGAAGCGCCGCTTAGTGCGTAGCGCTCGTCAGCCGGCCCGCCAGCACGAACTCGATGCCTTGCGCTTGGAGCTCGGGCGCGAGCGCCCGGACTGCGGCCAGCGTGGTCGGCCGCGGATGGCCGATCGCGATCGCGCTGCCGGTGCGGCGAGCGATCGCTGCGGCGTCGCGTAGCTGCTGCTCGGTGTAAGCGAGGTCGGCGCGGTTGTCGAGAAAGACGTCGCGCGCCGCGGTCGGTACGCCGGCGGCGAGCGCGGTCTGCTCGCCGACCGACGCCGCGCTCGTGCGAGAGTCGATGAAGAAGAGCCCGCGCTTGGCGAGCACGCCGATGACGTCGCGCATCACGCGCGGATCCGCCGAGCCTTTGCTCCCCTCGTGGTTGTTGACGCCGGTCGCGAGAGGAACTTGCGCGAGATCCGCTTCCACCTGCGCGACGATCTGCGCGTCGCTCATCTCGGTCGTGACCTCGCCGGGCCCGGGATAGAGCCCGGAGACGGTCTCCATCGGCAGGTGAAGCATGACGCCTTTGCCCGCCGCCGCCGCTTCGCGCTGGATCGTCGTCGTGTAGCGCACCGACGGCAATACCGAGAGCGTGAGCGGGATGTCGAGTGCGAGGAAGCCGCGCTCGGTGTCGATCCATTGCCCGCAATCGTCGACGATGAGCGCGAGCTTTGCGCCGCCGCTGCGCGCAGGGCGCGCCGGCACCGGCGGCAGCGCGCTGGGCGAACTCGACGCAACGGGCGCCGGCGTCGGCGAGGGCGTCGCGAGCGGCGGCCGCGGGCTCGCTCGCGCGACGCGCAGCGGCTCGGCGCGGTGGCGCGGTGTGAAAATCTGCCAGGAGACGATTGCCGCGAGGACGAGCAGCAGGAGGAGCACGGCGACGCGGGCGCCCGGTCCGCGCTGCCGCCGGGAGGATTTCTTGGGCACGACGGGGCTCCTTCGGCGCCGCGCGAAGTGCTCATGCATGACCGACGCCCTCGCTGGCGCGCTCGACGGCGTTCGCGTCGTCGCGCTCGTCACCAACGTCCCGGGCCCGCTTGCCGCCGCCGCGCTGCATGCGATGGGTGCGAGCGTTCTCAAGATCGAGCCGATCCACGGCGACGCGTTGGAGACGCCGGCACCCCGCTGGTATCGCGAGATCGTCGCCGGCATCGAGGTCGTGCGCTGGGATCTGCGCGAGGAGCCGGCCCGGCAAGCGCTGCGCGATGCGTTACGCGATGCCGATCTGCTGCTGACGACGATGCGTGCCGCCGCGCTCGAACGCCTTGGTCTGGGCTGGCCCTCGCTGCACGCGCGCTATCCGCGCCTCGTGCACGTCGCGATCGTGGGCGAGGCGTCGCCGCACGACGACCGCGCCGGCCACGACCTCACCTATCAGGCGCGGGCGGGGCTGCTCTCGCCGCCGGCGATGCCGCGCACGGTCGTTGCAGATCTGGCCGCCGCCGAGCGCGCGGTCTCGAGCGCGCTCGCGGCCTTGCTGGCTCGTGAGCGCGGCTCGCAAGGCATGCGCGTCGAGGTCGCGATCGTCGACGCGGCGCGCGCGTTCGCGGCGCCGCTGCGGCACGGGCTGACGGCGCCGGGCGGCCCGCTGGGGGGCGGGCTGGACACGTATCGCTTGTATCGTGCGAGCGACGGCTGGATTGCCGTGGCCGCGCTGGAGACGCACTTCATCGCGCGGCTGCAAGAGCTGCTCGATCTCGAACGGCTCGACGAGGCGTCTTTGAGCCGAGCGTTCGCGCAGCGGAGTGCCGCGCATTGGCAGGCGCTCGCCGACGAGCTCGACGTGCCGTTGGCCGCGATCCCGGCCGAGTCCGGCGGCGCACCGTGAGAGAGGCGGTGATCGTCGATGCGTTGCGCACGCCGGCGGGGAAGCGCAACGGCGCTCTCTCGGGGATTCACCCGGTGGATCTGCTCGCCGAGGTATTGCGTGCGCTCGTCGCTCGCAACACCGTCGAGCCGGCGGCGATCGACGACGTGCTCGCCGGCTGCGTCAGCCAGATCGGCGAGCAGTCGCTCGACGTCGCGCGCAGCGCGGCGCTGGCGGCGGGTCTGCCCGAATCGGTGCCGGGCGTGACGATCGACCGGCAGTGCGGATCGAGCCTGCAAGCGCTCTCCTTTGCGGCGGCCGGGATCGCTGCGGGCGACTACCAGTGCGCGATCGCCTGCGGCGTGGAGTCGATGTCGCGCGTTCCGCTCGGGGCTTCGTACGCGAACGGTCCCGGCGAGCGCTTCGGCCCGGCGTTGCGCGCGCGTTACGACGGGCGGCTGATCGATCAAGGGGAGAGCGCCGAGCTGCTCGCCGCCCGCTTCGCGCTCACGCGCGAGCAGCTCGATGCGTACAGCCTCGAAAGCCACGTGCGCGCCCATGCGGCGGCGCTGGAAGAGCGATTCGCCGGAACGCTGCTGCCGGTCGCGGGCTTGCTGCGCGACGAAGGGGTTCGCGCGGACACGAGCATCGAGAAGCTCGCGGCGCTGCGGCCGGCGTTTCGCGAGGGCGGCGTCGTGACGGCGGGAAACGCCTCGCAGATCAGCGACGGCGCGGCGGCGTTGCTGCTCTGCGAGCGCGAGTTCGCGAACCAGCGCGGCCTGCGGGCGCGCGCGCGCGTCGTGGCGACGGCGGTTCTGGGCGACGATCCCGTGCTCATGCTGGCGGCGACGATTCCGGCGACGCGCAAAGTGCTGGAGCGCAGCGGTTTGCGGCTCGAGCAGATCGACCTCTTCGAGGTCAACGAAGCGTTCGCGAGCGTCGTGCTCGCATGGCTGCGCGAGACCGGGGCGGACCCGCAACGGACCAACGTCAACGGCGGGGCGATCGCGCTCGGGCACCCGCTCGGCGCGACCGGGGCGCGCCTGGTGACGATCGCGCTGCGCGAGCTGGAGCGACGGGGTGGGCGATACGCACTGATCGTCATGTGTGAAGGCGGCGGCATGGCCAATGCCGCCATCATCGAGCGCATCTGAAGATGCGGAAAGGTCGTACCGGATGGAGCTGAAGGATCGAGTCTTCGTGGTCACCGGCGCAAGCTCGGGGCTGGGCGCGGCGTGCGCGCGAGAGTTTATCGGAGCCGGAGCAAAGGTGATCATCGCCGACGTGAGCGAGCGCGGCGCGGAGCTTGCGAGCGAGCTCGGGGAGCGAGCGCGATTCGCGCGCACCGACGTGACGAGCGCCGACGCCGTCGCGGCGGCGATCGACACGGCGATCGGGGCCTTCGGTGCCGTGCACGGCGCGATCAACTGCGCGGGCGTCGCGACGGCCGAACGCATCGTAGGGCGCGACGGCGCGCAGCCGCTGGAACATTTTTCGCGCGTCGTTGCGGTAAACCTCATCGGGACGTTCAACGTGTTGCGGTTGGTCGCTGCGCGGATGATCGAGCGCGCCGTCGAACCCGGCGAAGATCGCGGCGTGGTGGTGTGCACGGCCTCGGTCGCCGCGTATGACGGCCAGATCGGGCAGGCGGCGTACGCGGCTTCGAAGGGCGGCGTGGTGGCTTTAGTGCTGCCGGCGGCGCGCGAGCTCGCGCAGCATCAGATTCGCGTAGCCGGCATCGCGCCGGGGATCTTCGACACGCCGATGCTCGCCGGGTTGCCGGAGGCGGCGCGGGAATCGCTGGGCAAGCAGACGCCCTTTCCGGCACGCTTGGGACGCCCCGCGGAGTTCGCGGCGCTCGCCCGGCACATCGTCGAGAATCAAATGCTCAACGGCGAGGTGGTCCGCCTGGATGGAGCGATTCGCCTGGCGCCGCGCTAGCATGAGGATGCCGGTGCGGCGACAAATGGTGGCGTTGCCGTGAAATATCTCGCAAGCATCGTCGCGTTCGCCGCGATTCTTCTCTGCGCCGCCGCCTTGCCGCCCGAGCGGGGAGGCGAACGGCTCGTCGCCCGCGCGGCGACGGCGACCGCAACGCCCAGCCCCTTGCCCTCACCCGACCGCCTGCTATTCCTGATCCGCCGCCAGTTCCGCTCGCACCGCCCACCGCCGCCATACGAGACCTATACGCTGGTGCGCGCGCAGCTTACCGATTACGGCGATCCGCCGTACCCGGATCTCGTCAACAGCTACACCTACCACATCTGGTGCCGTACCTACGACGACGCATGCCTGGGAAGAAAGGTCTATCGCCACGACGATCGCGGCTTCGCCGAGTTCTTGCGGCCGGAGTTCAACGAGGCGCGCGATCCGGGTCCGCCGACGGCCGATCTCTTCCAACCGGCGCCGAGTCGTCCGCACGCGGTGACCGAGGCGCCGACGCCGGAGCCGACCGGTTCGCTGCCCCCGCTCATCGCGTCGGTGACGGTGCTGGGCGAGTTCGACTATCGCGTGACGAACGTCGCGATCGAAGGCGATTACATTCACGTCAGCTTGCTGCCGCGCCGCGACCCCAACCGCAATCGCTTGCGCGAGATCTACGTCGATCGCAAGACGCTCGAACTGCACCGCCTGGTGGCGACCGATAAGTTCTTCGACGGACCGCAGGTGTTCCCGATGCTCTTTACCGTCACGCTCGACATGCTCGACGGCATCCCGGTGGTCACGACGATCCACGGCCAGCCGCAGAAGGAGCAGGATCAAGAGTATCTCGGCCACCTCGGCGTCGTCGATTACACGTTCAAAGACATCACCTTCCCGCCGAGCCTCCCCGCCTGGTACTTCGACCCGCGCAGCTGGGCCAGCCACGCCGACGATTTGCCGATCTAAGAAGCTGCGTAAATCGGAACGCTAGCGTAGGAGCTGGGGGAACTTTTCTTTGAGCTTTTGGAGTTTCGGCAGGTCGTTGTAGACGACGTACGGGTTGTCGGGATTGTGGGCGACGAAGTTCTGGTGATAGGCCTCGGCGGGATAGAAGCCGCGTAAGGGCGCGAGCTGCGTGACGATCGGCGCGTTGAAGATTTTCTCGCTCGTGAGTTTGGCGATGTAGGCGCGGGAGGCCGCCAGCTGTTGGGGCGTCGTGTAGAAGATCTCCGAGCGGTACTGCGTCCCGTCGTCGGGGCCTTGCCGGTCGAGCTCCGTCGGATCGTGCGCGACCAGGAAATAGACCTCGAGGATCTGCGCGAAGCTGATCTTCGCCGGATCGTACGTGAGCTCGACGGATTCGGCGTGGCCGGTGGTCCCGGTGCTCACCATCTCGTAGTGCGCCGTAGCCTCGTCGCCGCCGGAATAGCCGGCTACGGCCGTAACGCCGCGCAACGCTCCGAAGACGGCCTGCATGCCCCAGAAGCAGCCGCCGGCGAGAACGACGCTCTGGGTTTGGGCTGGCTTCGCCGCCGCGACGGGCGCCGCGAAGGCGAGAGCGGCGGCGAGTGCGAGGACGAAGGCGTTGAGGGCGGTTTTCATACTCCTTACTACGCTCCCGGGCTGTCGGCGGATGACAAGCCGTTGCGGTAAAGTTGCCGTAAAGATCGCCTCTTCGACGCGGCGAATCGGGCTCTCGAGGGACTCTTGGGTCGGGGAATTCCATCGGAGGGCCGAAAGCATCACGGCCCGAGGGAGGCGCTCTTGCAGGGCACACGGATCGTCCGGGTCGGCGGGGGAGAGGCCGACAATCGCCTCTTGGAAGCGGCGCTGCTCGGCGCCGGCTACGCCGACGTGCGCCGGCTTACGGCCTCGGAGGCGATCTCGCAGCTGGAGGGGCGTCGCGTCGATCTGCTGCTGCTCGATCTGATGCAGCCCAATAACGACGTCGTACGCGTGCTGCAGGCGGCCGCACCGGGCGGTGGAGGGCGCACCCGCGCGTCGACGATCGTGACCGGGCCGGCGCTCGCGCCGGAGCGCATTCAAAAATGCTTGCAGTACGGCGCCGAAGACTACCTCATCACGCCTTTCGAAGCGAACAATCCGCTGCTGATCACGCGGCGCGTTCAGCTCGCGCTGCAGCGACGCATGCTCAACGACGCGACCATTCGCTTGCGCGCGCGCTTGGAGCCCGAAGACACCGCCGTGCTGGAGGTTTACACGAACGCGGCTGGCCGCTTCGTTCCTCGCGAGTTTCTCGACAATCTCGGGCGTAAGACGCTCGCCGACGTCCGGCTCGGCGATCACGTCCAGCGCGAGATGACGGTGTTTTTCTGCGACATACGCGACTTCACCGCACTCTCCGAAGGAATGTCGCCGCAGGAGAACTTCAACTTCCTCAACTCCTACCTCCGCCAAGTCACGCCGGTGATTCGCTCCAACCACGGCTTCGTCGACAAGTACATCGGCGACGGAATCATGGCGCTCTTTCCACGCTCCTCGAGCGACGCGCTCGAGGCTGCGGTGGAGCTGCAGCGCCAAGTGGTCGTGTACAATCGCGGCCGAGCGATGGCCGGCTATACGCCGGTGCGAATCGGCATCGGCTTACACACGGGCGATCTGATCTTGGGCACGATCGGCGAAGAGGAGCGCATGCAGACGACGGTCATCTCCGATGCCGTCAACGTGGCCTCGCGCATCGAAGGCCTGACGAAGACCTTCGGCGTCTCGCTGCTGGTCAGCGGCTCGGTGGTAGCGGGATTGCCCGACGCGCACGACCATCTGTTGCGCCACCTCGGGGCCGTCAAGGCCAAGGGCAAGACGCACAGCGTCGAGATCTTCGAGTGCTACGACAACGACCCGGACGAGGCGATCGCGCACAAGCGGCGCACCTCCGAAGCGTTTCTGGCCGCGATGTCGGAGTTTCGCAAGGGCTACTTCCTCACCGCCGGGAGGCTCTTCGCGCGCGTCGCGGAGCTCGATTCGACCGACACCGCGGCGGCGTACTTTCGCGATCGCTGCACGCTCTCGGCGGTACGCGAGCGCGGCCGGACGCAGTGGGACGGCGCCGAGGTCGTTGAGGTCAAGTGATCCTTATACCGGCCTGGGGGCGGCCACAGATAGCCACAAGATTTCTCTCCTAGGATTCCCCCACAGACCGATGGGAGGAATCATGCGAAAATCAGTTCTTGCCGGAATGCTCGCGCTCGGCGTGTTGGCACAAGGCTGCAGCGCAGGGGCCGCCGGGGCGCCGGCGCTCGCGTCGAGCGGCACCTCGGGAGGCGTTGGCGCTACGACCGAGATATCGACGGCGGCACTCGAAGGGATCAAACGCAGCCACATCTCGCTCACGGCGCTGCCCCTGGGCGACGGCAAGGTTTCGACGACGCCCAAAGTCGGCTACGTCGATTCGTGCATGACCTCGTTCAACGGCGGCGGAGCCGACGGTCCGACGCCGTGGATCGACGAGACGACCAAGACGTGGAACTTGGAGACGAAGCCGACGGTGGAAGGCTCGGTCACGTGGACGTCGGAGCTCAAAGACGTCATCGACGGCGCGGTGCGCGAGATCACCGGTAACGGCTTGCCGTCGGAGCCGACCGGGATCTTCCCGATCCAGCCCAGCGATCCGGCGCACAAGTACGACGGTAATCCCAACAGCATCGAGGCTCAGAACGTCGCGGACGACGTCCCGGCGAACCCGACCGTCGCCAAGACGCCGTCGTGCCTGCCGATGGGGCCGATCGGCGTTACCACCGATGGCGCACAGTTCTTCAACGCCCTCGACGCCGCCGGCCGCGACGGCGGTGCGCACGAGATCTTCGACAAGTGCGGCGGCCACCCGGATCAATCCGACACGTATCACTATCACATGGTCACGAGCTGCTTGAGCGATCCGGGCACCGGGCATTCGAAGCTCATCGGCTACGCGCTCGACGGATTTGGGATCTACGGCCATCGCGGCGAGAACGGCAAGATACTCACCGACGCGGACTTGGACGCTTGCCACGGCCATACGCACGCGATTCTGTGGCACGGGAAGATGGTTGTGATGTACCACTACCACGCCACGTACGAGTATCCGTACACGGTGGGATGCTTCCGCGGTACGCCGGCGGAGTCACATCGCGGGCCAGGCTAGGGCCTCGCGGTTCATGGTTCCTAGTGATCGTCCGGCGGCTTGAAGGAGGGTCTCTCGTGCAGGAAGTGCGACGGGGGATAAGGAGCGGGGATCGCCTTGAAGGCGCGCGGACGCTGCGTGAAATCGAAGACGTCGAGCATGCTCGGGGCCCGGCCGTCGGTATACCCCATCGACGCCGGTCCGATCCGCCCGAGTCCGAAGACGTCCTCGACGAAGGCCATGATGCTGCCGTACTCGTACTGCGTGTGCGAGACGTAGCCCGGTTTTCCGCTCGCGCTCTTGCGGTCGTACGGCGAAACGATCAAGCAGGGAGTGCGAATGCCCAGGCCGCGAAAGTCGCGATAGGGCGGCGAAACGTTGTCGTACCAGCCGCCCCAATCGTCCCAAAGGATGACGATCGCCGTCGAGTCCCAGTACTTGCTCTCGCCGATCGCGTTCACGACGCCGGCCACCCACGAGGGCCCGGTGGTGCTGTCGCTGCCGGGGTGATCCGAATCTTGCCAGTCGGGAATCACCCACGACATCGCCGGCAGCGCGCCGTCGGCGATGTCCTCGAGCACCTGCGTCTGCGGCGTGACGACGTTCTTCCAGTCGGGCCCGTAGCGGATCGAATCGATCGCTCCGAACTCAGACCAGACGTCCCAGGCGAGCCCCGACGAAACCGGCGGCGCGTAATAGCGCCAAGAGACGCCCTTCGCGTCGAGCGGATCGGCGATGGTGCGGATGCCGGAAAAACACGGGAAAGGCCCGTTGCCCTCGACCA
Organism: Verrucomicrobiia bacterium; assembly: GCA_035505015.1. Classification (GTDB taxonomy): domain Bacteria; phylum Vulcanimicrobiota; class Vulcanimicrobiia; order Vulcanimicrobiales; family Vulcanimicrobiaceae; genus DATJRF01. The sequence continues at coordinate 10,357 of DATJRF010000093.1, read as the reverse complement.
CGCGCTGCTGCGTTAGCGTAAAGGTGGTGGTTCCCGGTGCTGCATCGCAGTTCCACGGCAGCGACGTCGGATAGTCGACTTCGTCGAGCTTGCCGTTGTCGATCTCGGTGTTGGAGGAGATGAGGCTCAAGTGCGCGGTGAAGCTGGGGCCGAACTGCGTCGGGAACATGCGATCGGCGAGCACCCATTGCTCGGCGATCGTCCAAAGCGGCAGGCTCTCCGAGCGGGGAACGTACGAGTAGGGCACCGTCGTGCTCGGCGGATAGGCGAGCTCCTCGTCGAAGCGATCCATCTTTCCGTGATCCCACGCGGCGATTGCGTCGCGCCATTCGTTCTCGATGATCGCTCCGTCGGCGAGCGATCGGGGCGCGAGCGCAATCGACTGGCTGCCGATCTTCCCGTGCGTGGGTGCGTCGGCTCCGGGGAAGCCCGCGAAGAGGTTGTCGAAGCTGCGGTTTTCTTGAACGATCAGGACGACGTGCTTGATGTAATGCCCTGCGCCGGTCAGCGCGGCACGCGAGCGCAGCGGCTGCGAGGGAAGCGGCGATTGCGAGGGCGCGAAGCTCGCGCAGCCGACCATGGTAAGCGCGGCGGCAACGATGGGGATACCCTTGTGCACCCGCCGTCGTTCGTCACACGATGAAGGAAAGCATCTCGTTGCGGTCGCGCAGGCACGTCCACCAGCGCGAGCCGTCGTGCGCGAGCGAGCGGGCTTCGTCGGGCAGTGGGGCGAGCGGTTGGAACGACGGCGCGGCTTGCGAGGCATCCAAGGTACCGAACACGAGATGTTCGAGCTCCTGGTCGCCGGAGATCATGTGGAATCCGCCGGGGCCGAAACCGAGGCCGGCGCAGCGGGTCGGCAAGGCGATCTCTCGTTCGACGCTTGCGTCGTTTGCGAGCACGAGGATGCGGCGGTTCGTCATCTGTCCCAAGTAGAGCCGTCCGCCCTGCGAGGCGAGGTAGGAGCCGGTGAGATCGGGGCACGCTCGCTTGCCGCCTACGTCGAATCCGCGGCCCGGCCGGAAGGGGAAGAGGTAGCGGTCGTCGTCGTCGAGCGAGATCACGACGCGCAGCTCGTCGCCCAGCGGCGCGATGCCGAACGGCTTGCCGGGCGACTCGTGCTCCTCGCGGATCGTCCAGGTTTGCGGGTCGATCCCGTAGAGCCGATGGTTCTCCCAGGAGCCGATCCAGAGGGTCCCTTCGTGGAAGGCGAGCGGATGGGGCTGTGGCACCGGCGAGGGCCGCTCGCGGCGTTCTTGGGCGGCGTGCATATTCGCGAGAAGGCGGAGCGTCTTCGAAGGGTTGCACTGGCGACCGGCTAAGGCTTCCGCAGGCGCCGCCGGCGCTTGCTCGCGCTTTTCGCTGGAGGAACTTCGTGGCTCGGACGACTCGCTTCCGCCTTGGCATCTTCGCCGTTGTGCTCGCGCTGGGCTTCGCCTCGAGCGTGCTCCGCGCGACGGCCGCGCTCGACATGTCGACGGGTCTGCGCATCGTAACGACCAACGCTCCTGAGAGCGACTGCAGCGCGAAAGCCAAGGAAGCGCTCACCTCGCAGCTCGCGAGCACGTTCGAGGCCGGCGCGGGAACCGGACAGTGGCTCGGCTACGGCCCGATCGACGCGGCCGGGCACGCGTCCGCCGCCGCGGCAATCCACTGTTTTCCGGTTGGCACCGGCTACGTCGTGACCTTTACCTGCGCCGTCGAACTGCCGCCCAATCCGTACAGCGCCGACGATCTCTGCAACCGGCTTGCCGCCGTCTTCCAAGGAAAGGCCGCCGCAGCGCCGACGCTCGCGACGCCGACGCCGGTGCCGACCGGCTGCGCGCTCAACAACCTCGTCGGTACGTGGGTGAGCAACGACGATCCCAAGCAGACGCTGACGATGGACGCCAACGGCGGCTTAACCGATCAGGACGGCGTGGTCGGAAGCTGGGCGCTCTCGGGAACGACCGCGACGATCACGCATTACGGCACCAAGACCGCGACGCTCTCTTCCGACGGAAAGCATCTCAACGGCGGCGGTATCAGCTACACGCGCAAGTGCTAGAAGCGGATGACGGAGATGGATCGCGGGGGCAGTAGGTAGCCGTTTCCTTCGCTCAGGGATCGGTGCGAGATGCCGGCGTCGGGTGAGGGAAGCTCGCTCGCGCTCGTCGCGCTCCAGAAGTACTGCTCGATGCCGAAGGTGGCGAAGGCTTTCGGCACTCGCGCCCGTCGGTCCGAAAAGGCGACTGCAAGCGGGCGCGCGACGAAATCCTTGTTGACGACCAGCAGCGACCACCGGCCGTCGGGGCGATGTGCGGCGTATGCGGTCACCTCGGCACGGTTGCGGCCGAGGTTCGTCGCGACGGGATAGAGCCCGACCGGCGCATCGCCGGGCTGGAGCCACTCGTGCGCGAGCATTTGCAGCGCGTAGAAGGCGGCGGCCTTGGCGCGCACGTCGTAGGCCTCGCCGACGATGAAGGGGTCGTAGGCGCCCCACGTCGCGCAGCGGCGGTTGAAGTGAAGCGGCTCCGTCTCCGCTTGGTAGTAGGTCACGTACGAGATGCCGGCTGAGAGCGCCGAGGCCATATAATCGGCCGTCCAGAGCGCGCCTTCGACGCGCTGCGGCTCCGAGGGGCCGTCGGATGCGAAGCCCGCCTCCGTGATGAGGACCGGCACGTTCGCGGGAAGACCGTCGCCGCGCCAAATCCGCACCATGTTGCGCACGAGATCGGGCTCGCGCAAGAGATCGTCCTGCAGCGCGTCGCCGGCGTCGCACGCCTTGAACGGATAGTGCTCGAACGACATGAAGCCGAGCTCTCCGAGCGCACCGTGCGAGCGGAGATAGTCGAGAAAACGCGCGAACCACGAGACGCGCCCGCTCGCGTCCGCCCACGTGGTGAGATCCGTGTTGAAACCGGAGAAGACCGGTCCGCCGAGCTCGAGCCGAGGGTCGACGGCGTGGATCGCGCGCGCGAACTGCATGTAGAGCGCGGCGTAATCCTCGGGAAGCGCGTACTGCCCGTCGATCTCCTCGCCCATCTCGACGTAAGCGATCGGATAGCGGCGCGCCTCGAGGTAACGAATCTCGTTGGCCGCGTTTTCGGGCGTGCTGTAGAAGAGCGGGACCGGATAGATTGCGGGCAAGCCGCCGGTGATTCCACTGCTCGAAACGACGTCCAAACCGGGCTGGTCCTGATCCGCGGTGACGCGATCGCCGCGCGCGTGCCACGGGTCGTCGGACGAGGTCCACATGACGGTCTGCTCGCTCGTCGTCGTCGAGCGCCGCACGAGATCGGTGAGAACGCCGGCGCCGTCGACGGTGCCCAGGCCAATGTCGGCGATCGCGTACCCGACGCAGTTGCGCAGGTCTTGCTTGCCGTGCGTATCGCAGGTATCCGAGGAGTGCGTCATGAGCACGCGCACCCAGCGCGCCCAGACCGGCACGGGTGCGAGCCTTACCAGCGCTGCCGAGGGCGCCTCGTTACGTTGCCGGCCGTCGGCGAAATCGTTCCAAGTCCCATTTGCCTGATCGAGGATCGCGTCGCCCGCTCCGCGCCAGAACTGCACGCGGTAGCGCGTCGCATAAGGATCGGCCCAGGCGATGCGAATCGCGTCGACCGGCTGTGCCTTCCCGAGGTCGATCACGACCCACTGCGGGTGCGCGGCGTCCGGCTCCCCCGTAAAGGCGGAGCTTAGGTACGGGTTGCTCTTCCAATAGGTCGACGGGTCGCCGTCGTCGATGCGCGAGTAGCCGTCGTCGTCGCCCTGGTCGTGCGTCGAGCCGCGATGCGGCAGGCGGTAACCGTACGAGTCGAGGATCGGCGCGCCCGGGACGGCCGAGCCGGTCCAATAGCCTTGCGCTCGCGCGGCGTCGCTGAAAGACCCGGCCGGGTTCCAGTGCCAGTCCTGAATCGAAAGCTCGGTGTACAGACGATAGGTAAGCGTGCCCACGCCGGAGTCGCGTATCAAGCGAACGCGCTCGGGCGAGTAGAGCAACGCAATCTTTCCAGGCGGATCGGAGTCGACGGCCGTGCCGATCGCTCGATCCGGGCGTATGGTCGCTAGGCGATGCGCGGGTGAGGTGTCGACGCGAACGCTCGCGAGAGTAGCGATCGCGAGCAGCGCGGCCGCGATCACGGCGCGAGCGGCGCGACGTGTCCGCGCAAGATCGCGATCGACTTCGCGGGAATCGCGTACGCCGGCGCGGCCGGGAGCCGTGCGAGCGCCGGCGGGTCGTTGGGGTTTGCGAAGGATGACGCACCTTGCGCGTGCCACCGGTATTGGGCCGGGCCGTACGACAGCTCGGTAACGGTGCCCGTAAACGCCGAGGTTACGTGCGCGACCGGATCGACGAAGCTGACGCCGACGTCGTGAGATCGCTCGTCCTTGTTCACGAGCATGACGGACCAGAGGCCGTCGGGGCGCAGGACGGCATAGGCCGTAACCTCCTTCGTAGCGGCGACGGGGAAGAGCTGGTGCAGGCCGCTGCCGGGAACGACCCATTGCTGCGAAATCAACTGGGCGGCGCGGTACTGCGCGTCGGTGGCGCGGATGTGGGCTTTGCGGTCGGCGACGAACATCGTGAGATTCCCCCAATCGGCGGGGCAGCCTTGGTTTTGCGAGAGGGGCACCGGCTCGTCTTGGTAGTAGACCACGCCGGAAACGCCGCTCTCGAGCGCGCTGCCGAAGTAATCGGCAAGCCACAGCGCGCCCTCGATCCGCATCGGGACTTCGGTGAAGTTGACTGCCGAGAAGTTCGCCTCGGTGACGAACATCGGGACGGACGCGGGGAGGCCGTCGGCACGCCAGGTAGCGGCGACGTGCCGCATGAGCGCCGGTTCCCGCACCAGGTCGGCGTGAAGCTCGGCGCCGTGCTCGCAGCCGTCGAACGGATAGTGCTCGAACGACATGAACGCCAAGTCGCGCAGAGCGTGGTGGGAGCGCAAGTAGGCGAGGTAGCGATGCAGCCACGATACGTCGCCGCGGGCGTCGGGCCAGGCCTGCACGTCGTCGTTGCTCCCGCTAAAGACCGGGCCGCCCAGCTCGAGCGAAGGGTCGACGGCGTGGATCGCGCGCGCCCACTGGACGTAGAGCGCGGCGTCGTCTTCGGGCGTCACGTACTGGCCGTCGGGCTCTTCACCGAGCTCGACCATGCGAATCGGGTAGTGGCGCGCTTCGAGATAACGAATCTCGGCGGCTGCGTTCTCCGGCGTGCTGTAGAGCATCGGTACCGGGTAGGTGCCGCCGATGCCGCGCGTGAGGCCGCTGCGCGCGATCAGATCGAGGCCCGGCTGCTCCTGGTTGCGGACGCGATCGCCGGCCGCGTGCCACGGATCGACGGAAGAGACGTAGGTGGGGCTCTGGGAAGGACCCGCCGCGTGATGGACCTCGTCGATGAAGCGGCCGTTCTCGATTCGCCCGACGGCGATCTCGCGAATAGCGTAGCCGACGCAGTTGCGGACGTCGCTCGAGCCGTGGCTATCGCAGGTATCCGAGGAGCGCGTCATGAGAACGCGCACGTAGCGCGTTCTGACGCCGGCGCGCGGCAAGGGCTTCCACGTGCCGTTCGCCGGATCGTCGATCGGGTCTGCGCCGGTCCAGTAGCCGACGCTATAGTGCGTGGCATAGGGATTGCCCCAGGCGATGCGCACGCCGTCCACGTGCCGCGCAGAACGCAAATCGACGACGACCCACTGGGGATGGAGGGCGTCGGACTCGTGCGTAAAGCGGCTGGTGAGGTAGGGATCGCTCTTCCAATAGGTGTGCGTATCGCCGTCGTCGAGCCGCGAGTACGATGCGGAATCGCCCTGGTCGGTCGTAAAGCCGCGGTGCGGCAGCGCGTACTGGTAGGAGTCGTCGATCGGCGGAGCGTCGGTGGAGGCCGAGCTGGTCCAGTATCCCCGGTCGCCTTGGCTGAAGCGGCCGCGCGGATTCCAGTGCCAGTCCTGAACCGATATCTCGCTGTAGAGGCGATAGCTCAGCCAGCCGAGCCCGGATGCGAGCATCAAACGGACGTGGTCGCGCGAGTACAGAGCCGGAATCGAGCCGGCCGGCTCTTTGTCGACGGTGGAGCCAAAGGTTTCGAGCGGGCGAAATGCGGCGATCCGATGCGACGGGGCCGTATCGACGACGATCGCGTCGCTCGTCGGGGCCGCCGCCGAGGCACCGGCGGCGACGACCCCGCAGCAGAGCAGGCTAGCGGCGAACCGCGAAACGAGACGCGCCATGTGGTCGCGCGGTAACGACGAGCGGCGTTTGCGTGGTGGAGCCGTTGTCTTGCTCGGCGGCATCTGAGATCGTGATATTGCTCTGTCCGCCGCTGCCCACGATCGGCGGATTTTGCGGTGTCGTCGCCTCGATCAAACCGTGCGCCGCTTCGTACGCGGGGTAGTCGAAGCCGATGAACTGCACGACGATGTCGTCGCCCGGCGTCGAGGAGCTCACCTTCGCCTGGTTCTGCGCCGCGGTGCAGATCGAGGGGCTCGGCGTGATATTCCCCTTGCCGCCGGTGGTTGCGGAGTTCGGGCCGATCGTATCGGGCAGGCGGTAGGTCGTCTTTGCGGCTTTGGTGATCTCGACCGTGTAATAGACGGGAGCGAAGCTGGTTCCGCGCGCGCCTTGGCAGTTGGCGGGCTGCGTCGCCGCGCCGTCGTGCGGACCGCCGCCCGGGCCCCAGTCGACGATCTGCACGTAACCTTGCGTTACGCCGTGCGGCAGCGCGACCGTAAACGTGCCGCCGCCCTTGCCGTTGGGGTGGAAGACCGGCGTCACGAGCGTCGGAAGCAAGACCGCCGCATCGAGATGCGCTCGCTTCGATATCGTGGTCGTGGACACGCTCCCACCGCTGCCGATCGTGGAAACCGCTACCGCCAGCGTGTACGTTCCCGAGCGCGCGGCCATGCCGTCGAAAACGGTGATGCCCTCGCCGATGCCCAGAAAGTACGGGTCGCCGAAGGAGTCGTCGCCCAGTTGAATGTTCACCCCATCGCGCGTGCCGAGGCCGTCGCCGAATGGATCGAAGGCCGGCGGCCCGCCCCACGGAACGAACTCGTACTTGGATGCGGCCGCGTCGACGTAAAAGGGCTGCGCGTACGGTGCGTAGCTATAGGCCTGCCCTGTATTGGCAACGACGTTGGCCGGCTGCAGGCCCATCGCAAAGACGCCTCCGCTTTGGCCGAAGGTCGTGGTGTTGGGTGAGAGGCCGTTCGGACAGCTGACGAAGCCGTTGGGAACCCCGCCGCTGCGGTCGCAGGCCGGCGTGCCGGGCGCGACGGTTTGCGCCGTTCCGGAGACGGCGGACCGGTGAAACTCGCGCAGGCTCGGGCCGCCGTTGATGACGGTGGTGTAAGGATCGGGAAAGCCGCTGTTGCTCGGAATCTCGCCGTACGAAGGCACGGCGAGGGCGGTGACGACGAACGGACCGGAGATCGTTGGCGTGTCGGCACCAAGCGCGCTGTCGCCGTCGGGCTGGCGCAGCGTTGAGACGACGTTGAGGCCCCGGTCTTTGCCGTACAAGTTCGCCGTACCGACGGCGAACTGCAGCGACGAATAGCTGGGGCTCGTCGGATTGACCGAGTTGACCCCGATGCCCCCGCTCCCGGCTCCGCAACCGGAGATCGCGAAGAGGCCGGCTACGGCAGCGATGGCGAGAAGACGTCCGAACATGCGAAGCTCCTACTAAGGCGCTCTTCCGAGCGCAAACTGAACGTATCCGCGAATCGTCGTGCCCGGCACGTAGAGCTGCGGATAGGGTAACCACGATTGGTTGAACGCCGGCTCGTTGCGACCTCCGGCTTGATAGAGCGGGTTGGGAACGAGCTTTCCCCCGGAGAGCAAGTACGGGTACGTGCCGGCATACTCGCCGGTCTGCGCGCCGCCGACCCCCGTTGCGACCGGCTGCCAGTCCTGGTTGACGCCCGGTTCGCTGCGGTAGTTGTTGAAAATATTACTGACGTAGGCACCGTAGGTGATGCCGCGGTGCTGGTACTGCAGGCTCAAGTCGAGGTTTGCCGTCGGCGACGTGAGCGTTTGGCCTGCGAGCGTGGATTCTTTGTCTCCGCGGCACGCGTAGTCTTTGGGATGGAAGATGCTGCCGGGAAACGCCGGATCGACGTAACACAGCGCGTTATAAGACTGCAGCGGCTGCCCGGGGCCGGCGAAGGGGAGGCTCTGGCCGATGTTCCCGGTGGGAATTTGATAGAGCACGCCGTTGACGAAGCCGTAGGTCGTGGTGCCGACGCCGAACGGAATGCCGTCGTTAGCGGTAAGAATCGGATTAATCGTTATCCCCGAACGCGTCTTGTACTGAATGCCCGCCACCGCCGAGAGCGGCGGCAGGTACGCCGCGTGGAAGAGCGCGCCGGTTTGGTAGAGATACTGCGCGACGGCGGGGAGGCTGTCGGAGTTGGAGACGGGGGGAGTCGTCGTGAGCGCGTTGACGTAGTTGACCGTGAGGAAGCCGCCCCAGCCGCTGGGACGATCCGGGGTCGTCATCATGAACTCGATGCCGTAGGTTTCGGTGGTACCTGTCTGGCGCTCTTGGAAGGAGCCGGCGGTCTGTTGGCCCGTTACCGGGTCGGGCGGGCCCGCGTTGAGCAGCACCGTTTGATAGGTGTCGTATCCGCGACGATAGTAGCCGGTCAGTTTCGTTCCCCAGCCGCTGTGAAACTGGTGGCTCCAGGCTAGATCGAAGTTGTTGTACGTCGCGACGGTCTGACCGCCGATGTCCGGCGCCGCGTAGGCTTGATCGAACGCCCAATAGACGGACTGCGCGTAGTTATCGCACCGAAAGTAATTCCCCACGGTTCCGACGCTCCCGTCGCCCGACCAGTAGACGTTTGGATTGGGAACGTACAGCCCGTTGAGCCCCTCCCCCGGCGGGTGCCAGCCGCTGCCGCAGGTGGGGCCCTCGCCGTTGAGCGCGTCGTAGGTCGGATCGCCCGCGTCTTTGGAGGGAATCATCCAGAGAATCGGGTTGACGTCGCCGATGTTGGTCGGCGTCCCGGCCGTTTGCCCGAAGAAAAAGCTCGCGGAGCGGCCGAAACTGGCGCGAACGCTGTCGCTCTGGCCGAGCAGGTAGCTGGCGGCAATGCGCGGCTCGATAACCTGCGGATAGAGGTAGCTGTTGGAGAGGGTCGCATAGCCGGTTCCGATGTCGGCCGTATTGCTCAAGTCTTTGTTGAGCGCGGTATTGCCGGCCCACTTGAGATTCTGTCCGTCCAGACGAACGCCGTAGTCAAACGACAGCCGGTCGCTCGGCGTATACTGATCGCGCAGGCCGACGCCGTATTGCTGGAAGTCGCTGCCCATGTAGTCGAACCCGGTCGACGGGATCGCGGGAAGCTTGCCGTGCCAGTCGCCGTGCGCGAGCATCCAGCTGTAGATGTAACAGCCTTCCCCCGTCGGATCTTTGGCGTTGTAGCCGTTATCGAGCGCCGGGCCGATGCACGGGTTGCTCGCGCTCACCGGCTGGCCCGGGTCGATCGGAAGATACCAGTCTTCGATGCGCGGCCCGGTCGGCTGGTAGCAGGTAGGCGTGACGGTATCCTCGCCGGTTTGCGGGTTGTAGACGCAGGGCGTTTGAGCGACCGCCTCGTCCTCGCTGCGGCCGCCGAGAAAGCCCTGCCAGGTATTGCCGTAGTTGAGCTGATCCCAGTAGGGGAACCCGTTCTCGAACTTAGCGACGACGGTAAGCGTATGTTTATCGCTTGCTACGGTCGTGGCTTGACCCTGGAATCCGACCTTTCTTCCGCCGGCGTTGTTGTAGCCGGGAAGGTAGGATCCGAGCGTAAGATCGGAGGACGAACCGGTCACGTTATTGGCGACGAGTCCGCCCCAGTTGTAGAAAAACGAGTTGAACGACGTGTTGTTACCGAGCGGCCGCGTGTAGCCGATCTTGAGAAAGTTGGTGGGGCCGTAGACGTACTGCTCGGGCTGCGAGGGGCTGCGAAAGACCTGGGGAACGCCTTGATAGTACGGAATGACCGAGTCGTACCACGAGGCTCCCCACTTGTCGCCCGCACAGGTCGGATTGCCGCGGCAGATCGACGGCGCCGACGGCCACATCGGGTTGGAGTTGTAGTCGCTCGTGAAGTACGCTTGAGAGAACGGATCGTACGGGTAGTAGTTCGCATACTCGATGCCGCCGGCGTTGGCCCAGGCGCGATGATCCAGCCAGTCGGTGAGAACTTGAATCTGCTGCGTCTCGTTCTTGCCGAAACGGTAGTAGAAATTATTGAGCACGTCGTCGTCGTAGTTGAACGACGTGCCGTAGTACTGGCCGATCTGCGAGACGTCGACGCCGTAAGGCGCGTACTCGGGGGCAGAGCGCGTCGAGCGGAACGAGAAGAAGTCGGAGAAGTGGCCGTCTTGG
>DATJRF010000092.1:0-20722 GCA_035505015.1 Verrucomicrobiia bacterium | reverse complement strand
GCTCGGGATACGAAAGAATAAGATGTGGCCCGGTACCGGCGCCGGAATGGTAAACGCCGAAGCGGGAAAGAGACCCGAGCCGCCTCCGGGACAGGCTACGGACTGTATCGGATTGTAGGCGCTTACCGCAGAGACCTCCGGTGGCTGCTTTGAGGGCGGTCCACCGATCCGCGGAACGCCCGGTTGCGACCAATACGAACGCTCCGTGATATACATGCGGTTGCTTCCGCTTGCCGGAACCGGCGGTAGCTCCAAGACGTTGCTTGCCGGCACGTCCCTCGGTACCGGCGTGCCAACGGCGTGGAAGAACAGCGTGTAGCTTCGATTGGCCGCGAGCACGCGCGTTCCCGGTTCGAACGGATTGACGTTCTCCGGATCGGGCCGAACCCGTTGATCGTAGGTACCGCTGTAAATATGTCCGTCGTGATCGTAGATCGTCCACGACATGAGAACCGAGTCCGGAAACTGACCGTGAACGACGTAGGAATAGCCGGGCAAGTTCGCGAGCCGCCCCTGATAGTAGCCCGCATTGAGGTCGATCTGTACGGGCGAGCGCGTATGTTCGGGAGTCAACTCGATGAAATTGGAAGCGCAACTCGAGGCGACCACCGTATGGATCGGTGCTGGGATGGCGCCTCCCGAGCAACCGTTGAAGACAAGTGCGGCCGCAATCGGCAACACGACGTGCCGCGAATGCCGCGCGCGCCGTGGAAACACAATCGTTCGCAACATGCTTCTTAGCCTAGGCCGGCGACGTACGCGGCCAGGTTCAGGCCGCTTGCGCGGAAGCTGCGGCGGGTCAGCCGCTTGCGCCAGGAGCGAAAGCGCCCCAGACCGGCACGTGCGACGCTCTGCCGCAGTTCGGTCAGCGAGTCGGCGAGTGAGTCCAGATCGTGCGCCGTGGCGCCGGCTTCGATGACCGTCACGGCACCACTCTAGCAGCCGATCGTGCAGAGTCTGAGAAGCCGGTCTTCCCGACTTGTTATTCCGGCGCCGGCAGTTTCCGCGCTTGCGGCGCTCAGCCCTTCGACTTCGGCGCTTCGCGCCTACGCTCAGCCCTTCGACTTCGGCGCTTCGCGCCTACGCTCAGCCCTTCGACTTCGGCGCTTCGCGCCTACGCTCAGGATGACGGGGGTTACGCTCGGGGGAGGTGTCGTAGGGGATGCCGCGCCAGCGGACGGTGCGGGTGGCTAGGCTGGCGGCCCAGATGGCGAGGCTGAGGAGATCCCGCAGGGGGAAGAGCCAGGGCTCGGTAGCGCGCGTCGTGCGCAGCGCCGAGCGCGCGGCGTAGTGCAGCGCGAGCCGCAGGGCGGCGATGAGGGCGCAGAGCGCGGTGCCGAGGACGACGTTCTGCGAGAGCGCGAGGTACGCAAGCGCAAACGGGAAGGCGTACATGACGAAGGAGAAGGCGTAGCCGGCGGGAGCCATCGTGAAGTTGGTCCGGGCCCAGCGCAGTTCGTGCGTCCACAGCTCGCGCAGCGTCGTCTCGGGGATCGCGGTGCGCACGGCGTAGCGCGAAAGCTCGACGTCGTATCCCTGCGCGGCGACGAGGTTGCCGAGGGCGTGGTCGTCGGCGAGCCCCGCACCGATCGCGGCGAGGCCGCCGATCGCGGCGAGCGCTTCGCGACGCACGGCCATCGTCGCGCCGAGGCAGAAGCGCAGCGGGCCGAGCAGCAGCGCGACCAGCACCGACGGCGCGAACTCGTCCTCGACGTGCATCGCACCGAGGTGAGAAGCGAGCGCCGGGTTCGGAATTCCGCCGTAAAGGCACGTCACCGCGCCGGTGCGCTCGCTCGAGAACGATGCGGCGATCGCGCGCAGGTAGTCGCGACCGGCCAGGATGTCGCTGTCGGCGATGACGACGATCTCGCCGGCCGGTTCGGCGCCGGGTTTGCAGAGGTTGGCGATCTTCGGGTTGGCAATCCTCGGGTTCTCGCCGAACGCGACGCGCGTGCGCACGTTCGGAAAGGCGGCCACGACGGCGCGCACCGCCGCGTGAGCCGAGTCGCCTTCGTCGTGCAGGCAAAAGACGATCTCGAAATCCGGATACTCCTGCGCGCAGAACGACGCGAGATGCTCGTAGAGCCCGGGCTCCGCGCCGCAGAGCGGCTTGAGGACGGTGACGCTCGGCGTATCCTCGCCGCGCGCACAGGGGCGCCGCCCGAAGCGGAGCACGGCGTAGAGCGCAAGCGACAAGTAGGCCGCGCCCGCCAAGCTCAGGATGAGAAAGAGAACGCTCAACGCTGCAAGGCGGCGAGCTCGCCGTACGTTACTTGGCGCGCGCCGCTGCGCGCGATCGCGTCGCGCAAGGGTTGGCCGCAGAGCGCCGCGAGCTCCGCCGCCCAAGCGAAATGCTCGGTCCCGGCGTCGGCGCCCGCGAACGGCCCGGTCGCCGGATGGAAGAGCAGCTCCGTCACGCCGTCGGGCAGCGCCTCGACCAGACGTACGACCAGCTCCTGCGTCATCGCCCCCGGGTCGTTCACGCCGAAAGCGTAATCGTTACAGGCGATCCCGGCGCGCCGCGTTCGCGCGCGCATGAGCGCGAGCCAAGGCTCGGTGACGAGCGAGTTTGCGAGCCGCTTGCGCAGGCCGTTCCCCGCCGCCCGATACGAAAGGCCGAACGGCTCGCGCGGCAGCCGCACGCCGGGCACCCCGTACTCGCTGCCGATGCGCAACAGCAGCGCAAAGACGGTGGGGTGCACGTGCATGTGGCACTGCGCATCGACGTGGTCGAGCCGCAGCCCGGTAGCCGCGAAGCGCGCGAACTGCTCGCGGATCTCGGCCTCGAGCTGCGCGCGCGCGCTCGGGTGGAAGAAGAAGGTGAAGCCCGCTCCAACCAGATCGGTGAGGAACTCGCCGTTGCGGTCGACCAGATCCGGAACGCGCTCCGGCGGGAGGGCGGGACGGCCGTTGACGAGCACGACGTGCAGGCCGACCCCCAGATCGGGGAGCCGGCGCGCCCGCTCGACCGCATCCGCGAACGACGGCGCGGCGACCATGAGGCTAGCCGAGCGCAGCACGCCTTCGCGATGCGCGCGTTCGATCGCCTCGTTGACCTCCGGCGATATCCCGAAATCGTCGCCGGTAACGACCAGGTACTTCAGTGCGCTTCGGCCGCGCCGGTCACGACGCCGGCGGCGAGCTCGTCGACCAAGTAGATGAGCCGCCCATCGGTGGGATCGACGATCTGCGAGGGATAGGTGGAGGGCTCGAACGGCCCGTTGTAGACCGCCGCGAAAACCTGCGCCTTCTCGGATCCCTCGATCGCGAAGATGACGTTGCGCGCGCTGTTGATCACCTTCGGGGTGACGGTGATGCGCCACATCATCTGCGATTTGGCGTAGACCGCGCGCACCAGCGCGTCGTCGTCCTCGTTGGGCGGCGAACCCGGGAAGAGCGAGGCGGTGTGCCCGTCGGGGCCCATCCCGAGCAGCACGAGGTCGAAGCGCGGCGGATCGCCGAGGGTGCCGCGCAGCGTCTGCGCGTACTCCGCCGCTGCCTGCGCGGGATCGATCTCGCCGCGCATCCGGTGCACGTTCTCCGGCAGCACCGGCACCTCGCGCAGAAAGGTCTCCTCGGCCATCCGGTAGTTCGACTGCGGATCCTCGGGCCCGACGCAGCGCTCGTCGCCGAAGAAGATGCAGACGTCCTTCCAGGTGAGTTCGATCGCGCGCGGCTCCCGCGCCAGCAGCGAAAAGGCGGCGCGCGGCGTGTTTCCGCCAGAGAGCGCGACGTGAAATACGCCGCGATCGGTAATCGCGGTGCAGCCGATGTCGACGAAGTAGTCGGCCAGGGCTGCGGCGACGCCGCCGGCATCGCGGCAGATCTGGAGTTCGCCTCGTGGCAAGAGCTTAGTCCTTTCTCCGTTCGAGCACGCCGCCGGCGGCGAACAAGGATTCGGTGAAGATGCGGTCGTTGTGTGCGCTCAGGATCGCCCGCTCGACCAGCGCGGCCAGATCGATGTTGTTGATCGGGCGCGCGCGGACCGGGTGCGTCTTGGCACCTTCGATGGTGATCACGATGGCTTCGGCGCGCTCGTCGTCGATTGCGGCGCGAAAGCGCGTTCCCGACGAATGCATCTCGACCCTGCGAATGCGGCGCGGAACGCCCTCGCGCTGGATCGAGAACTCGATCGAGACGCCCAGCGCGTTGCGAAAGGTGTTGGGGCCGGTCGGGAGCCATTCGAGGCGGCTCGCGAGCCAGCCGAGCAGATAGTAGGCTTCCGGATCCGAGCCGCAGACGATCTCGACGCGCCGGATGTCGTAGAGCTCTTCGACGTGCTGCGGGTGGTCGAAGAAGTGCGCGATCGCCTCCTGCCACGGGTGCAAGCGCAGATAGGCCAGGTCGGCGATCGCCGCTTTGTAGCCCTCGCGCTGCAGCGCGACCAGCTCGCGCAGCGCCGCGTCGTCGAAGGTGAGCACCGAGGTATTGAAGACGATCGTGCGCATGGTGCGCGCGAGCGCGACGAAACGCGGATCGCCGGCGGCGCCGGGAGCAACCCAGAGCAGCACGGCCGGCGCTTCGGGAAGCCGTAAGGTGGCGACGGCGGACTCGACGAGCAACGCGTCCATGCCGCGAACGCCGAGCTCGATCCAGTCGCCGCGCGTCTTCACGCAGTCCTCGTGCTCGGCGCACTCCGCCGGCACGTGCTGCACGCCGGCGTCTTGCGTCCCGTCGAGGACGATCGCGCGCGAGGGGTGCTTGACGGCGAGCGCGTGCACGCGGTCGCGCGCCCACTCGCCGACGGCGGGATCGTCGAAGTACGCGACGACCGTCATCGTCGCAACCGTCATATCCGGGCGGCTGCGGCGCCGGGCGGAGAGCTCGCCGAGAACGGCGCTCAGGTTGAGCGACACGTCCCGCTCACAGCGTGCGCCATCCGGGGAAGAGGGTGAACGAGGCATCCGGCCCTTGGCTGCCCGACGGGTAGTTGGGGAAGGAGAAATCCTTGCTGCCCAGCCAGACCTCGAGGATCGGCGTCACCAGCTCCCAGGCGCGCTCGACCGCGTCCCAGCGCGTGAAGAGCGTTTGATCGCCGCGCATCGCGTCGCCGATCAGCCGCTCGTACGCGGGCGGCGACTGCACGCCGAAGCCGCTGCCGTAGTTGAAGTCCATGTAGACGCTGCGCACGTGGTCCTTCGCTCCCGGCACCTTCGCCTCGAAGCGCATCGCGATACCCTCTTCGGGCTGGATCTTCAGCACCAGCACGTTGGGCTCGATCTCGTCGGTCGACTCGCCGTAGAACTTGTGCGGGATCGGCTTGAAGGTGACGGCGATCTCGGAAACCTTGCGCGCCAGGCGCTTGCCGGAGCGCAGGCAGAACGGCACGCCGGCCCAGCGCCAGTTGTTGATGAAGAACTTGACCGCGGCGAAGGTCTCGGTGTTCGATTGGCGCGCCACGTCGTCTTCGTCGCGGTAGGCTTTGACCGCGACGCCGCCGATCGTACCGGCGCCGTACTGCCCGCGTACCGACATCTCGGCGACTTGCGCGTAGCTCGGGGGCGTGATCGCAGAGAGCACTTTGAACTTCTCGTTGCGGATCGCGTCGGCATCGGAGCTGACCGGCGGCTCCATCGCGACCAGCGCGAGCAGGTTGATGACGTGATTCTGGATCATGTCGCGCAAAGCGCCGGCGTTGTCGTAGTAGCCGCCGCGCTCCTCGACGCCGAGCGACTCGGCCGCGGTGATTTGCACGTCGGAGACGTAGTTGCGGTTCCAGATCGGCTCGAAGATCGTGTTCGCGAAGCGCAGGGCCATGATGTCCTGCACGGGCTCCTTGCCGAGGTAGTGATCGATGCGATAGATCGAACTCTCCGGAAAGACGTGCTCGATCGTCTTTTGCAGCGCCTGCGCCGAGGCGAGATCGGTTCCGAACGGCTTCTCGACGACGATGCGCGTCCAGCCGCGATCGTTGCTGCGCGGATCGAGCCCGGCGGTCTTGAGGTGCTTGACGATCTCGGGGAAGACCGGCGGCG
Organism: Verrucomicrobiia bacterium; assembly: GCA_035505015.1. Classification (GTDB taxonomy): domain Bacteria; phylum Vulcanimicrobiota; class Vulcanimicrobiia; order Vulcanimicrobiales; family Vulcanimicrobiaceae; genus DATJRF01. Next base: position 14,747 of record DATJRF010000092.1, on the reverse strand, counting down.
GGGTCGAGAGGTAGAAGAGGTGGTTGCCTCCGGTGTGCAGCTCGGCGTCGTTCTTCGCGAGCTTGGTTTTGAGATCGGTGAAGTGCTTGGCGTCGTTGAAATCGGCGGTGACGTAGCTGATACGCCGTGCGAAATCGTCCCACAGGCCGCCGCTGGGCTTCTGATCGGCCGGCGAGAACTCCATGAGCTGATCGAAGCAGTACTTGCGAAACGCGTCGTCGTCGTAGGCCGAGCGTGCGAAGCCGATCAGGGCGAAGTCCGACGGAAGCCTGCCCGCCAGGCGCATCGAGTAGATGGCCGGCAGCAGCATCCGCTTGAACAGATCGCCGCTCGCTCCGAAGAAGACGATCGTGCAGGGATCGGTGATGCGCTCGCTCGGCAGGCCGGCCCGCAGCGGATTGGTCGCCGCTCCGTTGGGGCCGGCCGTGACCGTGGCCGTCATGCGCGGACCGCGAGCGCTTCGTCGACCGCCGCGAGCAGCGCGCGCAGCGCCGGCTCCACGTCGCCGCGCAGGTGGACGCGGACGCCGCGGCGCCGGCGCTTGTCGAGCGACTGCCAATCGCCGAGCGCCTGCGCGTTGATCAGCGTGCGGAAGCCGAGCCTCATCCCGGGAATCGGGAAGTCGTTGGGATCGTCGCAGGTGATCTGCAGGATCACGACTTCGTCGGGCCCGCCCTTGTGGAGCTGGCCGGTCGAGTGCAGGAAGCGCGGCCCGAAGCCGACCGTCGTCGCGATCTTGTGCGCGTCGCGGATCTTGCAGCGCAGCTCCGTGAGCAGCGCCTCGTGCGCCGGATTGCGCGCGATGTAGGCGGTGATCGCCTGGTAGTCGCCCGGCTTGAGCTGCGCGAAGAGCCCGGCGAGCGCCTGAACCGGCGTCGACGCCGAGATGCCCGCGCTCCCCGAGAGGTAGCTCACGTCGAAGTGCGGGCCTTCGACGTTGGCTTTAGGCTCGTCGAAGCTGCCGGTTCGCGCGAACTGCTCGAGCAGCGCGACCGTGTTATCCTTCGACTCCTGAACGTTGGGCTGATCGAAGGCGTCGATGCCCAGCAGCGAGCCGGCCGCGGCCACCGCGACCTCCCAGAGATAGAACTGTTCGCCGAGATCGTATTCGTCGTTGAGCGCCAGGCGAATCACCGGATGGCCCGCGGCTTCGAGCGCCGCCAGCTTCTCGGCGACGCCGGGCTCGGGTTCCGGCATGTTCGCGCCGACGTAGACGAAGAGGCGGTCGTTGCCGTAGACGCTCGGATCGCCGAGCGGCTCGCCGGCAACCGGGACGATACCTTTGCCTTCCTTTCCGGTCGATTCGGCGATGAGCTGCTCGGTCCACGTGGGGAAGGCCGCAACGTCGGGATGGGCGACGATCGTCACCTTGTCGCGGCCGTTCGTCGCGAGGCCGCCCAGCGCCGCGCCGAAGCGCACGCCGGGCGCCTGCTTCGGATCGACGGTGCGATCGTTGGCGTGCATGGCACCGAGCGCGCGGTCGAGCAACAGGCTGACGTCGTAGCCGGCGACGGCAGCGGGGACGACTCCGACGTACGAGAGTGCCGAGTAGCGTCCGCCGATGGTCGGATCGTTGTCGAAGCAGCGCAGGAAGTTCGCACTCTTGGCTTCGGCTTCGAGCTTGGTCCCCGCGTCGGTGATCGCGACGAAGTTCCGGCTCGCGACCGCCGCGCCGAGCTTCTTGGCGACCTTCTCTTGGAAGTAGGCGTAGAAGGCGTTGGGTTCGGTGGTCGTGCCGCTCTTGCTCGAGATGATGAAGAGCGTCTCGCCGACGTGAATGCGCTCGTCGAGCTCCTGGATCTGCTGGGGCGAGGTAGAGTCGAGCACGAGCAGCTCCGGCTCGTCCTCGCCTTCGTCGCCGAGCGTCTCGGCGAGCACGTCGGGTGCGAGCGAGCTGCCGCCCATCCCGCAAACGACCGCGTACTCGAACTTCTGTGCGACGTCGTTGCCGAAGGCCTCGACGTCGGGCACGCACTCGAGGATGTGCTGCGGAATGTCGAGCCAGCCGAGCGACTTCTTGATGATCGCTTGATGCGCCGGATCGTTCGACCACAAGGTCGGATCGTGCGCCCACAGCCGCTTGAGGAAGTCGGCTTTGGCGAGCGAGTCGAGGGCGGCATCGTAGTGCGGCTGCGCCGAGCCCATCGCGAGCGCGACGCGCTCCTCGCCCGATTCGAGCAGCTTCTGTTTGTAGACGATCGCTCCCAGCAGCGCCGCGAAGGAGTCGCAGAAGGATGAAACGCCCTCGGTCTGCAGCGCGGCGGTTACTTCGAAGAGCGAGATCTTCGCATCGGCGAGCGCTTTGAGCGCGTCCTGCGCCTCGCGGATGCCCGACTCGACGGTATCCGGCGTCACCGTGCCGTGGTCGAGCAGCGCGTCGAGCGTGGCCGGCGGCATCGTGTTGACGGTCTCCGGCCCGACCACCGTCTCGACGTACATGAGATCGGGATAGGCCGGATTTTTGGTGGAGGTGGAAGCCCAGAGCGGGCGCTGGGGCGTGCCGCCCTTGGCGCGCAGCGCCGCGAACTCGTCGCTCTCGAAGATGTCCTTGAAGCGCTGGTAGGTCATCTTCAGCCCGGCGACGCCGGCTTTGCCGAGCAGCCCTTCGAGCTTCTCGCCTTTGGCGATACGTTCTTGGAGCAGCTTGTCGACGGCGGTGTCGATGCGGCTGACGAAGACCGAGTTGACCGAGCGAATCCGGTCGATCGGCTTGTTCTCGGCAACGCGGCGCTGCAGGCCCTTGACGTAGGCGCGCGCCGCTTTCTCGTACATCTCGGTCGAGAAGATCAGCGTGACGTTGATATTGAGGCCCTCGTAAATGCACTCTTCGATCGCCGGCAGGCCTTCCTTGGTGCCGGGAATCTTCACCATGAGGTTGGGCCGGGCGACGCGCGCCCACAGCTCCTTGGCCATCGCGATCGTGCCCTGCGTCTCGTGCGCGAGCAGCGGCGAGACTTCGAGGCTCACGAAGCCGTCGTTGCCGCCCGACGATGCGTAGACGCCCTTGAAAGCGTCGCAGGCGCTTTGAATATCCTGGATCGCGAGATCCCAGAAGAGGCTATCGGCGTTCTTCTCTTCGGAGATCAGCGAGCGCAGTTGCTCGTCGTAATCGTTCCCCGCGCCGATCGCCTTCTCGAAGATCGTCGGATTGCTGGTCATGCCGCGCAGGCCTCGCTCGATCAGGCGATCGAGCTCGCCCGAGGCGAACATGCTGCGGCGGACGTTGTCCAGCCACACGCTTTGACCGGCTTCGAGCAGTTGCTGCAGTTGGTTGCTCACGGACTCTCCTATCGAACGGCGAGTGAGAATGAATCGAGGGCGAGCTTGGCGATGGCTTCGGGCGTGAAGCCGAAGGCGTTCGCGAGCGCGGCGGCCGGCGCCGACTGACCGTAGTGGTCGATGCCGAACGCGATGCCGCGGTCGCCGACGTAGCGCGACCACCCGAGCGTCGCGCCGGCTTCGATCGAGATTCGCGCGGTCGTCCCGGGCGGCAGAACCTCGTCGCGGTACGCCTGCGGCTGCGCGTCGAAGAGCTCCCACGACGGCATCGAGACGACCCGGGTGCGCACGCCCTTCTGCTCGAGGAGCTTCTTTGCGTCCACGGCGAGCGAGACTTCCGAGCCGGTCGCGATGAGGATCAGATCGGGCGTGCCGGCGGCATCGGCCAAGACGTACGCGCCGCGATCGACGCGCGCATCGCGCGTGCCCAGGAACGGGAGCTTTTGGCGAGTGAGCACGAGCACCCACGGCGCCTTCTTGGCCGCGACCGCGAGCTTCCACGCTTCGAGCGTTTCGAGCGAGTCGGCGGGCCGCACGACCACGCAGTTCGGCGTCGCGCGCAGCGTGGCGAGCTGCTCGATCGGCTGATGCGTGGGGCCGTCCTCGCCGAGGAAGAACGAGTCGTGGGTGAAGACGTAGATCGCGTGGATCTCGGAGAGCGCCGTCAGGCGCAGCGCCGGCATGCAGTACTCGACGAAGTTGAAGAACGTCGCCGCAAAGGGCAGCAGCGTCTGGCCGTAAGCGATGCCGTTGCAGATCGCGGCCATTCCGTGCTCGCGCACGCCGAAGTGAATGTTGCGGCCCGCGTAGCTGCCGGGCTGGAAGTCGCCGCACTCCTTGAGATACGTTTTGGTGGAAGGATCGAGATCCGCCGAGCCGCCGACGAGCTCGGGCAGGCTCTGCGCGATCGCGTTCATCACGGTGCCGCCGGCGTCGCGCGTGGCTACGCTGCCGTTCTCGGCGGTAAACGTCGGCCAGGGCAGGTTCGCCGGGCGCTCGCCGCGGCGCATCCGCTCGAGCCGCGACGCCATCTCCGGGTTGTCGCGTTTCCAGCCGTCGTAGAGCGATTGCCAGCGCGCTTGCAGATCGGCGCCGCGCGCGCCCACCTCGCGGTAGAACGCGAGCACGTCGTCGGGCACGTAGAAATCCGGCTCGAGCGGCCACCCGAGCTCTTCCTTCGATTTCTTGACGTTCTCGGGTCCGAGCGGCTCGCCGTGAGCGAGGTACGTGTCCTGACGGGGGGAGCCGAAACCGATGTGCGTGCGGATCGCGATCAGCGACGGGCGGTCGGTGACGTTCTTCGCGACTTGGATCGCCTGATCGATGGTGAAGACGTCGTTGCAGTGCCCGACGTCGACGTACTGCGTGTGCCAGCCGGCCGAATCGAAGCGCGCGACCGGATCGTCGGTGAGCGTGATATCGGTGGGGCCGGCGAGCGAGACGTGGTTGTCGTCGTAGAGCGCGATCAGCTTGCCGAGCTTGAGGTGCCCCGCGAGCGAGATCGCCTCTTGGCTGATCCCTTCCATCAAGTCGCCGTCGCCGCACAGACAGTACGTAAAATGATCGACGACCGGGTAGTCCTCGCGGTTGTAGACGGCGCCGAGATGTGCCTCTTCGAGCGCGATGCCGGCGGCGTTGGCGACGCCTTGACCGAGCGGTCCGGTGGTCGCCTCGACGCCGGCCGTTCGCCCGAACTCCGGGTGCCCCGGCGTCTTGCTGCCGAACTGGCGGAAGTTCTTGAGATCGTCCAGGCTCAGGTCGTAACCGGTGAGGTACAGGAGCGCATAGAGCAGCATCGAGCCGTGGCCCGCCGAGAGCACGAACCGGTCGCGGTTGAGCCAGCTCGGATCCTTGGGGTTGAAGCGCAGGTGCTTCGTCCAAAGGGTGTAGGCCATGGCGGCGGCGCCCATCGGCAGGCCGGGATGGCCGGAGTTGGCCTTTTGGACGGCGTCGACCGCCAAGAAGCGGATGGCGTTGATGCGTTGCTCGTCGGCCGGCGAATTCGGCACGGATTCTCCTTCGTTTCTATAGCGAGCACGAAGCGACGATCGGGTCCCCGGGGGAGGGAGAGGATGGAGTTCGCCTTCAGAGGCGCTTTCCATACCGAGCGCCCGGCGCGCGCCGCGCGGGCCGGCCTTAAGCTTGCTTTAAGGGCGGGGCGCCGAAGCTCGAGGAGTTGGGGCAGACGACCGCGCGGCCTTCGAGCGTGCCGTCACGCAAGGCGGCGAAGGCTTCGTCGGCGCGGTCGAGCGGGTAGCGCGTGACGCGCGCCGAGATGCGGCCGGCCTGGGCGAGCGCGATCGTCTCGCGCAGGTCCTCGATCGAGCCGTAGAACGTGATCGAGACGCGCACGCCGTACGGCAGCGCGCCCTGGCGCATCGGCAGCGTTCCGCCGCCCAAGCCGACCAGCGCGATCTCGCCGCCGGAACGAACGCTCTTGCGCGCGACGTCCATCGTACTCGTCTCGCCGACGAAATCGAAGACCGCGTCGACCGGGCGTCCGCCGTTGGCTTCGCGGACCCGTGCCGCCGCGTCGTCGCCGGCGAGCACCGTCGCGTCGGCGCCGAGATCGCGCGCGAGGCGTAACTTCTCTTCGGAGGCATCCAGCGCGATGACGCGCACCGGCGCGAGCGCGCGCAGGATTTGGATCGCCATGTGGCCGAGGCCGCCGATCCCGATTGCGAGCGCCGCAGCTCCCGGTACGAGCAGCGGCAGCGCGCGCTTGATCGCGTGGTAGGGCGTCACGCCGGCGTCGGAGAGCGGAGCGGCATCGAGCGGGTCGAGGTCGCCGAGCGGCACGAGATAGCGCGCGTCGGGTACGCTCACGTACGGCGCCATCGCGCCGTCGCGCCCGAGCCCGGGGCCGAAGAGCCGCTCCGGGCGCTCGCAGTAGTTGTCGCTGCCGGCGCGGCATTGATTGCACGCTCCGCAGCCCCAGGCCGAATAGACGGCCACCGCGGCGCCCGCTGCAAAGCCCGCCACCGGCGTCTCGAGCCAGCCCGTGATCTCGTGCCCGAGCGTAAACGGCATCGGCCAGGGCAGTTTTCCGCCTGCCGCGAGCGCCTCGACGGTGAGATCGGAGTGACAAGCCCCCGCTCCGGCGACGCGCAGAAGGACGCCGCCGTCGCGTGCGACGGGAACGGGGACCTCGTCGAAGCGCATGCCGTCGGTGAAGAGCCGGTACGCTTTCATGACCTCGGTCTTCGCGGGTGAGGCGCACCTTTCCAGCCAACCGTACCCGCCGATGACCGGTGAAGAGAACGAACGACTCAAAGAACGCATCGAGGCGCTCGTGCGCGGGGAGGGCGACCTGCGCGGGCGCGAAGGGCGCGCCGTCGACGACGCGATCGCGGCCCTCGACGAAGGCACGCTGCGGGTCGCCGAGCCGAACGGCGACGAGTGGGTGACGCACGCATGGGTGAAGCAAGCGATCCTGCTCTACTTCGCGCGCCGCGAGTCGGTTTGGATGGGCGATCGCGAACGCGACGCCCTGGTCTTCTACGACAAGCTGCCGGTGAAGAAGAACTATAAGAAGCTCGGCGTGCGCTGCGTTCCGCCGGGCGTCGCGCGCTACGGCAGCTTCTTGGGCCGCAACGCGATTCTGATGCCGGCCTTCGTCAACGTCGGCGCCTACGTCGACGAAGGGACGATGGTCGACACCTGGGCGACGGTCGGATCCTGCGCGCAGATCGGCAAGAACGTCCACCTCTCGGGCGGCGTCGGGATCGGCGGTGTCCTCGAGCCGCCGCAGGCGTCGCCGGTTATCGTCGAAGACGGCGCCTTTCTGGGTTCGCGTGCGATCGTGGTCGAAGGCGTACGAATCGAGCGCGAAGCGGTGGTCGGCGCCGGCGTCGTGCTCACCGCGAGCACGCCCATCGTCGACGTGCGCGGGGCGGCGCCGGTCACGAGCAAGGGCCGCGTTCCCGCTCGCGCGGTCGTGATTCCCGGAACGTTGCCGAAGACGTTCGCGGCCGGCGAGTTCGGCGTCCCGTGCGCGCTCGTCATCGGCACGCGCGGCGAATCGACCGATCGCAAGACCTCGCTCAACGCGGCCTTGCGCGAGTACGAGGTTGCGGTATGAACCCGCGCGTGCTGCAGATCCCGGGCTCGATGATCCGCAACGTCGCCGCCAAGAAGCGGCCGAGCTCGATCGATCTCGGGCTCGGCGAGCCGTCGCTGCCGCCGAACCCGGAGCATTTCGCCTACGCGATGGCGGCGATCGCGAAGAACGGCATCAAGTACACCCCCAACGCCGGCGATCACGAGCTGCGCGAGGCGATCGCGCGCTACTACCACTACCCCGATATGCACCGGGCGGCCAACGTCTGCGTCACGGCGGGATCGCAAGAGGCGATGTACGTCGCGCTCAAGACGCTGCTCGACCCGGCACAGGACGAGTTGCTGATCGTCGAGCCGGCCTTTCCCGCTTACACGAAGATGGCCGCACTCGAAGGCGTTGGGGTGCGCTGCGTCGCGATGCAGGAGGAGCGCGATTTCGCCTTCGACGCGGATCGAATTGCCGCGGCGATCGGCGAGCATACCCGCGCGATCGTGCTCTGCTCGCCGTGCAATCCGACGGCCCGCGTCTTCGGGCAGGAGCAGGCGCAACGTCTGGTTCACGCGCTCGAACGCCGCAAGGGGCGCCCGGTCTGGGTGATTCACGACGAGATCTATCGGGAACAGACCTTCGTCGAGAACGCCGCGTACTTTGCGGAGATTTACCCGCACACGATCGTCACCAACTCGCTCTCCAAGAGCAACGCCCTCACGGGATTGCGTCTCGGCTGGATCCTGGCGCCGCACGAGTTCATCGAGCAAGCGGTCAAGACGCACGCATGGGTGACCTCTTGCGCCGACACCTTCGCCCAGTACGTCGCGCGGCACGTCTTCATGCAGCTCGAGGGCGTGCGCGAGCACGCGCCGTGGTACCGGGAGCAGTGTGCCGGCGTCGCCGCGGCGCTGCACGCGAGCGGCTTGCGCTTCGTAGCGCCCGAGGGCAGCTTCTACGCCGCCGTGCGCCTTCCGAGCGGCGTTTCATCGCTCGACGCCGCGACGACGCTCATCGAAGAGCACGACGTGCTCGCGATCCCCGGCAGCGCCTTCGGCGCCGTCTTCGAAAGCTGGCTGCGCCTGAGCTGGGTCTCGCCCCTGGAGCGCATCCGCGAAGGCGTCGCCCGCATCGCCGCCTACTACGCCACGCTGCCCTCCCGAGCATAGGCCGGGCGACGAAAGAAGACGAAGGAGTCCGCCTCACTTTGACGCTGTTGCAAAGGAGCCACCGTGACCGATCGTAAGGCCTTTATTGCATCGCTGGCGTCGACCGCTGCGCTGGCCGCTTGCGCGGGTAACCCGTCGATGCCCGGCGCTTCCACGAGCCTGCCTGCACGCGGTCTAGGCAAGCGTAGGAGCGCAGCCGAACTGCTCGCGCTCTCCCTCTCGAACAAGTCCGGTGCTTACCAGGATAAGGACGTCTACTTTCTCCTCTACGGCCAGGGGATTCCGCCGGACAACGATTGGTATCATCTGACCGATCCCGCGACCGGCGCGATCGAGCGGTGCGCCTCGACCGGCCTGAAATACACGGCGGATTACTCGTTCCAGCTATCCGACGTTTCCAAACTGATGCTGCCGCCGATGCGGGCCGCTAGGTTGTACTTCTCGTTCGCCAAAAAACTGCTGCTGCAGGTCAACGACGCGGGGATCCCTTCGCCGCCGATCGGCTTCGATTCGACCGCGCAGAACGTCAACTACGAAACCGTCTTCGATTTCGTCGAATGGACGTTGTGGTATCCCTCGGACGCGGGTTGGAACGGGAATCTGACCTTGGTGCAATCGGTCAATATTCCGATCGATTTTCACATCGCCGGCGAAAGCTTGACCGGCACGAAGCTGGACTACACGCGCGGATGGCTGGAGGGCGGCTACACGAAGTTCCTGAACAGCATGAAGTCGCAGCCGGACTTCGCAGATCTGGTCCTTCCCGGTCTCAACCGCGTCCTCGCGCCCGATGTCGGGCTGGAGCCGTTCGCCGGCAAGAACGGCCCGGTCTTCAAAGCCGACTACTACGACGGATACATCGACGACGTTTGGACCAAATACTCGACCGACAAGATGGTTGTCGTGACGAACCAGGGCGCCACCTGGAACGGATCGATTCAGAGCGACAAGCTGGTCTTCTCGCCGGTAACGGGCCAAACGAATCTGGAACCCATCTCTCTGAGAAAACCGACGACGAAGGAAGTCTTCGCCTGCTCGGATATCTGCGTCTCCGGCTGCAAGAGCAGCACGCCGCAGCAGGAAGACGTGAACAACCAGATTCGCGGTGCGTTCTTGTCGGCGATGAACCGTTCGACGCTTTTGACCGACACGACGATCGGCGTGGATCCCGTCTCGGCCTACTGTAAAGATACGAGCGCCTTTTACCAGGGGAAGCAGACAAACTTCTACGCGAAGTACATTCACGAGAATACGCAAGAGCACTTGGCCTACGCCTTCGGAATCGACGACTACTGTCTGCAGAGCTCGTTCGTGACGGTACAGAAGCCGAACGTGTTCGAGATCGTCCTGGTGAAGCAGTAGCCGCCGCTCCGGCTAGGCAGGTGCCTAGCCGATCTCCGAAGGGGCGGTCAGACGTCGAACTTGGCTAAACTCAATACGTATGAGTCGTTTTTCGCTAGTTAGTCTTAACGAGCGCAATCGCGATCTGCTCCGCAAGCGGGCCAATCGGTCCACCTTTTAGCGGGGTTATGCCAATTGAGGACGGTCAGGTATACCAGGGGAGGTCGAGCATGAAAACGTTTCGCTTTGTTCTGGGCGCGTGGATGCTTGCGCTCGCGGCAATTGCGTGCAACGCGACGCAACCGTCCGGCGTGATGCCCGGGAGCGCGCTGACGACGCACGCCGCGACTGCAGAGCCGACCCCGCTCGGGTACTTCTATTCCGTCAACTCTCAGAGCAACGACGTTTCGCAGTACGCGTTCACGCCCGGCGCGCAACGGCCGCTGACGCCCCTCGGTTCGAATCTGGCGCTTCCGTCGGGCTGCAGCTACCCCGACGGCATTGCCGTCGCGCCGAGCGGCGACCTCGCTTTCGTGGCCTGTTTCTCGGGTGAGATCGTGGCGCTGACGATAACGGCAACGCACGCGCTCGCAAACTCAGGGATCGAGCCCGTGCCGGTGCCGTCGCCGTTGCAGATCATCGCGCCGGCGACCGGCGCTGCGTCCGAACTCTATGCCGACGGGGACGTCGGCCAGATCTTCGCGCTAAAATACTCCGCAAATCGGCTGAGCTTGCAGAAGACCTACCAGACGGGGCACGAGTTCCCCGACAAGATGGCCTTCTACACCGACGCGAAAGGCGCGTCGACGTTGTACGTGGCGCAAAAGGAGCAAAGGACGAGGTGCCCCTTGGGCGGCTCGTCGGGCGACGGGGCTGTCCAAGTGTGGTCGCAAAGCAGGAACGGCTCGCTATTTCAGGAGCCGCCTATTCCCGAATGCGGGCCCGCGTATTTGGTGGTGCAGTCGGGCAACGCGCTCTACTGGGCCGGGCCACTTACGCTCGGCGAGTACTTGCTCGAGAGCAAGAAACTCGTTGAGACCGCCGCGCCGCCTTGGGCGCGGCGTGGGAACGGTCCGACCTACTATCCAGGTCAAATGAACGCGATCGCAGGACTCACGAAACCGGCGACGGCTGGCGACGCCCTTTCGAGCGGCGAGTTTTCGGTCGTAACGACGCCGCCGGGCTTGGTAGACGCTCATATCTACATCTTCAAAGGTGGAACCACGATTGCCAGCGGCTTGGGCTCGATTAGAGCAGCCAATTGTTTCACCGCCGACGTCACGGTCGGGGGCAAGCAGTACCACCAAATCTGTTTCGCGATTTCGAAGGACGATCTGGTGCTGTACGTCGTCGATAACGATAGCGTGACGCACGTGGACGTGAGAGTCCCCCTAGGAAGTGGGCCGTTTGATTCGGTCTTCGTGGCATCGCGATAGGGGCGGCTGGGCCGGCGGCGGCGCAGGCGACCGGAATCGTCCTGCGGCGGCTCGAAAGGGATTTACGGTAAGGCTTTGGTGACCGTCACTCAATACATCGACGTGCTCTCGTCGTGGTGCTACGTTGCTGACGTCACCGCAATTTGCAAGGTCGAAGAGAAGTATGCGAACTTAATTGTCTTTTCGCACGATTTATCCGCTGGATACGGGTTGAAACGGGCGGCCGACATGGGCCCGGCCCGGCCTGTCGCCGCTAACGACTCGCGCGTGAAACATCGCCGTTTCAAAATGCGCAGGAAACACGCTCGCACGAGATAAATCGCCGGCGCATGCCTCGTTCCCTACTTTGCGCCGTGTTTCTTCTGGTGCTTACGGCTTGTAGGCTGGACGTCACCCAAACGATCGACGTGGCGGCGAAAGGGCGAGAAGTAATCACATACAGGGAAACCCTCGATGACGAGGCATTTTCCGTGGCCTCGCAACTTGGAGGTCCGGCCGCGTTCGCCTTTGATGCGGCCAAGGAAGATGGCTGGAGCGTGCGCGGATCGAGCGGGCCTAACGAGCATACATTTATCTTCGAGCGTTCCTTCTCTGGAGAGAACGTCGCGGCCCAGCTTACCCTTCTTGCGCGCGACAGTGCGAGTGCAACAGCCCAGGGTGGCGCATTTCCGTTGGGGCCAACGGCCTTCATCGGCCTTCCGATCACGCCTGCGATTTCAGAGACGAGGAGCGCTTCGCTGCCGGCGCTCTTGCGGCCGTCGGAGGCGGTCACGAATCATGCGCGAAAGGGCCGAGCATTCCAACTTGCAAACGCACGCGTGAACGCGGCCGCGGTGGACTCGGTGGTGCATGTGCATGTTGAACTCCGCGACGCCGCGGGCGTTCACCGCATCGATCCTACCTTTGCCGAGTCAACGGCAATGTCACCGTCGGCCGCCCTCGCGTTGCATGCCGGTCGCCCTTGGCCCGTCTCACCCTTGCTTGCTTTTTGGCGCTACGTTGGCGACTACGGCGTCTTCGATTTCGTGCATAACGCGGCGCCTCTTTGCAGCGCCGAGCCAAACCAGCGTAAGTCGCGCATGTTCGGCGTCGGCGTCTACGCGAGCGGCGCAGAAATCCCAAGGGGTCTTACGTTGACCGCAGTAACGCTCGCGGAAGCCTGGCTCGCCCGGCATCCCGTGAAGTGCCCGTAGCTAAGCGTTTCCGCCCTCAAGCAGCGTTACACGGAGTACGCTGGCCGCCCGGCCGGGCGTTTGAGCAGATGGCCTATCTCCGCCTTGAGTATTTGGTTGGCGGGATTGTCGAGTTCGCGGTACGACACGTGGAGCCTGAATCGTTACCGGAGCGCGACTCCCGAGGTTTGTACGAACGGCGTCACCTTCGGGACGATCGACTGCACCGGGGCGACGTCGCCGTCGGCGTCCGGCGCGAAGACCAGCAGCGGCCATTTGCGCAGCTGCGACTCCGTGTACACGATGTTGCCGACGTAGATGTAGCCGGCGCCGTCTACGGCGATTCCGGAGGGGCTACGCAGATGCGTTTTTCCGCCGGCGATGATGCGTACCGGCGCGACGTCGCCCTTCGCATTCGGCGCGAAGACCAGGATGCGGTTCGTCTCGTAATCGGACACGTAGAGGTACCCGGAGGAATCGAAGGCCAGCCCCGTCGCGGAGTAGAGCCCCGTCTTCGGGCCCTCGATCCTGGCGATTGGCGCAACGTCACCGGATGCCCCCGGCGCGTAGATGTTGATCCCGCTCGTGCAGATCGGCCGCAGATCGAAGCACGTGTTTCCGACGTACAATCGGCCGCGAGCGTCGATGGCGAGGCCCGATGGCGAACGGAAGTCCGCCTTGATCCCCGCTATCCTGCGTGACGGCGCGACGTCTCCTTGCTGGCCCGGAGCAAAGACCGCGACTTGGCCGGAAAACCTGTGCCCTTGCTTCGCCTGGTCGGAGACGTAGACGTATCCGCTGCGGTCGACGCCGATGCCGAGCTGACACTGAGACAAGGTCGTCTTGGATCCGTGAATCAAGACGTCCGGGTGAACGTCGTCTCCGGTCGCGTCGGCATCGAATGCGACGACCGGACTGCTCGAGCGATTGTACGGGCAGTTCGTCAACCAGAGACGGTCGCTCGGCGCGTCATAGGTGATGAAAAAATTGTTGCCGAAGAGCTTTGACGGATTTCCGATCGTCCGGAGCGGCTTCGCGGATTTCGACGTAGCAGCGAGGGCAAGGATTCGCAGCGGAGCGTTTCCTCCGCTGACGAAGAGCGTCGAGGCGCGCGCTGCGGGAGCGGCAATCCGCGGGTTCGGCGCACCGCCGGAGGCGAGCGTGGGAGCGCCAGGGCTCTGACAGCCTGCGAGCAGCACGCTGGAGAGAAGCGCTACCGCCATTGGCGTGCGGGCACGATCGGTGGCGGCGATTGCGACGGCGTCGACTAGCGTAAACGGAAAACCCACATGCTGTTTCACGGCGATGCCTCCGGCGAGCGCGGTACGTGCGCCTTCTTGCTTGCTCGACGCCGACGCTGGCACTCCGGCGCACGCGCCCGCATCCGAACGCCCGGGCAGGCGTTTCAAGCTCGCGGGTTCCCCAGGAAATGAAGAACCAGCGGGCGGGCCCCAAAATACGCGGAGGAACCCGATGAAGCGGGCTCGGCCTGAGATTTTCGGTGGAGCGGCCTTCGGTGCTATGGTGTTTGCCGTTGGTTTCGTCGCCGGTTCGTTGCGCCTATCTCTTCTCACGCCGCGCGTCGGAGCCACGGCCGCTGTTGCCATAGAAATACCGTTTATGGTTGTCGCCGCGTGGTTCGTTTCACGCTGGGCCGTGCGGCGCTTCCGTGTTCCCGCCACCCTCGGCGCGCGGGTCGTCATGGGCTTGGTAGGATTCTCCGTTCTGCAGGGGCTCGAGCTCACGCTCGCGGCGCTGGCGTTCAAAGGAACACCCGCGCTGATTGGCGTCGTCGCACAGTTTATGGTTGCGACGTTTCCCGTGGCTCAGCGCGCACGATCCGTGCAGCCGACCTCCGCGGAACGATCGGCACGGCTTTGCGGCGACGACCTGATCGCAAAGCCGATCGTTTCCATCACGCACGCCATCTCGATTCACGCCGACGTGGAAGCGGTTTGGCCGTGGCTGGCGCAGATGGGGGCAGGGAGGGCCGGTTGGTACAGCTACGATCTCATCGACAACGGGGGCCGGCCCAGCGTCTCGCGCGTTGTGCCGGACCTTCAGCACGTGGAAGTAGGGATGCTTTTCCCTGCGCTACCGGGCGCTAAAGATGCCTTCATCGTGACGCAGGCCGCGCCGCCGCATATGCTTGTCCTCGCGGTGCCGTCTTCGACACGAGGTTGGATGTCTTCGTGGTCGTTCACGCTGGAACGGCGTGCCGCGGGAGTAACGCGACTCATCGTGCGCGGAAGAGCCAACAGCGACTATCGCCTCGCTCGTTTTCCATCGTGGTTGCTTCGGC